>NZ_AWQS01000038.1 GCF_000576575.1 Intrasporangium chromatireducens Q5-1
ACCCGATGCAATTTCGAGGCTAACTGGGACCTCGTCATCTTCGATGAATACCACTTCGGTGCGTGGCGAGAGTCCGCCAAGGAGCTGTTCGAGGGCGAGGACGAGAAAGTCAAGCAGAAGGAACTGGCCGCGGAGTACAACGACGGCCTCGTGGCCTTCGACGAGGAGCTTGACGAACTCGGCAACGACGAGGACGACTTCCTGCCGATCACCACCCGCGCCTACCTGTACCTGTCGGGCACGCCATTCAAGGCGCTGGCAACCGGTGAGTTCATCGAGGAGCAAATCTTCAACTGGACCTACACCGATGAGCAGCGCGCCAAGGCCGAGTACGCCGTCGCGCAACCGGACGCCTGGAACCCGTACGGGTCGCTCCCGGAGATGCGTCTGTTCACGTACCAGATGCCTGACGAGTTGATTGCCGTTGCGAATCAGGGAGAGTTCGACGAGTTCGACCTCAACGAGTTCTTCGAGGCAAAGGGCATCGGTAAGGACGCCGAGTTCACCCACAAGACCGACGTGCAGAAGTGGCTCGATCTCGTCCGCGGCGCTCACCTTCCCACCCAGGTCGACGCGATGCGGATGGGCACCCGCCCGCCATTCCCGTACTCCGATGTCCGACTCCTGCCGTACCTTCAGCACTCGTTCTGGTTCCTGCCCAACGTTGCTGCCTGCGAGGCAATGTCGAACCTGCTCGCGGAGAAGCAGAACGTGTTCTGGCACGACTACAAGGTCCTCGTCGTCGCGGGTCCCGGCGCGGGCATCGGGCTGGATGCTCTCCCGCCAGTGCGGGCGGCGATCGGCGACGGCCACGACACCAAGACGATCACCCTGTCGTGCGGCAAGCTCACTACGGGCGTCACCGTCAAGCAGTGGTCCTCGATCCTGATGTTGCGCAACCTCAACTCACCCGAGACCTACTTTCAGGCAGCGTTCCGCGTACAGTCACCGTGGTCGATCAAGAATCCCGACGGAGACAACCCGAGCGCCGAAGCAGTCCTCAAGCCTGTGTGCTTCGTGTTCGACTTCGCGCCCACTCGCGCGCTGCGTCAGATCGCCGACTACGGCGCCGGTCTCTCGCCGGAGACGCCGAACCCTGAGCAAGCCGTCGAGGAGCTCGTGAAGTTCCTGCCCGTGTTGGCCTACGACGGGTCGAACATGACCCAGGTCGATGCTGGCGGCATCCTCGACATCGCCATGTCGGGCACGTCCGCGACCCTCCTGGCCCGCAAGTGGGAGTCCGCGATACTCGTCAACGTCGACAACGACACCCTGCGCAAGATCATGAACAACCCTGACGCCCTCAACGCCGTCATGAACATCGAAGGCTTCCGCGCGCTCGGCAACGACATCTTCGAGACCGTCGTGAACAAGAGCGACGCCGTGAAGAAGGCGAAGAAGGAGAAGGGCGAAGAGATCACTCCGGCGGAGAAGAAGGAACTCACGGCGGAAGAGAAGGAGTACAAATCCAAGCGGAAGCAGATTCAAGAGAAGCTGGTCAAGTTCGCCACCCGCATCCCGGCGTTCATGTATCTAACCGACTTCCGCGAGAACACCCTCCAGGACGTCATCACCAAGCTCGAACCGGGCCTGTTCCGCACCGTCACTGGACTGACCGTTGAGGACTTCCATCTGCTCGTGAACCTCGGCGTCTTCAACGCCACCCACATGAACCAGGCCGTCTTCGCCTTCCGGCGCTACGAGGACTCGTCCCTGTCCTACACCGGCATCGAGTCCCACAAGGGGCTGCGGCACTACGGCCTCTACGACACTGTCGTGGCCGTCGATGACGACGCCATCGCCTGACCATCTGCCAGCCCGACCGAGAGAATCCGCATGTCGTTCCAGACCCCGCGCAGCATCGAGGAGATGCTGACCGCTATCCACAAGCGCGAGTACCTGATGCCGGCGATCCAGCGAGAGTTCGTGTGGGGTGCCGATCAGATCACCAAGCTCGTCGATAGCCTCATGCGTGGGTACCCCGTCGGGTCGTTCCTGCTCTGGGACGTCAAGCCTGAAACTGCGCAGTCGTACACGTTCTACGAGTTCCTGACCAACTACCACGAGCGCGACAACCCCTACGCCGACAAGGCAACGGTTCCCTCCGGGAGTGGCACGACGGCGGTGCTCGATGGACAGCAGCGGCTCACCTCGTTGAACATCGCGCTGTACGGCAGCTTCGCGGAGAAGAAGAAGTACGCGTGGTGGAACAGCGCGGACGCGTTCCCCGTCAAGCGCCTCTACCTCAACCTCGTCGACGAGCCCGACGACGAGGAGCTCGGCACGAAGTACGACCTGCGGTTCCTCACCGACCGGGAGGCCTCCCCGGCGGACGGCGAGGCCGACAAGTGGTTCCGAGTCGGCGCAGTCCTCGATCTCGCCAACGCTGGCCCCGCGATCATGCGCGAGCTGGAGCAACGCGGCATCGCTGGATCGGCTGACGCGTTCCAGCGGCTCTACGACCTGTACGAGGCGGTGCGGGTTCTCAAGCCGATGAACTACTTCCTGGTCACCGATCAGGACGCCGACAAGGTGCTCGAAATCTTCGTCCGCGTCAACAGCGGCGGCACCACGCTCTCGTACTCCGACCTGCTGCTGTCGATGGCGACGAACCAGTGGCAAGAGCTGGACGCGCGCGAGGAGGTCCGCTCGCTGGTCTCCGAGATCAACAGCAACGCCGGGCGACAGTTCTCGTTCTCCAAGGATGTGGTGCTGAAGACCGCGTTGACGATCGCGGACGTGGATGTGCGGTTCAAGGTCACCAACTTCACCCAGGGGAACATGGCCAAGGTGGAGGCCGCGTGGCCGCAGATCAAGGGAGCCTTGCTGCGTGCTGCGACTTTGCTTCAGCAGTTCGGGTACAACGAACGTAACCTCACCGCGAACAGCGTGATCGTCCCGGTCGCGCACTACCTGCACCTCCGGGGCGCAGGTGACTCCTACCTCGACTCCACCGCGGACGCGGCCGACAGGCTCGCCCTTCAACGGTGGGTGACCCGCTCGCTGGTCAAGCGCGGCATCTGGGGGTCGGGACTCGACACGCTCCTCACCCGCATCCGCGATGTCCTCCGCACTAACTCGACGAACGGCTTCCCGGTCGCTGCGGTCGAGGAGGCAATGGCGGCCGTCGGCAAGAGCCTCACGTTCGACAACGCCGAGATCGACGAACTGCTCAACCTCAAGTACGCCGGCCAGCGGACGTTCTCCGTCCTCTCGGTTCTGTATCCGGGGCTGGACCTGAGCAAGAAGTTCCACGAAGACCACATCTTCCCCAAGTCCCGGTTCACCAAGAAGAAGCTCCTCGACGCCGGAGTCCCGCTCGACAGCATCGACGACTACCTGGCGGCCGTGAATCTCCTGCCGAACCTCCAGTTGCTCGCTGGCACCGCCAACATTGAGAAGCAGGACGGCCTGCCCGCGGAGTGGATTGAGACTGCCTTCCCGAGCGAGGACAAGCGAGCCACCTACCTCGCCGAGAACGACCTCGACGGCCTTCCGCTCGACCTGGCCGACTTCACGTCGTTCTTCGAGCAGCGCAAGCAGCGAATCCGGACCCGCCTACTCGCCGCTCTGGGAACAGCACCGGGCGCACCGGAGGACGCGGCTCTGTAGTAACCCACGTTCACGCGGCGAGCAGCGACAGTGCGGACACGGCCTGGAGAGGTAGCACTCCGTTGCCCAGCGCGGTGATCTGCTGGTTCTGCGTCAGGTCATCGCTGTCCGTAACCCATCCGTTCGGTAAGCCCATGAGCCATTCGACGAAAGCTGGTGCTGGGCGGGGGTCGTCGGCGTCGTTCAGGAGGGCTGGCGCTGGCGCGGGGCGTCCGGTGATGTGTTCCCAGCGGGTGATGGCGTCGGCGTAGCGTCCCCAGCGTTGAAGAGTCCCTCTATCAGGGACCACAGGGTCTCCGATTCGGCTCTCCTGGTCGGTGAGCCAGCCGGTCCGTGGAGCGCGAAGTCGATGATCTGGTGCGACAGTGCGATCGTCCCGCGCCTCGCTCGCACCTGGTCGAGAGTCTCCCCGCCGCGCGATGAGTCGGTCGCCAGCGGGGTGCGGAACAGTGCGCCGGGCGAGGGCGAAGATGTGGAAACGTTGGTGAGGAGCGCCGATAAGGGAAGCCGGTAGGCCGATCCATCGCGCATCCAGCCGCAGGTCGGCCAGATCACCGAGAACGGCGCCGAGAGCCCGTAGAGGTCGAGCTGCGTTGTCTCCCAGATGCCACGGGTCGCGTCCATGCCGCGAAGGGTTGCGCCGTCGGGGGTTGCATCGCCGGGGTTGCGTCGGTCATGGTCGTCTCCTTCTGCGGGTGGCCGTGTCGCGGGTGAGGACAGCAGCCCGCGGACGTTCTCGATGACGACCCATTCGGGCTGGAGCGCGTCGATGGCCACGGCCATGTGCGCCCACAGACCCGAGCGCGTACCCGGGGCGAGACCGGCGCGCTTGCCTACCGTCGAAACGTCTTGGCACGGGAACCCGCCGATAAGGATGTCCACAGGCTCGACCTGACGCCAGTCGATGGTCGTGATGTCGCCGAGGTTCGGCGCGTCGGGCCAGTGGCGGGCGAAGATGCGGGCGACGGGCTCGTTGAGTTCGGAGAACCACACGGTCTTGGCGTTGAAGACGTGCTCGACGGCGAGGTCGAGGCCGCCGTAGCCGCTGAAGAGCGATCCGATCCTGAGTCCTGGGCCACCGCTGGCGTTGAGGTCGTGCATGAAGTCTGCTCCGGTGACGGTCGTCCTCGGCAACGCCTCATCCGGAGGCTGATGCCGAGCTGGTCACCTGTCAGGTGCACGACTCCGACACGCGCTCGCTGCTCAACCGAGACCCGCTTGCCGCCGCCTGAGGTCCTCCATCTCCGGCCTCGGCTCCGACCGCCATCCGAGGCCACACGCGTCTTGCAGACGAGGCCCGCCGCACGTCAACCAGAGTTGACGCGCGGCGGGAGGGCTGCCGTCCACGCCCCGCGATCCGAGGCGGTCATTGTCCGCTCACCTGACCGTCGAGGAGGCGGCGGTGACGGTTTCGATGCGTGTGATGTCGGCGGGCGATGGGTACAAGTACCTGCTGCGCACGGTCGCCGCGGCCGACGGTGACAGGTCGCTGTCGACCCCGTTGACGCGTTACTACGCCGAAGTAGGGAACCCACCGGGCCGCTGGCTTGGCGGCGGGCTACCAGCTCTGGGGACTGGGCAGCTACATGAAGGCGATGAGGTGTCCGAGCCTCAGCTCCAGCTCCTCGTGGGGATGGGCCGCGATCCGGTCACCGGCGACTCTCTGGGTCGCGCATACCCCGAGTATCGGTCTGTCTCGGAACGCGTCGCGGAGCGCGTGAAGGCTCTCGAACCGGCCCTGAGCCTCGGCGAACGCGTTCATGCGGTCACTGCGATCGAGGCCGAGGAAGCCAGACGGGGCACGCGCCGGGCTGTTGCGGGGTTCGACTACACGTTCTCGATCCCGAAGTCCGCGAGCGTCCTGTGGGCCGTTTCCGATGCCGGCACGCAAGCACTGGTTGCACAGGCGCATCATGCGGCGGTTGCGGAGATGGTTGCGTTCATCGAGCGAGAGGTTGCCGCAACCAGAGTGGGTGCATCCGGCCCGGACGGTGCGGTCGCGCAGGTGGACGTGACCGGGGTGATCGCGACCGCGTTCGACCATTACGACTCCCGCGCTGGCGACCCTCATCTGCACACCCATGTGGTGATCTCGAACAAGGTGCAGACTGCGCAAGACGGGAAGTGGCGATCGCTGGATGGGCGGCCGATGCACGCCGCGACGGTCGCCCTGTCGGAGTTGCACGAGGCGGTCTTCGCCGACCACATGACCCGTGCCTTCGGTGTCGGCTGGGAGCAGCGGGACATGGGGCGCGACCGTAATCCTGCCTGGGCCATCGCCGGCGTACCGGAGGGGCTGGTGGCTGAGTTCTCCACCCGCGCCCGCCACATCGAGGTGGAGAAGGACCGTCTGATCGAGGAGTACGTGGAGCGCCACGGCCGCCAGCCCTCGACCGTGACGATCCTCAAGCTCCGCGCCCAGGCCACCCTCGTGACCCGGCCCGAGAAGGAAGTTCGCTCACTCGCGGACCTCACCGGCGACTGGCGCCGCCGCGCCACCGGCCTGCTGGGCGAGGACGCCACCACCTGGGCACTTCGCGTGACGTCGAACGACGCTCCGCTGTTGCTGCGCGCCGATGACATCCCGCTCGATGTCATCGCGGAGTTCGGGCGCACAGTGGTTGAGACGGTCGGGGAGAAGCGGTCGACGTGGCGGCGCTGGAATCTGACCGCGGAGGCGGCCCGGCAGACGATGGGCTACCGGTTCGCCAGCATCGAAGACCGCGAGGCCGTCGTGGGTCTCGTGGTGGATGCAGCCGAGTCCGCGTCACTGCGGCTCACTCCGCCTGAGCTGGCGACCAGCCCGGCACTGTTGCGCCGCCCCGATGGGTCCTCGGTGTTCCGGCCGAGGCACTCGACGGTGTTCTCTTCCGAGGACCTCCTCGCCGCCGAAGACCGACTCCTGGAGCGGTCCCGCACCACGACCGGGCCAACCGTCCCACTGTCCGCCGTTGAGGAGGTCACCGCGAAGCCCGACCGCGACGGGCGACTCCTCGGGGATGACCAGGCTGCGGCTCTCGCCGCGGTCGCAGTCTCGGGTCGTGTTGTCGATGTGCTGGTGGGGCCGGCGGGCGCGGGCAAGACCACCGCGATGAACAGGCTGCGCCGAGCGTGGGAGACCGAGCACGGCAAACGATCGGTCGTGGGGCTCGCGCCGTCGGCAGTCGCGGCGCAGGTCCTCGCTGACGGTCTCGGGATCGCCACGGAGAACACGGCGAAGTGGTGGACCAACCATCAACTCCATGGCGCCACGTTCCAGGCCGGGCAACTGGTGATCGTCGATGAAGCCTCTCTGGCCGGCACCCTCTCCCTGGACCGCATCACCCGGGTTGCCGCCGATGCCGGTGCGAAAGTCCTCCTCGTGGGCGACTATGCGCAGTTGCAGTCGGTTGACGCCGGTGGGGCGTTCGGTCTCCTGGTCGCGGATCGTGACGATGCGCCCGAGCTGGTCGACGTCCACCGGTTCACCCACGAGTGGGAGAAGGCCGCATCCCTGGGTCTCCGGCATGGGCGCACCGAGGTCATCGACACCTACATTGACCACGACCGGGTCACCGGCGGCGAGGCCGACCAGATGAGTGATGCCGCATATGCGGCGTGGCGTGCTGACCGCGCGCAGGGGCTGGTGTCGGTGCTGGTCGCGGATTCCCGCGAGGACGTGGCCACGCTCAACCACCGTGCCCGAGCCGACCTCATCCTCGACGGTGTCCTCCAGCCCGGCCGGGAAGTCGAGCTGAACGGCGGCGCCCAGGCGGGCGTCGGGGACACGATCATCACTCGCCGCAACGACCGCCGCCTCCGCAACGGCAAGGACTGGGTCCGCAACGGCGCACGCTGGACCATCTCCGGCGTCCGCGACGACGGCTCCATCACCATCCGCGGGGCCGAGCGCCGGTTCGGCGGCTCCATCGTCCTGCCCGCCTCATACGTGGCCGAGCACCTGGACCTCGGTTACGCAGTCACCGCACACCGTGCCCAGGGCGTGACCGTCGACGCCGCGCACGTCCTGGTGGAGCCGACCACGACGCGCGAGAACTTCTACGTCGCCATGACTCGCGGCAAGCATTCCAACCGCGCGTACGTCATCCTCGACCGGGCCGACGACGCCCACACCGAGTCGCATCCCGGCGACAACCCAGACGCCAGCGGCAGGAGCGTGCTGTACGGAGTACTCCAGCACATCGGCGCTGAGCTGTCCGCGCACGAGACCATCACCGCCGAACACGAGCAGTGGGGCTCCATAGCACAGCTCGCTACGGAGTACGAGACCATCGCCGCCGCAGCCCAACGCGACCGCTGGGTCAGAATGATTCGCGCCGCCGGTCTCACCGGCGCCCAGACTGATGCGGTGGTCGAGTCCGAAGCCTTCGGGGCGCTCACCGCCGAGATACGCCGGGCCGAGGCGAACCATCACGACATGGACCGGTTGTTCCCGCGCCTCGTAGCGGCGCGCGCTTTCGATGACGCCGACGACATCGCTTCCGTCCTCCACCACCGGGTCGCCCGCTCCACCCAGCGGCCAGCAGGGTCCGGCCGCACTCGCAAGGCACCGCGGCTGATCGCGGGACTTGTCCCGTCCGCCGACGGCCCGATGGTAGGCGAGATGCGTCAAGCACTTGATGAGCGCCGTGAACTGATCGAGGCCCGCGCCGACGCGGTGCTCGACACCGCACGGGACGCCGGGGAGACTTGGACGAGACCGCTAGGTGCGCCACCCCGCGATTCGCGGAAGGCAACAGCATGGCGGCGGCATGCCCGCACGGTCGCGGCCTACCGGGACCGGTACGGCATCATCGACGACACACCCCTGGGCCCGACACCGGGGACGACGGCACAGAAGATCGACCACGCACGAGCAGAGGTCGCTCTTCACCAGTTAGCCCCTCGGCCCGAACCACGCCAGCAGCATCGACCGGCGGCTCCGGTTCGCCGCGGGCCGAGCCTGTGACCATCCCGCTGTCGTTTTCAGGAGCTAACCGTACTGGTTGGGAGTCAGGCGCACAGACGCTATACGCCATCCGCCTTGGATACTCTTCGTCTTGCCCGTTCGATGACGCGCGAGCTCGTGCGGGAAGGTGCACCGGGATCGGACCCCAGAGCACGGCGACATCATCTTCTTCGTCCCGTGGGGTGTGGCTTTCTGAATTTTTTGGCAGGCTTCTTTCGCTTCCGGATGGTGGGCTTTTAGCTGATGCCAATGACCAGCGTGCTTTGCGTCCCTTCGATCACGTCGTTGGTGATGATGGTGAGCTCGTTGATTTTCATCACTCGCTCAATTTGCGGGAAGAGGCGTTCAAGGAGTCGGAAGTTGCCGCGGGTGACGCGAGCGATCGCGGCGATGGCTTGTGCGTCGGTGAAGTCATCAGGGTCGAGTTTTTTGCCGAGTTTTCGCCATTGTCGGTCGAGGACGAAGGCGAGTTCTTCGTTGCCGAGGGGCCGATATTGGTGGGCGAACCCGAGTCGACTGTAGAACTGCGGGAAGTGACTGAATTGTCTTGAGGGCGATATTGGTGCGGTCGTATTGGTCGCGGAGCCATTCGATGGCGTTGGCGCTGAGTCGTTCGGATTCGTCGATGGCAGCGTTCAACGCGTCGACTTGGAGCGCCGCATCCTGATCGGAGGTGGACACCCGTGCGTATCCGAGAAGATGACCCATGAACTGACTGTAGCGGAATTCATTGCGCACCGATGGAATCGACGCATAGAATCCGGACCGGGGTTTCGCTACAAAATCTGATTCGAAGGCCCGCGAGAAGCTGCACTCTGAGCGGGCGTCCCGAAAATCGCGTTTTGACGTAGCGAATACGAACGATTCAGTTACAAAAGAACCGAACTCTCCCTCGTCGACCGGATCCAGTGTTATTTGCTGCTGTCCAGGCCTTCCAGAGCAGATAAAGCAGCGAGTAAGTGCGCATCGGCCGTGTCAGCAACGGCCTGTATCGCCGGGGAGTTGCTCAGCTGGACCATGGTCTGAGGGTTGATGGCTTGGACCGTGGTCACATTAGCTGAGCGGTCCCGTCGGATGACGACGTTGCAGGGAAGCAGCAGTCCCATGTCGGGTTCGGCGGTGAGTGCTTGTTGCGCGAGGGCCGGGTTGCAGGCGCCCAAGATCAGGTAGTCGCCGACGGTTTGTGCGCTTTCGCTGCCGAGTTTTGTTTCGAGGGTTGCGTGGACGTCGATTTCGGTAAGGACACCGAAGCCGTTGTTTGCTAGCTCTTGCCTCACTTTGGTGACTGCTTCCTCGTAGGGCAGCGAGACGGTGATGGTGTGCGCGTAGTTCATGTGCTTCTCCTCAGTCGTTTTTCCGTGGTGGTTGCGTCTGTTGTTAGGCGGCGTTGACGATTCCCATCATGCCGCCGTCTTCATGGTCCAGGATGTGGCAGTGATACACCGTTTTGCCGGTGAAGTCGTCGAAGGGGATCCGCACCCGAATACTGCTCATCGCGGGCACATTCACCACGTCTTGCCAGAGGACGCCGTTTACGGCGGCGCCGGCTCGCTCGACGATCTGCATAGGCCAGACGTGCAGATGCACGGGATGATCCATCGGGCTGGTGTTGCTCAGCGTCCACTCCTCGACGGAACCGGCGTGCACGATCGTATCGATCCTGGCTGGGTCGAACTCCTTCCCATCGATGGTGAAGCTCATCATGTTGCCTCCAGACCCCATGCCCATCCCGCCTGGCCCCATCCCCATCGCGAAGGTCAGCTCGCGTCGACCATCAACCGTTGATTTCCTCAGATCTCGAGGTTGTGACTGCCCGGGCACAGCGGCAGGCGTGGCAGGTGGGCCGGCAACAATAAAGGTGGCCAGATTCACCGTCGTGGAGGACGGCCGCGTGCCGCCCATCATTCCCATCGCGGCTCCCCTGTCAAAGGGCAGAGTTTGAAAAGATGCCGTTCCCTTCACGCCGGTGACTAGAAGGTCGGCGCGGTTTCCTGGAGCGAGGACGACTTCCGTGACGTCGTGCGGGCGCGGGAATCGGCCAGAATCAATCCCCAGGAGTTGCAATCGCTGACCGTCAAGGCGAAGTCGGAGATACCGTGCAACACACGCGTTGATGATCCGCCACCGTTCGCGCTCGCCCGGTCGAGCGCTCAGCTGCGGTGAGGCTTGCCCGTTGACGAGCATCAGGTTCCCTTCCCGTCCAACCATCCGATCCATCGCGGACGCCGCCGGGATCGTTCCAGATCCGTCAAGAGTGATGTCGGAGAGGACGAGAACCCGCTCCCGGCTGACAGGAATTGGGGTGGGATCCTCGACGATGATGGCACCATAAAGGCCACCAAATACTTGGGTGGCAACCATGCCGTGATGGTGCGGGTGGTACCAGTACACGCCCGGCGGATGATCTGGCGGCAACCGGTATTCGTAGTCAAAGGATGATCCCGGATCGATCGACACAAAAACGTTGTCGCTGTTGCCGTCCGGGGAAACGTGAAGCCCATGAACATGGAGGTTGGTGGGCTCTCTTAGTTGATTCGCCAAGGAAATCTTCAGCCGGTCTCCGGGGCGGATAATCAACGTTGGGCCGGGCAGTCCGCCGTTGTAAGTGAGAGCTGTTGCGTGGCGTCCGGCTATCTGCGCAGGCCCTTCGGCGGCCGTCAGTGTGAGTTGCAGGGCACCGTTGACACTGCGCAGGGCCGCGGGTTCGGTAAAGCGTTGGGCTGTCGATGGGACAAATCCGGTATTTGCCGTCCAGAAGAGCCCGGCGCCGCCGGCAACGATGCTGGCTGTTCCGAGACCACCGAGGATCAGAGCCTGCCGTCGGCTGATGGGCTCCATCAGGTTCCATCCCCGAGAACACGGATTCGTTCCTGGTATTCCTCCGTCGTCAGATCCCCTCGGGCATACCGCTCATCGAGCAACTGGCGGGCGCTGCTACTTTGCCTTGGCATGTTCTGCTCGTCGGGACGGTCGCGCTTCATGCCGCCACCGAGGAAGCGAACCAAGAGGATGATGAGCAGAACGACTCCCGCGGCGATGAGTACCCCGAACAGCCATCCGCCACCCATTCCAATCCCGTTCATCATGACACGTGCACCTTTCCTTGAATTTGCTTGCGGTCACCAGACAATCGGTGATTCTGCGGGAGCGCGGCCATCGTGCTGGCCGAACCGGAAGCAGATGCGGGCCTGCCAAGCATCTGACTCTCGTCCTTGCCAGTTGTGGGGTGTGAAGTCTTGGTCGGCAACTCGGCTCGGATATTCCTAGCCTCGAACGGCTGCCCTGGATCGCTCGGGCGATCGCGGCGTTGCGAGCGATTTTTGTGCGCCTTGGGTCGTGCCGCCTTTGGTCGGCCGCCGATGACTCGTGCGACCAGAATAGTCAACAGCACCACTGCGACGGCCACAGGTAAGCCGGCTGGCCAAAGACCGTTAATCGACAAGCCTTCAATCATGACGCGTCTTCCTTTCGGTGAATCTTTTCGCTAGGCGCACAAATGCCCATCTGTTCCCTTGCCGCTCCCGAGGTAAGCAACGGTGGAGGCACAACGTTGATGCCACGGCTCAACCGACAGCGTGAATCAGAAGATTTTCCTCTGGCGTGCCATCAGCTACGCCAGGGTAAGAAAGAGCTTTTCGAGCTCATCAACGGTCAGGGGCTCGGCCGGGTCATCAGGCGAGGCGATACAGCGTTGCATCGCCGAGGACACAATGGTGAATCCGGCACGGTCAAGGGCTTTTGAGACGGCTGCCAGTTGAATGACGACGTCCCGGCATTGCCCTCCCGATTCGACGGCAGCGATCACGGCGCCGAGCTGGCCCTGTGCCCGACGCAACCGGTTGAGCACCTTCCGTTGACTTTCCACGGCGGTTCCCCCGGAAATCGTTATTTTCGTGGGCTGGTTCATGTCGTGCCTTTCGTTGGGTTGGGGTTACCGACCAGAAAAGAGCCGGGCGAAGAAACCATCCTTGGCAGACGGTTCGTTTTCATGTCCGCGGCATCGTTGCGCATTCGGAACGCCCCGCATGACCTGGTCAACATGCTGCCCGCATCCTGTCCACGTTGTTTTCCCGCACTTCCTACACGTAACAGCCCTACACATCCGTTTCCCTTTCGTCCTAGATGTTCGCGTTTGCAAATGAACGTGAGCGTGAGATGAAGGACGCTCAACCTTTGATGAGGTCGACGCCCGCCGAGGCAGCGTCGGCGAACAGGGCATCAATGTGCACAGGCTCCTTGCCGCCTCGTTGCAGTAGGCTCGCTGCGATGCCTGCGCGGTAACCGGATCCGCAGTGCACCCAGAGTCTGCCGGCGGGGACCTCCCCGATCCTGGTCAGCAGTTCATGCAATGGGATGTTCACAGCCCCGGGGAGGTGGGCAGCATCGTATTCGTCGGTGCGGCGCACATCGAGGATGGTCTCCTCCCCGGGCCGACCGGCGAGCATGCCTTGCCAATCGACACGCGGGTAGGAGGTGACAACGGCTCTGGATGCCAGAGAGGCTGGGTCGGTGCCAATGGCGGTGCCCGGAGAATCGATGCCGATGCGGGAAAGATCGCGGATCGCGTTCTCCACATCTTCTCGTGCGCCGACGAGAGTGAGCTTGTTATCCCACGGCATAATCCAGCCGAGATAGGTCGTGAAATTCGAGCCGTCGCCGTATTCGAAGCTCACTGTGCCCTCCAGATGAGTGCTGGCAAAAGCGACCCGATTGCGGAGATCGACCACCCATTCGTCGTCATCCAGACGACGACTCAGCTCGCCCGGATCCAGTGACTCAGGAAGAATCAGCTCCGCCGGCCCGGGGCCCTGCGTGTTGGCCGGGCTCATGTGGGCATAGTACGAAGGGTATGCAGTAAGGTTCGCGATCAATTCCTGTACGAAGTGCTCTTCGTCAGGATCGGTGAGAGCATGATTAGCTTCGATCTGCTCGGCCACCGTGGAGGCGGACGCGCCCGTGGACGGCCCGGAGGAGCAGAAGGATCCGAAGCCATGTGTCGGGTACAGTGCGGCCTCACATGCAGCCTCCTCAACCAGGCGGCGTGCCGAGGCGTACTGGTCATGGGTGAGCGCAACGGTGTCATCGGCGCTGACCAGATCGGTGCGGCCCACCGATCCGTAGAGCAGGCTTCCGCCGGAAAACACCGCCTGCTCTTCCCCTGCTGTGACGATGTAGGACAGATGTGTGTGGGTATGTCCGGGGGTCGCGACCGCCTTCACTCGTAAAGAGCCGACAAGGATTGCCTCGCCGTCCGCGACTGGCTGACGCTCAAACTGCACTTCATCCGCTGCGTTGACGAGGTAGACAGCATGCTGGCTTCGTGCCAGCACCAAACCGCCGGTGAGGTAGTCATTGTGCAAATGGGTTTCAGCGACGTGCGTGATTCTCACACCAGCATCCGCCGCAGCTTGCTCAACCCGGTCCGTATCACGTTGAGGATCGATGACCAACGCCACCACCCCGTCATGCACGAGATACGAGCGGTCTCCAAGCTGAGGGGTGTCAATCACAACCACGTCCATAAGTTCCTTCTCCTCACATGCACGAGCGGCCCCGACAAGCACTGGCCTTCACAGGGATATATTACCCCCGAGGGTATCAGTGTTTGCTGTGAACGATAACCCTCACAGCCGCCTACCTCGCCCTGATCGGCGCGGCCATCACCTACCTGATCACCCGCGACCTGACATCGACGATCTCCGTAGTCGTCGTCGTCGGGGCCTGCGGCATCGCCGCCGGCACCCCGCTGGCGGTGCTGGCCGCGATCGCCCGGATCGCCCGCTCCGGGCCTTCGTCAAGGACGACGCGCACCTTGAGGCGCTCTCCACCGTGGATACCGTGGTCTTCGACAAGACTGGGACGCTGACCACCGGTGCACCCGCCGTCGTCGACGTCAGGACCGCCGACGGGTTCGACGCGGATGGCCTGCTCGTGCTGGCCGCAGCGGCTGAGTCCTACTCCGAGCACCCGCTCGGGCAGACCGTCGTTGCCCACGCCCGCACCCAGGGGCTTCCCATTGGCCCCTGCGACGACTTCGCCTACCAGCCGGGCAGGGGCGTCACCGCGAAGGTCGCCGGCAATGCCGTCGCGGCAGGCAACCGCAACCTCGTCCCCGACGCCCCGGATACCGAGGGCGGCCAGGGCACCGCCACCGCCGTCCACATCGGCATCGACGGCGACTACAAGGGCACGATCCTGCTGGCTGACACCATCCGCGATACGGCGAAGGCCGCCGTGGCCGAGCTGCACCGCCGGGGCCTGCGGACGATGATGATCATCGGCGGCCAGGAGGCGACCGCGAACACCGTCGCCGCCGCGCTCGGCATCGACGACGTGCGGGCCGGGCTGCTCCCGGACGAGAAGCTCACCGCGATCGATGCCGAACGCGCTGCCGGGCACAGGCTCGCGATGGTCGGCGACGGCGTCAACGACGCCCCGGCACTGGCCCGCGCCCAGGTCGGCATCGCCATGGGATCGGGCACCGATATCGCCCGGGAGAGCTCCGACGTCGTACTCATCAGCTCCGACCTCGATGGCCTCGTCCACACAGTGCACGTCGCCCGCCGCGCCAGCCGGATCGTGATGTTCAACTTCGCCGGCACCATCGCCGTCGACCTCGTCGGAATGGGGCTGGCCACCTTCAGTCTGCTCTCCCCGGTGACGGCGGCGTTCATCCACGTCGGCAGCGAGACCGCATTCATCGTCAACTCAGCACGCCTCATCCCGGGGCTCGCGAAGCTGCGCCGCTGAGCTACACGGAGCGACCAACGGCGAAAACCGGCGACCGAGACTGCCGATAAGCGGATAAGCGGATAAGCGAAGCGAACGCCATCGACCCAAGCGCCTCCCCGATGTTGAGCGCCGCCATCACCACTATTCGGAACGAGCAGCTCCCACCCGTACGGCACAGACCACGACCATGCGCACGACCATGGCGAGCACGGCCACTCGCACCCGACCGGGTTCAAGGGCTTCCTGTACGGGATCTTCGTGCCGCACTCCCACGATGCCGCGGACTCGATCGATGACGCGATGGAGGCGCACTCCGAGGGCATCCGGGCCCTGAAGATCAGCCTGGTCATCATGCTGGCCACGACCGTGCTCCAAGCCGTGGTCGTTGCGTTCTCGGGATCGGTCGCGCTGCTGGCCGACACGATCCACAACCTCTCCGACGCGCTCACGGCGGTCCCGCTGTGGATCGCGTTCGTCCTCTCCCGCCGCGTGGCGACCCGTCGCTATACCTACGGCTTCAATCGAGCGGAGGATCTCGCCGGGCTGTTCATCGTCCTGATGATCGCCCTGTCCGCCGTGATCGCAGCGTGGGAGGCGATCGACCGGATGATCAACCCGCGGCCGATGGAGAACATCGGCTGGGTGGTCGGCGCGGGCGTCGTCGGGTTCCTCGGCAACGAGGCCGTCGCCGTCTACCGGATCCGCGTGGGCCGCAAGATCGGCTCGGCCGCCTTAGCCTGAATCCACCGATGGACGGTGGGTTGGGGTCGGCGCGTTAAACGGAGAATGCCTTCCTGATCAGGGAAAATAGAGCTTGTTCAGAGTCCTATTCACCCGAAAAGGGAGGCATCTCGCAGGTGCAAGTTTCTCATGCCGCCAAGACCGCCGCTGCACGTTTCGATGACCCGAATCTCGTGTCGGCCGCGGGGCTGCTCCCGGTGATGCGTCTCGCCGAGAACGCCGGCCTTCGACGCCTCGCCGATCAGTGGCTGAGTGTCCCGACCGACAAAGGCGCGAACGCCGGGACGAAAGTTCAATCCCTCGTCGCGGGGATGGTCGCCGGCGCGGACTCGATCGATGACATGGCCCTTTTGCGCCACGGCGGCATGAAGAAACTCTTCACCTCCTGTTACGCCCCGTCGACGTTGGGGTCGTTCCTGCGGACGTTCACCTTCGGGCATGTCCGCCAGCTCGACGCCGTCGCCGCCCGGGTGCTCGTGAATCTGGCCCGGGAAGCACCGATCGTTCCGGTCCCCTCTGACGGCGGCCTGGTGTTCGTGGATGTCGATGACACGATCATCGAAGTCCACGGGTATCAGAAACAGGGCGCCGGGTTCGGCTACTCCGGTGTCCGGGGCATCAACGCTCTCCTCGCCACCGTGTCCACCGAAACCAGCGCCCCGGTGGTCATCGCCCAGCGGCTTCGGAAGGGCGCGTCCGGGTCACCGCGCGGTGCGGCTCGGATCGTCGCCGACGCACTCAAGACCGTCACCCGCCTCCCAGGGACATCCACGGCGCCGGTGTTGTTGCGGGCAGATTCGGCGTATTACGGCTTCCAGGTCGTGAACGGGGCCCTGCGCGCCGGGGCGGATGTGTCGATCACCGCCCGGCAAGACCCGGCCGTGAAACGCGCCATCAGCACCATCCCGGAAGACGCTTGGACGACGATCGAATACACCGACGCGATCTTCGACGAGGCCACCCGGGCCTGGATTTCTCGGGCCGAGGTCGCGGAGGTGCCGTTCACCGCGTTCACCTCAAGGGCCAAGAAAGACCACGTCCCGGGGCGTCTGGTCGTGCGGCGAATTCCCGAGCTGAACAAGAAGGACGTTCAGCACCCGACGCTGTTCGACACCCACCGGTTCCACGCCTTCTTCACCACCAGCACCTTGGACACGGTCACCGCGGACCAGGTCCACCGTCAGCACGCGATCATCGAGCAAGTCAACGCGGACCTGAAGCGCGCAGCTCTGGCGCACCTGCCCTCGGGGATCTTTACCGCGAACGCCGCCTGGCTCGTCCTCGCGATCATCGCGTTCAACCTCACCCGAGCTGCCGCAACCATTGCTGATGCCATCCTGGCGAAAGCGACCACCGCCACGATCCGCCGGAAACTGATCGCGATCCCCGCGCGGCTCGCGTCCTCCGGACGCCGCACCCGCCTGCACCTGCCCCACGCCTGGCCCTGGGAAGCCGCCTGGACGGTGCTGTTCGCTCACACCACCGGGCCACCCCAAGGCTGACCCATCCGTCCGACCAGCCAACAGGCGCGAGCAGAAACACCTCAGCGGAACACCACGGGCAGCAAGGCCCGCAGCACCGCCGCGCCCCGCGGCGAAGCCCAGCTCAGCCCCTCCGCTACCGACCCTCACCCAAGAACATCGGTGGATTCAGGCTTAGTGGCCGACGGCGTGCACGCCCGCACCGACGGGTTCACTTCCCTTGCCGTTGTCGCCGGCGGGATCGGGGTACTGCTCGGGTTCCCGCTCGCCGATCCCATCGTTGGCCTGCTCATCTCCGCCATGATCGCGGTGCTCCTCATCGGCACGATCCGCTCGGTCGGACGGCGCCTCATGGACGGCATCGAGCCCGAGCTGGTGGACCGCGCCGAACACGCCCTCGGTCATCTCGCTGAGGTGGCGTCCGTGGAGCGGGTGCGGCTGCGCTGGGTCGGGCACCGCCTCCACGGCGACGCCGTCATCCGCGCGGGGGCGATGAGCCTGGCGGAGGCCGATCGAGTCGCCGCGGAGGCGGAGGCGTCGGTGAAGAAGCACCTGCCGAACGTGGACGAGATGGCCGTCCGCGTCACCGCCTCGACAACTAGATGACCCCCGATGCCCGCACCCTCCGACGGAATTCGAGCTGCGCGTGGTCTCTTGCCCAGTCAGCCGGATACGAGCATGGACGGTGTGAGTGCTCGAACAAATAGTTGTCCGTGGACACACACGACCCGGGAGGGAGAGCACTAATGGCGAAGAGGAGTCGCTCCGCCTGGACCCCGGTCCGGGTGGTGGGCTGCGTCGACACACTGGCCGCAATCAAAGGCGGCCCGGCGTAGTACCTCACGACTGTGGGACAAGCAAGACCTCCGGCCGTCTCCGAACTCTGCCGCGCTGGAAGAGTCATAGAGCTCAACTCCAAGGACGATCACGGCCATGGGCCGACATTGTCCGCGAGCCGCCCGTGTTCCAACCGGGCCCAGTCACGACGCAGGCAGAAGGCGGCCGCCAGCGCAACGAGTACGGCATCGGTGGTAGCCCCGATCATCCGCGCGGGCGCCCAGGCGGGTTCCGCATGTCCGCGCTCGGGCGTAGAGTGGAACGCGAGGCAGGTTCTCCTCATCTGCGGGTCCTTCGGGACGGCCCATCATGGGCGCTCATACACGTACTGCCTCCTCGACGGAGAGACACGTGTGATGAGAGGCCCCGCCATGATCCGCCTTATCTGGGCGCTGAGCACCCACATCACTTCCTACCTGCGCCGGTACATGCCCGCCAACCGGCTGCTCGACGCGATCCGCACCCGCCCCGGCCTGAAATGGGGCCTCCCCGCGATGCTCGTCGCCGTGCCCTACCTGCTGATCGCGAATATTTGCACCACCCTTATCGGCGATGGCGGCCCCGGCTGGCTGTATTTGGTGGTGTTGTTGTCAATCTGGAACGCGATGAAGTTCATCATCGTGGGACCGGTCAGCCTCGTCCTCTTGGTCCGCGCCCGTGTCCAGGAGGCGATCGCCCGGCGCCGCGCACACTACGGACAGGACACGTCTGATCGCTCGGTGCGTCAGGCATCCAAGTTGGCGGGGGCACTCCGATGAGCGCCACCGCCTACACCTACGCCGCGCGTCCCACGCCCGAGGCACACGATCGCTAACGGTCCGCCTGCATCGCACTCGCCCGTGCCCGTGCCGTCCACCTCGACATTGCCCGCACCTACAGCGACGAAGCCGGCGCTCGATCGGAGCTGGCACGGTTGCTCTCCGACGCGTGGACAGGTCGGGTCTGCGTCGTGTTCGTCGCCAGCCTGGACCGGCTCGGCCGCACCCTGCCCGCCGCGCCGCAGACATCGCGGACCTTCATGACGCCGGCGTGAGCGTCTACGCCGCGAACCACGGAACGCACCAACCTGCTGGCGTCACCACGTTCTTCGACGCCCTGACCGTCACGATTCGCGCCTCTTCTTGGCTCAGGCGCTGATCCGAGCGCGCCGCCCACCCGGCCGGATCGTGACACCCTCCGCAGCGAGTGCCCGCCTGACCGCCTGCTGGCTCACCCCGAACCGCAGACCGACCTCCATCAGTGTCAACCCACCCGCGTACAGCTCGACAGCCTCAGCGAGACGGGCCTCATTGAGGCCACGCCTACGGATCGGGACTGACCGGCGGACAAGATGCGCCGCCACGGTCCGGCGGTGAACACTGAACCGCTCGCCCAGCTCCACGAGGGTCGCACCCGCCTGGTACAGGGCCACCAACTCGTCCACTCGTGCCGGGCTCAGAAAGGTTTGAGTCATCCCAACTGCACGCACCATCCGCCCCCGCGAGTCCACTACCGTCGGCTCCGACGGGCGCCGATCCCGCTTGTAGACCCCGCGCGACCGGCGCGAAGCCACAACTTTCAAGGCCGAGCAAGGGTTCTCAAACTCTCTACGGAGGTCCACCACCTCCCACCTTGGGAAATGCACCCCGCCGGCGGGCAGCCCGGCCCAGGATGAGTGCCGATCCTGACAAACTGCCTGACTACGGAGCGTCGTCATCGCCGTCCTCGCTCTTGGCGTTGAGCGACGGGAAGACGGTGTCCATCACGCTGGCACCGGCCTCGAGCACCGGACGCAGCTCGTGCCGATAAACCAGTTCCGTGACCGCCGTACCCGAGTGGCCCATGAGACGCGAGATCTCCTCGATGGCCAACCCGCGCTCGGAGAGGATCGACACGAACGAGTGTCGCAACTCGTACGGCGTCCACTGCGTGACGTCGAGGCCCGGCACCTGCTTCAGCGCGTCGCGGAACATGCGCCGCACGTTGTGCGCGTCCTGCTCGGTCCCGAGCCGCGACGGAAACACGAGGTCGTGGTCCTCCCAGCGCGGCCCAGCAGCCTCACGCCACTCGGCCTGGTCCTGACGATGCCGTTCGAGCACAGCCACCACGTAACCCGAGATTGCCAAGGTCCGCCGCGATTTCCGCGTCTTCACGTCACCGCCAACCCTGACCGAGCGCCACACCTCTACGTGCGGCACCCGCTGGTCTTCGTCAACCAGATGGACTCGGGACCACCGGAGCGCCCGCACCTCCTCTGGTCGAAGACCGACGAGCAGCGACACCGCGATGTACGCATGCATGTGGTGGCCACGCGTCTTGTCCAGCACGTCTGAGGCCTGCTGCAAGGTAAGGGACTTCGACGGGCGACCGGGTCGACCCGTGGGCGCCGGGCAGAGCTCGACGACGTTGCGCTCCACCAGCCCCCGCTTCATGGCTCGGCGCATCGAGCGGCCCAGTACAGATCGCACCTGCTTCAGCGTCGAGGTCGAAAGGGACGCCGAGAGCATCACGAGCCAGCGGTCCACCTCGTCGGGGCGCAGGTCCTTCAAGCGCCGGGCGCCCAGGTACGGCTTGATGTGGAGGCGGTACTTCTCCTCGTTGCCTTCCTTGGTCTTCTTGCCGACGGTGGAACGCTCGAACTCCAGCCAGTCCTCAACGGCCTGAGCCACGGTGACCCTGTGAGCGCCAGGTAGCATTCCCGACTCGTGTTCCTGGACCCGAGCGCGAAGTGCGCGAAGCGCTGCCGACTCGCTCTTCCCCGATCCCGTCTTGACGATGCGCCGCCCCCGCCCGTCGTATCCGACCGTCTTCTCAGCGATGAACCGATGGCGCTTCTCGTCCCACCGCAGGCCACCTTCCCCGCGTGGGCGTCGACGTTTCGGCTGGTTGCGGCGCTCGGTCGCTCCCGGTCCGGTGGTCACGCCGCGACTCCCAGCGATGCCACATAGTCATCCAGCGCTTGGACCGGAACGAGGCGTCGACGACCGACCTTCACGGTGCGGAGCTGACCCGAGCGGATCAGCTCGTAGATGACCGACCGGCTGATTCGGAGTGCCTCGGCCGCTTCGTCCACCCGGTATAGCACCGGAGGAATCACTGCATTTTCGCTCGATTGCGTTCTCATCTCTACTCCCCTTCGGCTCTCAACGGTTGTGGTGCTTCTTCTCAGCCCGCCACGCGGCGTATTCGCGGGCGCGGGCGGCCGCAGCTTTGGCGAGTTCGGCGTCGCCGTCGGTGTCCCACCCGGACCCGGCATAGACCCACTGGCCTACGACGAGGGTCGTCTCGTCGGCGTCGTCTCGCAGGAGGTCGTTGAGGTCGCCCACGTCCAGGGGTGTGCCGTCGCGGTGGGCGTGGGCGAGTCGGCGTTGGAAGCGGGCGCGGGCGCGGCGCAGCTGCCCGAGGGTCACGGAGTAGCGGCGGGACTTGGTGGAGAAGTGGCCGCGGAAGCCGAGCATGTGCCGCCACTTGCCGAGCAGCCCATAGGGGTGCTCGAGGCGGGGGATGCGGCGGCGGTGCAGGTCGGCGTCGGTCCGCTCGGTGGCGTCGTCGATAGCGTGCCGGAGGCGTTGCCAGTGCGGGTTGTCCGCGTCGAGGGTGTCGCTGGCGGACTTGGTGGCGTACTTGGCGAGGTAGCCGGCGACCTGCTCGGGGACGAGCTCCCGGTCGGGGTCGTCGGTGCGGCGACGGGTGGCGATGGGGCGGGCGTCGAGCTGGGTCCCGAACCGGAGCCGCCGCACACGGTCGTCCTCGTCGAGGCGTGGCGCGTCGAACCGGACCGCGGCGGCCGCGTCTTCGACGACGCGCGTGAGGAGGGCGGCGGTGGCGCCGCCGGGGGCGGGCGCGAACCCGGTGTCGGTCTTGGGGCCGTCGAGGCGGATCAGGGCGTGGAAGTGGATCAGCCCGCGGTGCTGGTACTCGGCGACCTTGGCGTACTGCAGCGTCACCACGTTCGGGAGCCGCGACTGCGGGACCCCGAGGGCTTTGGCGAGGTGGCGCCGGGTGGTGATGGTGAACCGGCGCCACAGTTCTGGCGCCCACCACTGCCAGATCACGTGTCCGGTGTAGTCGTAGCAGTCGGGGCAGAGCGGCTGCCCCAGCAGCCGGTCCTGGTCGTCGTGGACGGCGTGACACACCGTCGGCCGGCCGTGCTCACAGATGCCCGGGATGCCTTTCGGGGTGAACGCCCGGCACTTCCGACCGTTCCTCCTGCCGTGCACCAGCCCGAACGTCGGCGCCGTCAGGGTCGCGAACACGAGCGGGTTGTCCGCGACGTCCTCGGGCACGCCCTTGCCGCCGATCACCCCGGCCCGGATCAGATGGAAGGTGTCCGCCGCGTAGACCCGGGAACAGGAGGGGCAGGCGCTTTCGCGGCGGTTGCCGCAGCGGACGTGCAGCACACCGAGCGGCTCGTCCGCGGACGAGTACGTGGAGAGGACCTCCCCGGTTGCCGCGTCAATCGTGGTGGAGGTGCCGTGCAGGCGGACCGGGTGGGCGCAGTGTCCGACCTTGGCGGCGGTGTCGGCCCACGCGGGGAAGTCCTTGGCGGTGAGCCGGGCGACCATCTGCGCTTCGAGGTGGGGGGTGAGGGCAGGCAGGTCCAACCCGGCGTCCTCCCCGAACCCCGGGAAGGTCCCCGGGATGCCCGGGTGAGGTGTCGGGCTGGGCCGGTCCGTCCTCACGCCCATCAGGCCGCCCCGCGGTCCGCTCTGGAGGACGCACGCTCCGGGCTGCCGAGCACGGCGGCGAGGACCGCGCCGAGGGTCTCCCCGTGGCGCAGGCGCCGGGTCAGGCGGGCGCGTTCGCTGGCGGTGGTGCCGCCGTAGATGCCGTACTCGTCCCCGTAGACAAGTGCGGAGGCAAGGCAGGCGCCCCGGACGGGGCACTCCTCGCAGATGGGGATGGCGGGGCTGGTCTGGGCGTGGGTGTAGTCGTCGGTCCACAGGTATGCCGGCCAGTCGCGGCAGGCGGCTCGGTGGTGCCAGCGGGAGGCGTGCAGCTCGTCGAGGGTCGGTCCTCCGGTGCGGTCGACCCAGCGTTGCGGGGTGCCGTACCCGTCCCGCTCGATCGCGGTCGCGCCGGTCATGCCGCCTCACCGCCAGAACGAGAGGATCCTCCGTTGAACGGTGCCGGTCTCGGTTGCCGAGGCTGCCGGGGTTTGCGTGGGGAGCGGGGCTTCCGCGCTCTCGGTGACGCGGACGCGACCGCCGAGGCCTGCCCTTCGCTGTTCGAGGCTTCTTCCATCTCGAGCGTCGCGGAGCCGATGTCGTGGGCGTGGAGGGCGGGTGCCGGGTGGTGGGTGGCGACCTCGCGGACGAGCCGGTCGGGCCAGTAGTCGGCGCGGACCCGGTCGGCGGTGCCGTCCTCGTCGATCACCCACGCCACCCCGGGTGTCGCGGGGGAGATGCGGTGCGCGGGGGCGAGATCGGCGGTGCCGTCGCCGAGGACCATCCGGGTCTCCTCCGCGGAGCGCAGTCGCAACGCGATGGTCTGGGTGAACAGGCCGCGCAGGCCGATGACTTCCTTGCGGGGGTCCTGTACGCAGGCGAGTACGACGACGCCGAGCGCCCGGCCCTGGGTGAGGATCTCGGCGAGCAGCCGGGAGGCCTCCTTCCGGATCTCGGGGTCGGTGTATGCGGTCAGTACCGCGAGCTCGTCGATCGCCACGACGTGCAGCGGGTCGGAAGGTGTTGGGGTATGCAGGCGGGAGTGCCCGGCCATGCGATGGCCGCGCTGGTCGATCACCACCCGCAGCGCCGCGAGTACGTCGAGGGCCTCACTCGGGGTGGTGGCGACCCGGTGGAACAGGTGCCGGCCCATGCCGATCTCGACGCCGCGTTTGAGGTCGATGCCCCACAGGCACACGAGCCCGGCGCGGACCGCGGGGGCCAGGCCCGCGCAGACGCCCCAGAAGATCGAGCCCTTCCCGGAGCCGGAGCAGCCGACGACGAGGGTGTGCCGGCCGGTCACGGGCAGCACCCACGCGGTGTCGTCTTGGCGCCGCCCGAGCGGCACGGCATCGACCCGAACATCTGTGGGCGCCGTCGCTTCCCGAACAGCCGTGAGCCGGTCGCTCATAACCAGGTCGTACTCGATCATGGACGGCGACACGGCTCGGCACCGGAACGAGCGGGCGCCCGCGGCGGCAGCCAAAGCCGGGGCGACGGCTTCCAGGTCGTCCACGGTTTGCCCGGTCCGTGCCCGCACTGTCAGGGTCAGGGTGACACCGCGGGCGGTGGCGGAGCACAGTCGGGGATGCACCCACACCTTGGGCAGCGCCGGAGCCGGGCCCGTGGTGAGCGCGCCGACGAGACGCGCCGACCGTGTCGGGGTCTGCTCCCGATTCACGGACAGGCCGCACTCGCGCGCCAGGTGGGGCCAGCGCCGGCGCGCCCAGCACACCCACCGGACGCGAGCGGCCGGGCCAGCGACGGAGCGGCGGTACGACACCGGCCAGAACGTCACCCACACCGTCGCGACAAGGGCGGGGGCGACCCAGCCGAGCAGCAGCAGCCACTCCGCGAGGACTGGCCCGTCTGGGAGCAGCCGAGTCAGGAACGCGAGGGCGGCGACGAGCAGGACCCAGCGGGTGTGCCGCCACGACCACGACAGCACACCCGACACCAGCGCCCACCCGAGACGGAGGGCACGGCGGGTCGGCGTCCACGCCGTCGAGCCAGCGGGTACTAGGGCGGCAGTCATCAGGCCACCTCCTGGACCGAGCTGGCCTCGTCCTCACAGGGGTGCGGGGCGGATTCCGCGTGAGCGCCCGTGGCCGTGACCGACACCGGCAGCGGCACCGACACGGCGTCACGTGATGTAAGCCAGCCGGTCCAGCGGGACTCGACGAACTGCACACCGTCGGCCGCCGAGGCATACCGGCGCGTCCCGGTCCGGGCCAGCCCGAGCAGCTCGCCGACCTGACCCGCGGCGACGTCGTCGTCGCAGTGCACCGACACCTCCACAGAGCGCAGCAGGCGCGGCCACGGCAGCCCCTCGACGGGAACCCGGACCGTGTCCCGGTCCACCCGCACGCCAAGCACGAGCACGTCGCCCACCAGCGCGCTCAGCACCTGCAGGACCCGGGCCGCATCGAGAAGCCCGAGCGGCTGACCCTGGTCGGCCAGCGGATCAGCGCACGCGTCGGTCCGCGGCTGCTCCGTGGTCCTCATGCCGCCGTCCCCTTCGCCCGCTCAGACCCGGAACCGCCCGAGCTGGCCGCGCCCGGCGCGGTCATCGACTCGGCCCGGAACGACCACGCGATCCGGTTCCGCCCGTTGCCCAGGTCTTCGACATACGGCAGCGCCGAGAGCCCGACGAACTCGACCGGCGTCCATGGGAACGGCGTCTTGTTCTCCGGAGGCACCGGCTGCACCTTCGCCAGGAACTTCACCGACACCGCCGTGTCCCGCTTTCCCGCCTCCTCGTCCGCATCCAGCACGACCACCTGCCACACCAGCAGACCCGACTCAGGGTCCATCTGCTGCGGCCGTGACCCATCCGCCCTCTTATCCGCCTTGAAGTCGAGCACCGGCTCGACCCC
>NZ_AWQS01000039.1 GCF_000576575.1 Intrasporangium chromatireducens Q5-1
AGATTAGTAACTACATGTAGTCGTGGAGGTGTGGCGTGGCAGTGAAAGAGGTCCCCCGGTCCCTTCGTCTCCCGGTAGAGGTCGATGAGCGACTCTCACGGCTGGCAACTGCCACGGGGCGGTCAAAGAGCTACTACCTGCGCGAACTGGTCACCGCCGGGATCGACGACCTCGAGTACGCCTACGGACTGGTCGCCCACGCGGAGGCCATCCGGGCCGGCCAGCGCGAGACCCGCCCGCTTGACGAGCTGATGTCCGAGATGGAGATCAGCCGTGAGGAACTGGACGCGACGCCTGATCAGCCTGCATGACGTGGGTCATCCGCACCGATCGTGACTTCGACCAAGCGTTGAAGAAACTGGACCGGCAGGTCGCCATGCGAGTGTTGAAGGCGCTCACCGCGCTGGAGGGCCTGGACGACCCGACGAAGCGGTGCAAGGCCTTATCCGGTCCCTACACCGGCCTGTGGCGACTGCGGGTGGGCGACTACCGCGTGATCTTGGACATCCGACGGGGGGAACTGATCATCATCGCCCTCGATGTGGGCAGCCGCAGCACCATCTACGACTGACGGAGACCCCGTCATTATGGGGACCCTAACTCGGCGATGCCCCGGTGACCGGCTATAAGCCAAGGACCAACCGGAGCCCTCGGTCGACATCGAGCATGTGGTGGTGGGGGACCGGCCGACCCAGTCGGCCAGGTCGATCTTGTTCAGCGTCACCATCGCGGTGACATTCACGACGGAATCGCGCTGCAGGCCGGTAACGGTCGCGGACACAGGAACACGTTGCCTGACATCACTGCGAGCCACGCGTTCAAGCTGATGACCGCCGTGAGCGCCGTCGCCAGGCGACTGTCGTTGTACGGAGCGGATTGGATCACTAGCGTCGGCCGACGCTTGGCGGGGCGACTTCCCTGCGGATCTCCCAGGTCGGTCCAGTGGATCTCGCCTCGGCGGATCACCACTCGCCGTCCAGCGCAGTGCGGCGTGGCCGGCGGCGTCCAGGAGTTTGGTGGCGATCCGACCGAGGACCAAGACCCCGTCCCACCGTTGCCCCGCAGAAGGGTGCCGTCCTCGCGCTCGCGGTCAGGTGCTGCACTGTAAGCATCAACCCGCGGGTCACGAACATCCCAGCAGTCCAGGAGAGCGGCGGTGGAAGCGGTGATCGCGACCGCTCGCCTCCTTGCGATCATCCGCCCAGTGAGTGGCGGCGCATCCTCCCCCTATGTGCGGAGATTCGTCCGACGGTACGGTGACTTGCTGGGGCATGGGTGAGGTTCTGCAATCGCACAGGGATCGCACGAGGATGGGGTGGGGGTTGATGTCAATGGGCGTTTCTGCACGTCAGCGGCCCGTTCTTGGGCCCGACGGTCGATGTCTTGTAAACAGGTGGTAAGGGGTTCGAGTCCCCTCGCCAGCTCCGTGCTGCGATGGATTTCGTCCGACACACTGACGACCCACCTCTCGGCCAGCGGGTGCGTCTCGGTCAGTCGAGCTCTGCAAGCAGCTCGGTGATGCGGCGCTTGATCTCGTCGCGGATGGGTCGGACGGCATCGACCGCCTGGCCGGCAGGGTCGTCCAGGACCCAGTCGAGGTAGCGCTTCCCGGGGTAGTAGGGGCACGCGTCGCCGCAACCCATCGTGATGACGACGTCGGAGGCCTTGACGGCGTCGGCGGTGAGCAGCTTCGGTCGCTCGGCCGAGAGGTCGATGCCGTCCTCGAGCATCGCCTCCCGGACCGCCGGGTTGATGGTGTCAGCCGGAGCCGACCCGGCGGAACGGACCTCGACGCGCCCCCGGGACAGGTGGTGCGCATAGGCGGCAGCCATTTGGGAGCGGCCCGCGTTGTGCACGCAGACGAACAGGACGGAGGGGCGCTGGCTGTCCGTCACGATGTCTCCCTCGAGGACGAGAGCTGGTGCGGGAAACGGTCGCGGAGGGCGAGTGAGACGTAGACGAGCGCGACGAGGGCGGGCACCTCGATGAGCGGACCGACGACCCCGGCGAGCGCCTCGCCGGAGGTGACCCCGAAGGTGGCGATGGCGACCGCGATCGCGAGCTCGAAGTTGTTGCCCGCCGCGGTGAACGCCAGTGTCGTGGTCCGCTCGTAGCTGAGGTGCAGTGCCTTGCCCAGCAGGTAGCCGCCACCCCACATCAGTGCGAAGTAGGCGAGCAGCGGCAGCGCGATGCGGGCGACGTCAAGCGGCTGACTCGTGATCTGACGCCCCTGCAGGGCGAACAGGATCACGATCGTGAAGAGGAGCCCGTAGAGCGCCCACGGGCCGACCTTCGGCAGGAAGGAGTGTTCGTATGCCGCTCGCCCCCAGCGCTTCTCCCCGACCCGCCGCGACAGGTAGCCGGCGGCGAGGGGGATCCCGAGGAAGACGGCGACCGAGGCCGCGATGTGCCACGGAGACACGTCGAGTCCGGCCTGGTCGAGGCCGAGCCAGCCGGGCAGCACGGACAGGTAGAACCAGCCGAGGGCGGCGAAGGCGAGCACCTGGAAGACCGAGTTGAGGGCGACGAGGACCGCCGCCGCCTCCCGGTCACCACAAGCCAGGTCGTTCCAGATGATCACCATGGCGATGCAGCGGGCGAGGCCGACGATGATCAGGCCGGTGCGGTAGTGCGGCAGGTCCGGCAGGAGCAGCCACGCGAGCGTGAACATGAGCGCCGGCCCGACCAGCCAGTTGAGCACGAGGCTCGCGACGAGCATCCGCCGATCCGTCACGACCGAGTCGAGCCGGTCGTAGCGGACCTTGGCCAGGACGGGGTACATCATCACGAGCAGGCCGAGGGCGATCGGCAGCGAGACGCCTTGGACCTGGCCCGCGCTCAGCACCCGGTCCAGCCCGGGCACGAGCCGCCCCAGTGCGAGCCCGAGCGCCATGGCCGCGAGGATCCAGACGGGCAGGAACCGGTCCAGCCTGGAGAGCTGCCGGACGACGCCGTGCTCGCGGGCGACGGAGTCCTGGGTCTGGGTCATGCCCGCACGGCCCGGATGATGGCGGCCTGCGCGTGCTCGTGGACTCGATGGGTCGGGCGGACCTCCACGTCGGTCCAGCCGGCGCGCTCGAGCGCCGCGCGGTAGTCATCCGAGGTCAGCGCTCCGGCGATGCAGCCGGTGTAGGCAGCCAGGTCGGCACGGGTAGCGTCGTCCATGTCGGTGTCCGCGATCACGTCGGAGACGGCGAACCGGCCACCATGGCGGGTGACGCGGGCGGCCTCGGCCAGAACGACGTTCTTGTCGGCCGCCAGGTTGATGACGCAGTTCGAGATGACGACGTCGACCGAGCCGTCGGGCAGCGGGACGTCCTCCAGATAACCCTGCAGGAACTCGACGTTCGCGACGCCGGCGTCCGCCGCGTTCCTGCGCGCGAGATCCAGCATCTCGGTCGTCATGTCGAGACCGATCGCTCGGCCGGTGGGACCAACGCGGCGGGCCGAGATCAGCACGTCCCCGCCTGCCCCCGAGCCGAGGTCGAGGACCGTCTCGCCCTCGTGGAGATCGGCCACGGCGGTCGGGACGCCGCAGCCCAACGAGGCACCGACGGCCGCCGACGCGGTCGCCGCCTCCTCGGCGGTGTACGGCCCCGAGCCGAAGACGACCGCGCCGTCATCGGTGACGTTGCCCTCCAGCGGACTCGAGCCGCAGCCGGACGTGCCGCCGCAGCAGGACGTGGCGGACACGTCCGCGGTGGCGAGCTGGCGCGCCGACTCGGCGTAGCGCTGGCGCACGAGCTCCCGGATGTCGGTCTTCTCGGTCATGCTGACCCCACTTTGCATCGATGGTTGTCGATACAGGAAGAGTGGCGCACTGCTTCGATGTTTGTCAATATGAAGGCGTGGTGACGACGATCTCGACCAGCCAGCCGGCGGAGACCTGCACGGCGGCGTGCGCCCCGACGGGCGCTGCGCCAGCGCTCTCCGTCGCTGAGGCGGAGCGGACCGCCGTCGTCCTCAAAGCGCTCGCCGACCCGGTCCGGCTGCGGCTCTTCGCCGAGATCGCCGCCGGCCCGAGCGAGACGTGTGTGTGCGACCTGCCCGATGTCGGCGTCTCCCAGCCCACTGTCTCGCACCACCTGCGCAAGCTGCGCGAGGCCGGGCTCATCGACTCCGAGCGGCGCGGCACCTGGGTCTACTACCAGGCGACCGCCCGGGGGCAGGAGGTCCTCCGGGTCGTCCAGTCCCTCGGCTGAGGGGCGGCCGGGCGCCCAGCGGGACACCGCGTCTCAGGGTCGATCGAGGGTGAGCTGCCGGCGGTGGTGGCGGTAGTGCTCCGGTGCCCAGGTGAGCAGCTCGGCGCGGCTCATCCACGGCTGGAAGTACGGATCCCAACCTGCGGGGACGCTCATCCCTCGACCGAGGTCGGCGTCGCTCGCCCCCTCACCCCACCGCAGGAGCCAGTCCGTGTCCCGGGCCATCCACCGCCGAGCCCGCTCCAGGCCGGCGAAGCGTGCTCCCGCGACGCTGCCGGCGTAGTTGACCCACTCGTATGGTGCTGTCGCCCACGTCAGCGCCGTGGCGTAGCGGTGTGACACCGCCGCCGGCAGTCGGGAGAACCCCCCCATCACCGGCACCATCACTCGGGCGATGCGCTGGCCGAACCACATGTGGAAGAGCAGTTCGCGGTTGGTCCACCGGGTGCCGTGGGAGGGCGCCTCGAGGTGACGTGGATCCGCGTCGCGGACGAGGTCCTCGTAGTCGTCCCGGACCCATTCCAAGGCGGCACGCGTCGGTTGGCTCAACCCCACGCCTCGAGTGTGCGCCCCCGAGCGGCCTGTCGCCACTTGGTGCGCGGCGTCCCTGCGACTGCGAGAGGTGACCTCGAGGCCTGCCGACCTGCGGGCCGCCGAGACGACGCGGCAGTTAGCACGCACGGCCCCGTGGGTAAGCCGAAGGGCGACCAGTCGATCGACCGTGGAGGTTCTGCAGATGGGCGTCTGCGACATGTGCCGCAACGGGGTGGCGCCATCGCTGAGGGTGGGGAGGGACCTGTGAGCACCCCGGCAGAGGAGCTCGTCTCCCTCATCACCGGCCAGCACGGCCGGATCAAGACTCTGATGACCGACGTGGCGATGGCCAGCGACGCGGAGCGGCCCGCCGCCTTCGAGCGGTTCCGTCGCTACCTCGCGGTCCACGAGGCCGCCGAGCAGACCCTCCTGCACCCCCAGGGGCTGGTCGAGTTCGCCGACGACAACGTGTCGCAACGCCGCATCACCGAGGAGCAGGATGCCGCTGCCGTCATCGCGACCCTCGAGACGATGCGCAGCGCGGGCGACTTCAAGGTGCAGTTCGGCCTCCTCCAGGAAGCCGTGACCCATCACGCCGAGGCGGAGGAGCACGAGGAGCTGCCCCGCCTCGTCGCTGCCCTGCCGGAGGACGTCATCGCGAAGGTCCTCGACGGGTTTGCCCGCGTCGAGCTGTGGACCGACGACATCGCGGACTCGCCGCTGGCCGGTGCGACGACCTTCACGGCGATGGTGACCCAGTCGATGACCGCTTTCGCGGACTCGACGCCGGAGTCCTGATGAGCAGCATCACGAGCCACGAGCCGGCGCACCGGCCCAGCGGCCGTCACGGCGACAAGCCGGAGATGCCCCTCCAGGTGTCCACAGCCGTCGGCGGCTTCGACCGCTTCGCGAAGCAGGCCTCCGACGTGGCGAGCCGCGCCTGGTTCTTCACCTTCTGCGTGCTGCTGGTCGTGCTGTGGGCCCCGTCCTTCTTCATCCTCAAGGACCTGGACACCTGGCAGCTGATCATCAACACCTGCACGACGATCATCACCTTCCTCATGGTCGCGCTGATCCAGAACAGCCAGTCACGTGCCGAGGACGCCCTGCAGCACAAGCTCAACGCGATCGCCCAGGGGCTGAGCGACCTGATGGAGCACATCGCCGACGTCACCGACGAGCCGGCCAGGAAGCTCGCGGACGACCTCGACGAGGACCTCGCGCAACTGCGGGCGGCCGTGGGGCTCGAACGATACGAGAGCAGCAGCGACAACAGGGAGCGCTGAGGATCGGCGGCCCATCCGGGAGGCAGACGCATGGTGGACACGACGAGACTCGCGGCAACCCTGAGCAGCCAGCACGAGACGATCCGTCGGCTGCTGGCCGGCGTCCGCGACACCGCCGGGGACGAGCGTCGTCTCGCCTTCGACGCCTTCTCGAAGTTCCTCGCCGCCCACGAGGGGATCGAGGTCGAGGCCATGCACACCCCGGTGCGCGACGTGCTCGCGGACCCCGATGTCGCCCGGTCCAGGATCCACGAGGAGACGACGGCCCTGCTCGCGATGGCGCACCTCGAGGGGATGGACGTCGACGGCCTGGACTTCGTCGACGCCTTCGACGAGCTCTCCACCTCGGTCACCGACCACGCCGCCGCCGAGGAGGGCGAGGAGCTGCCGGCCATCGCTGCCCGGCTGGGGCAGGCCGACGTGGACCGGATCCAGCAAGCCCTCGAGGCCGTGCCGCGCCTGGCCGAGCTCACGCCGGAGGGTGCGACGACGTTCGCGGCTCGCGTGGACGCGGTGCGTGGGACGGTGGCCGGGGCCTAGCCTCAGTCCCCGCTGTCATAGGCCCGCTCGAGGAAGCGGAGCACGACCTTGTCGAGGGCGTCCCGGTCGCGCACCATCGCGAGGTCACCGCGCGCCAGCCGACGGCGGTCGGCCTTGGTGAGCGACCGGCGCAGCGACGGCAGCACCGTCCGGCCCTCGGCGTGCTCCTCGACGACTCTGGGGTCGACGTAGGAGGACTTGGCCACGGCGGGCGTGTTGCCCAGCTGTGCCGCCACTTCCTCGAAGGCGGCCTTTTCGCGCCCGGGGTAGTCCTCGCTCGCGTCCGGGCCCGCCTCTGCCATCAGCCTCGCGAGCGCCACGGAGGCGACCACCGTTGCGGCCCAGGTCCGGAGGTCCTTCACCGTGAACTCTTGCCCGGCCAGGTCCTTGAACTCCGTGCGGATCTCGTTGGTCTGCAGGTCTCGCCACTGCCCGTCGACCCGGTAGCGCAGCAGCCGATCGCCCCGCCGGGCGGCTCGACGCAACGAGCGGACCGCCTTGGCGAGGTCAGGGTCGGTCAGCTGCGCCACGCGCTCGACGCCCGACTTGGCGGGGAACCGGAAGTTGAGGGTGTCGCCGCTCAACGAGACGTGTTCCTTGAGCAGCGTGGCGACCCCGTGGCTGCCGTGCTCCTGCTCGTACTCCTCGCCGCCCGTGCGGAACAGGCCGGCGTCGAGCATCCGGAGGGCCATCGCGACGACCCGCTCCCGGTCGTAGCCCGGCCGCCGCAACCGGGCGGCGACGGTCCTGCGGACGATCGGCAGGTGTCGCGCGAGGCGCAGCACCCGCCGGTGCTTCTCCTCGTCCTTCTGCTGGCGCCACGCCTCGTGGTAGAGGTACTGCCGCCGTCCAGCATCGTCGGTGCCGACCGCCTGGATGTGCCCGTTCGGGTGGGGACTGATCCAGACGTCCTTCCAAGCGGGCGGAATGACGAGTGTGCTGATGCGGTCGCGGTCCGCTTCACTGACCGGCCCGCCCGTGGCATCGACGTAGGAGAACCCGCGCCCGCGGCGAATCCGGCGCAAGCCGGGCTGGTCGAGCTCACTCCGTCTCAGCCGCACGGTGAGCGTCATACCCGGCCGGCTCGGCGGAGAAACGGTCCTCCGTGGGTGGGTGGCCCAGGACGCCACGGCGTCAGAGCTCGATGACCACCTTGACGTCGTCCTGCTGCGGGGTGAACGCCTCGGACGCCTTCGCGAGGGGCACGCGCCGGGTGACGAGGCGGTGCAGCCAGCCGAGCTCCGCCTTGGCCAGGGCCTCGGCGCCCTGCCGATAGTGGCGCAGGTTGGCGTTGACGCTGCCGACGACGACGTCGTTCTGGAGGACGATCTCGCGGTTGACCTCGCCGACGTCGACCCCGAGCTTGCGGCCTCCGGAGGAGACCCCCGTCAGGCAGGAGATCCCGTAGGCCGCGGTCTCGGCCATGGCGGCGAGGACGAGCTGGCTCACGCCGGTCGCCTCGATGACGACATCGGGGCGGATACGCTTCGCGACCGCGTCGACGGGGTCGTGGTGGTAGGTCCCGCCAAGGTCCTTGACGAGCCGGGGTTTCGGACCATCGGTCACGATGTCGAGGACGTGCACGTCCAGGCCGCGCTGGGTGCCGAGGAGGGCCGCCAGCAGGCCGATCGGGCCGGCGCCCGTCACGAGGACGGTCTTCGGGTCGAACCAGGCGCGAGCGCCGATCTGCTCCACCTGCTCCCACGCCTTGGCGACGACGGTCGTCGGCTCGAGCAGCATCCCGACCTCGGAGAGCCGCGGGTCGAGCTTGACGACATAGTCCTGGTCGACGGTCCACCGCTCGCTGCCGTAGCCGTGCAGCTGCTTGATGCCGCGCTCGGTGTACTCACCGTTGCGGCACATGTCGAACTCGCCGTGGGCGCAGGCGCCACACGGCACCGGGTCCGGGCGACGGACGACGCCGACGACGAGGTCACCCTCCGCGAAGTCGCTGCCCTGCGGAGCGGCCGAGACCCTGCCGAGCGACTCGTGCCCGAGGATGAGCCGCTCCTCACCTGGTGGCGCCCAGCCGTAGTCGCCGCCAGCGATCTCCTTGTCGGTGCCGCAGACGCCGATGGCGATGCCGTCGACGAGCAGGTCCGTGGCGGAGGCCTGGGGATCGGGCATGTCGCGGACCTCCAGGCTGCCCGCCGTCAGTGGGATCGTCGTCAGTGCTCGCATCCCTGCACGGTACCCACCGCCGTTGAGTTGCCACTGGGACGAGTCGGGCGGCGGAGCGGAGTCGCTCAGCGGGGATAGGCGAAGACCTCGGTCGCCTTGACGGAGGCCCACAGCTCGCGGCCGGCCCGGATGTCGAGGGCCGCGACCGACGCGAGCGTGACCTCCGCGATGAGCTCGAGCGGCCCGGTGAGCGAGACGCGCGCGGACTGGCCCTGCAGGGTGACGTCCGAGACCCGCATCGGCCAGGCGTTCCGAGCCGACCCCTCCGGCCGGTCGTGATGCAGGACGACGGCGTGGGGCGAGACGGTGGCCCAGACCTCGCCGGGGGTGGGGTCGGCCGTGACGAGCAGCCCACCGCCGGCGAGAGTGAGCGATCCCCGCGAATCGGACTGTGCGGCATACAGGTTCAGTCCCACGATGGTAGCGACATAGGGCGTCCGTGGCTCGCGGAGCACCTCGGCGGGGGTGCCCACCTGGCTTACGGTGCCGCCCTCGACGAAGACGAGGCGGTCGGCGAGCGTGAGCGCGTCGAGCGGGTCGTGGGTCACGAGCACCGTGACGCCGTCGTAGTCGGCCAGGCGCCGCGCAAGATCCGTGCGGGTGCGCGCGCGGGTCTCCGGGTCGAGCGCCGAGAGCGGTTCGTCGAGCAGGAGCAGGTCCGGGTCGGTCGCGAGGGCCCGCGCGAGGGCGACCCGGGCAGCCTGCCCGGATGACAGCTGGGCCGGCCTGGCGTCGGCGTGCTCGGCGAGGCCGACCCGATGGAGCTCGGCGCGCGCCCTGACCCGTGCCGGCTTGGCCGGCACGCCGCGGCTGCGCGGACCGTAGGCCACGTTGTCGAGGGCCCGCAGGTGCGGGAACAGGAGCGCGTCTGCAAGCATCAGGCCGACGCGGCGCTGCTCGGGCAGACGACGGGTGCCTGCCTTCTCCCAGGTGGAGCCCGACACGACCACCTCCCCGGCGGCCAGGGGGAGGACCCCGGCGAGGGCCAGCACCGTCGACGTCTTGCCACCACCGTTCGGCCCCAGGATGCCGAGCACCTCACCGCGCTGCGCCGTGAGCGACACGTCGAGGCGAAGACGTCCGCGGCTCAGGCCGATTCGGGCGTCAAGGCCCCGGTCGCTCATCGGACCCACCGGCCGCGAAGGAGGCCGAGCACGACGACGCTGACGCCGAGCAGCAGGATGCTGAGCGAGGTCGCCGCAGCGGGGTCCTGTTGCAGGGCAACGTAGACCGCGAGGGGCGCCGTCTGCGTCGTGCCGACCAGGTTGCCCGCGAAGGTGATCGTCGCGCCGAACTCGCCGAGGGCCCGGGCCCAGGCCAGGGCCAGGCCGCTGGCGATGCCCGGGACGACGAGGGGCAGGGCGACGGTGCGCAGGTAACGCAGGTCTGACGCACCGAGAGTGCGGGCGATGGACTCGAGCCGAGGGTCCAGCCCACGCATCGCCCCCTCGACTGCGAGGACGTAGTACGGCATCGCGACGAAGGTCTCGGCGATGACGACGGCGACCGTGGTGAAGGGGATCTCGACCCCGAACGCCGTGAGGTGCTGGCCGACGATCCCTCGGCGTCCCCAGGTCATGAGCAGCGCCACACCGCCGACGACCGGCGGAAGCACGAGCGGCACCGTCAGGACGGCACGCAGCCAGCGGGTCACGAGGCCGTCGGAGCGGGCGAGGAGCCACGCCAAGGGCGTACCGAGGACGAGGCAGCCGAGTGCCGTGGAGAAGGTCGTGACGAGGGACAGCCGCAGCGCGAGCACCCCGGTGCCGCCGGTGATGTCACCGAGAACGCGTCCCCAGTCGGCGCGCAGCAGCAGGGCGACGAGGGGTAGGACGAGCACGAGGACCGCGACGGCCGCCGGACCGCCGAGGCCGAGCCGCGATCGCCAGGTCACGGGGCACCAAAGCCCAGCGCGTCGAGCGTGCGGCGCCCGTCCGGGCTGAGGACGGCGTCGATGAAGGCGCGGGTCCCCGGCTGGTCGTCGAGCGCGATGACCGGATAGCGCAGGTCGGTGTTGACGGAGGCGGGGATCGGCACGCCGCGCACCGCACCCTTCGCCGCGACGACATCGGAGTGGTAGACGACCGCAGCGTCCGCCTCGCCGAGGGAGACCTTGGCCAGGGTCGCCTTGACGTCGATCTCGCGGGACACGACGTGGGCGTTGACATGCGCCTTCTCGAGCGTCGTCGCCGCCGCGGCTCCGCATGGGACGGTGCTCTCGCAGAGGACCACCTTGAGGTCCGGTCTCGCCAGGTCGTCGAGCGCGGTGACATGCCCGGGGTTGCCTGGCGGCACGGCGATCTCCAGCGAGTTGCTCGCGAACACCGTGGTGCTCCTGACGAGGCTCGCATCGAGCGGATCCGCAGCGGCCTCTCCGGCCAGGGCGAGCACATCGGCCGGAGCGCCCTGGTTGACCTGCTGGACCAGGGTGGCACTCGAGCCGTAGGAGATGCGGACGGTGAGGGCGGGATGGGTGTGGTGGAGCTCGGCCTGGATGGCGTCGAAGGACTCCGTCAGTGAGGCCGCGGCGAGGACGGTCACGGTCCCCGCGACCGGCCCGCCGGAGGCGCCGGTCGAACGGCCTGCTGGTGGGGCATCGGTGGAGGTCGAGGGCGACCCGCAGCCGGTGAGTGCCAGGGCGGCAACTGCGCCCATGACGCCCAGGGCGCGTCGTGCCCGTCGCCCCTGGCCGGGCATCAGGCGGGCACCTCCACGACGACATGGGTGGACTTGACGGAGGCCACGGCGACCGACCCGACGGTGAGGCCCAGGTCGTCGACCGACTCGGCCGACAGGAGCGAGACGATCCGGAACGGCCCGCACTGCAGCTCGACCTGCGCCATGACGCGGTCCTTCGTGATGGCCGTGACGATGCCGCGCATGCGGTTGCGCGCCGAGGCGCCTCCGACGACGCCGACTTCGGCCGGGTGAGCGAGCTCCTGCGCGACCGTGGCGAGCTCGGCGCCGTCGACCGTGCGACGTCCCGACTCGTCGGTGCCCCCGCTCAGGCGGCCGGCGTCGACCATGCGACGGACCGTGTCGTCGCTGACGCCGAGCAGGGTGGCGGCCTCGCTAATGCGCAACTGCGGCATATCAGGCACCCTAGCACCGCAGATGCGCGGAACTGGCCCCACATCGCCCGCACTTGCGACTTGCTGTGGGCGCGGTTGGGCTGCGCTGCGCATCGCCCTCGTGCAGGGATCAGCTGGGCGCGACCTGGTCCCGACGGGCGCCGACGTCGAGGAGGGTGACGAGGTCCGCGACGCGCGCGCCGCCCAGGAGGGGGTGGCGGAGCGGCGCATCGAGGCGCAGCTCGTACTGGTTGCGACGGCCGACGCGTTTGCGCGTGATGACCTTGGCGGCTTCGAGGTCTCCAATGATGTGCAGAACCGCGCGTTCGGTGATGCCGATGTGGATCGCCATCTCCCGGACCGCCATGTTCGGGTCGTGACGCAGGCAGGCAAGGACATGGGTGTGGTTCGTCAGGAACCGCCACGTCTCGCGAGCCATGGACCGAAAGGTACGGCTTGAGCCGTGGGCGGGTGGCCGGTTTCGCCGGAATGTGACCAGTGCGCAACAGGGAGGCGGCGCCAGGCGGGGCGCGGCGCAATCGCACCGAATGCACCGCAGCCGCGACAAATGCGACATTGGCACCATTTCCCGCGGATTTATTCCAATTCTTTCCTGCGCGTCACCCAAGGCGGAAATACTTGTCCTGTAAGCGAGTTCATGCAATCAATCAATTAATTCGATTCTCCGTTCGGGCATCAATTCTCCCTCCTAACATCGGCCTGGCACGCATTGGTGCGGTATCACAAAAGGCAAGGGGGAGACATGGGGATTGATCGGCATCCTCGGAGAACGGGCAGAGCGCTCGCAGCGCTCGGGGCGGCAATCGCCGTCGTCGCGGGGGCGGGTCTGCAGAGCGGTTCCGGGTCGGCGCTGGCAGCGCCATCGAGCCCGACCGATGCCGCGACCGTCCCTCACTACTTCGGCCCGTGGCCGAACTGGGCCAACAGCCCACTGACGCTGTCGACGGCCGCCGTGCGGATCACGGACAGCTCCGGCCGGGGCGCCGGCGCCACCGCGGTGGCGCAGGTCGACCCGGTCTCCGGCGGCATCGCCGCCATCGACGTCACATCGCCCGGGCACGACTACCAGTCCGACACGACGACCGTGACCGTGACCGGCGGCAGCGCCGACGCGACGGGCACAGCGACGATCAGCACCTCTGGTGTCGTCGTCGGCTTCACCGACGTTGTCGCCGGCTCCGGTTACTCCGCCTTCAAGGTGGCGCTGGCCGGTGGAGGGGGCAGCGGCGCGGCCGCCGTCGCGGCGGGCAAGGTCGACCTGGTCGCGATCGCCGACGGCGGGTCTGGCTACACGATGCCCACGGTCGACTTCGGTTTGCCCGACGACCCGAACGGTACCCCGGCGCGGGGGCACGTCCCGATGATCGCCAACGGGGACGCCGTGGACGGCATGGACGCCAACGGCACGGTCACCCAGGTGACCATCGACGACCCCGGCTCCGGGTACCTCACGGCGCCGGACGTCATGATCCGCAACGGCACGATCTTCGACCCCGCCAACCTCAAGGAGGGCGGCACGCCGGCCAAGGCGACCGCGACCCTCGCCCTCGCGTCGGTCAACGTCGTGGACTTCGGCGCCGGTTACACCGGCTCGCCCGACGTGACGGTGACCGACCCGACGGGTTCCGGCTCCGGCGCCTCGGCGCGCGCGCTGACCGACTCCGGCGCCATCACCGCCATAACGCTGGCCGACGGGGCCGCAGGCGCGGGCTTCCTCACCAAGGGAATGCGCAAGTTCGTCGACGACCTGCCGGCGCTCTGCACGCCCGGCGACACCGCGAACGACTGCCCGTCCGCCGAGGGAGCCAAGTTCATTCCCAACGCCGTGCCGGCCCCGAAGAAGTACAACGGGATCGAGGCCGACGAGTACGCCATCGGGTTGGTCCAGTACCGCACGTCGTTCTCGTCCGACCTGCCGCAGGGCACGCTCGTGCGCGGCTACGTTCAACTCGAGACCGCGGACAACGCGGACATCAGCCAGCACGTCGCGCTCACGAACGAGCTGCTCGACGGCACGAAGGTTCCGGTCCTGGACGCCGCGGGCAAGCCCGTCCTCGGCGTCACCGCACCGCAGTACCTCGGCCCGTTCATCGGGGCGACGAAGAACAAGCCGGTCCGCATCGTCTTCCACAACTACCTGCCGACCGGTGAGGCGGGTGACCTGTTCCTGCCCGTCGACAGCACGATGATGGGCTCCGGGATGGGGCCGATGAGCATGTCGGCGCCCACCGACGGCAAGTCGGTGACCGACGAGGTGCGCAACCCGCTCTGCACCCAGTCTCCGAAGCCGGAGATGTGCTTCAAGGACAACCGGGCGACACTCCACCTCCACGGCGGGATCACGCCGTGGATCAGCGACGGCACCCCGCACCAGTGGATCACGCCGGCGAACGAGGCCACGGCGTGGCCCGAGGGCGTGTCCGTCCAGAACGTGCCAGACATGACGACCGCCGACGGCGCCACCGTGTGCGCGCCCAAGGACGACGGCTGCGAGACGTTCTACTACACGAACCAGCAGAGCGCCCGGCTGATGTTCTACCACGACCACTCGTGGGGCATCACGCGCCTGAACGTCTACGCGGGCCAGGCCGCGGGATACACGATCACCGACGACGTCGAGAAACGTCTCGTCGCCGACGGCGTCATCCCGGGCGCGGACTCGACGATCCCGCTCGTCGTCCAGGACAAGACGTTCGTCCCCTCCGACGGACAGCTGTACGACACCAAGGACGCGAACGGCGCCACGACGTCCTACGGCCAGGACCCGACCTGGGACGCGAAGCGCTGGGGCGGCTCGGGCAGCCTGTGGTACCACCACGTCTACATGCCCGCGCAGAACCCCAGTGACCCCTCCGGCATGAGTGCCTACGGGCGCTGGATGTACGGCCCGTGGTTCTGGCCGCCGGCCGCTGACACGGTCTACGGGCCCATCCCGAACCCGTACTACGACCCGGCCTGCAAGCTCGATGACCCCGCCACCTGGCAGTACCAGACGGATCCGTTCTGCGAGCCCAAGGAGATCCCCGGCACGCCGAACATCTCGGCCGGCATGGAGCAGTTCAACGACACGCCGATCGTCAACGGTGTCGCCTACCCGAAGGTGACGCTCCAGCCCAAGGCCTACCGGCTCCGGCTGCTCAACGCGGCGAACGACCGCTTCTTCAACCTCCAGTGGTACGTCGCCGACCCGACCCAGGGCAACGGGCGCACGGAGGTGGCCCTCAAGCCCGCCGAGCTCGCTGCGGCGCAGACCGACCCGACCGTGGCCCCGACTCCCGTCGACGCCAACAACAACGCCGCCGGGCCGGACTGGGTGCAGATCGCCAACGAGGGCGGGTTCCTCCCGGCACCGGCCGTCATCGACGGCCAGCAGCCGACGACCTACATCACCGACCCGACACGCTTCGATGTCGGCAACGTCGACCAGCACTCGATGCTGCTCGCCCCGGCCGAGCGGTCGGATGCGGTCGTCGACTTCTCGAAGTTCGCCGGCAAGACGCTCATCCTCTACAACGACGCTCCAGCAGCGTTCCCCGCACGGGTGCCGCAGTACGACTACTACACCGGTGGCCCGGACCTGAGTCCGGCTGGTGCGCCGACGACGTTGCCGGGCTATGGCCCGAACACCAGGACCGTCATGCAGGTGACGATCGCCGACACCGCTCCGGCGGCCGCCTACGACGTCACGAGGCTGCGGAACGCCTTCAAGCACAACGTCGCGGGCACAGGCGTCTTCGAATCCGGCCAGCACCCCGTCATCGTCGGGCAGGCGGCGTACAACAGCGCCTACGGCTCGAGCTTCGCCGCGAGCAGCAACTGCAACGTCGCGGGCAGCAGCGTGACGAAGTGCGACGGCCTGGTCCGGGTGAACGACACCGCGACCTTCGGGTTCAACACGCTGAGGGCGCAGAACGCCAAGATGTCCCTCCACGTCGAGCCCAAGGCGATTCACGACGAGATGAACGCGTCGACGTTCGACGAGTTCGGGCGGATGACGGCCAACCTCGGCATCGAGGCACAGCCCCCGACGCCCGGCGCGCAGAACGTGACGCTCTATCCGTACGTCAACCCGGCGACGGAGATCATCGACGGCACGAAGCTGCCCAAGGCCGCAGTCACCTACGACAGCGACGGCCGGCCGGTCTCGGACGTCAAGATCGCGCCGATCGGCGACGCGACGGACGGCACGCAGATCTGGCGCTTCACCCACAACGGGGTGGACACGCACCCGATCCACTTCCACCTGTACGACGTCCAGGTCCTCAACAGGGTCACCTGGGACAACATCATCATCCCGCCCGACCCCAACGAGCTGGGCTGGAAGGACACGGTGCGGATGTCACCGCTCGAGGACACGATCGTCGCCTTGCGGCCCATCGTCCCGCAGGTGCCCTTCGAGGTGCCGAACTCCATCCGCGAGCTGAACCCGATGATGCCTGACGGATCCACGCTCGGGTTCAACAACATTGACCCGCAAGGGAACCCGACAGGGGCCATCGTCAACAAGCTCGTCAACTTCGGCTGGGAGTACGTCTACCACTGCCACATCCTCAGCCACGAGGAGATGGACATGATGCGCCCGGTCTCGCTCGCGCTGCCGCCACTGCGGCCGGACCAGCTCACGGCCGCCGTCACCGGGAGCAAGAAGTCCACCAAGGTGGTGCTGACCTGGAACGACAACTCGATCACCGAGACCGCCTTCGAGGTCCAACGCAGCACCGACGGCACGACGTGGACAACGGTCGGCACGCTACCGAGTCCCCTCGCTGTGACGAACACCAAGGGGCAGCGAACCTTCACCGATGCCACCGTCACCGAGGGCACGCCCTACCTCTACCAGGTCGTGGCGCTCAACACGGTCGGCTATGGCAACGAGTTCCCGTCGACGACAGTCCGGTCCCAACCGACCGACCCCGTCGGCGTGAACAAGCCGGCGGCGCCGACCGGACTCACCGCCACCATCCTCGCCGGCCCGCAGGTCCGGCTGGGCTGGACCGACAACGCGACGAACGAGTCGGGCTACCGCGTCGAGCGGGCAACGGGCAGTGGTGACTTCACCGTCCTGGCGACGCTGCCGGCTCACAAGAACACCGGTGGGGTCACCTTCACGGACACCGGTGCAACGCTGGGGTCGCAGTACTCCTACCGCGTCACGGCGCTCAACGCCGCCGGGTCGGCGAGCGTCGGTCCGGTGACCGTCGTCGTCGACGTGCCGGCCGCGCCGGGCGGCCTGCAGGGCGCGGCGACCGGCGTCAACAAGAGCAGTGAGAAGCTCACGCTGACCTGGCAGGACGTCACCGACGAGACCGGCTACACGCTCCAGTGGAGCACGTCGTCGACCTTCGCCACGGTGAGCGGCTCGGCGAACCTCGGGGCCAACGCCACGACCTACACCACGGGCAACGTGTCCCGCAGCACCTGGTACGTCAGGGTGCGGGCCAACAACGTCCTCGGGTCGTCGGCCTGGTCCACCGTGACCATCGCACCCGCGCCATGACCCTCCCCGACGGCGCGACGATGCGATGAAAAGGGGTGGGGCTCACGAGTGAGCCCCACCCGGAAGCCCGCCTCACGACATACGGCCGTATGCCGTGAGGCGGGCTTTGCGCCTCGCCCACCCTTCGTCGACCGGTCACTTTCGCCCGGTCGACCGGTCACCTTTGCTCGGTCGACCGGTCAACGCGTCACGCCTCGGCGAACCGCTGCCGGTGGTCGCGCGGGATGAGAGGGCGCTCGGCCCGGGCCCGGATCTGTTGCACCGCCCAGGTGTTGCCGTCCGGGTCGGCGAAGCCGAAGAAGGTGCCACCGTCCCGCTCGTCGAAGACGGTCAGGTCCGAGCACTCGACGCCCCGCCCGACGAGCTCGTCCCGGGCCTGCCGGGCATCGGCCACCACCAGCTGGACGCCGTGCAGCGAGCCGGGCGGCATCGCGTTCTGCGACGGCAGGGACCCGATGACGATCGAGCAGCCGGACCCTCGCGGGGTCAGCTGGGCGACGTGCATGTGCTCGTTCGTCGTCTCGTGGTCGAGGTGGAAGCCGACCTGGTCACGGTAGAAGGCGACGGAGCGCCCGAGATCGCTCACCGGGACGATGACGACCTCGAGCGTCCAGTCCATCGGCTCGGCGCTCACGCTCCGCTCCGGGCGTCGACTGCCGAGCCGGCGCCGACGAGCGCCTCGAGCCGTTCGTAGCCCTCTCGCATGCCGTGCTCCATGCCGCTCGCGACCATGGCGTCCCGACCCTCGACCGTGCGGCCGATGCTGCGCCCGCGCAGCCGGCACCGGCCGTCGCCGAGGTCCTCGAACCACATGAACTCGATCGCCACCTCATCCGGTGCGCCCTCGAACTCGAAGGTCTGGATGGCGAACTCGTCGTCGCGGATGGTGTGGAAGAGCCCGTGGAAGCCGAACTCCATGCCCTCGGGGTTGCGGTGGGTGTAGCGGTAGCCGCCGCCGGTGACGAAGTCCCACCGCTCGATCGTCATCTCGTAGCCGTTCGGCCCGAGCCACTGGCGGACCAGCTCGGGGTCGCGGTGGGCGTTGAAGACGGCGGCGACGGGTGCATCGAACTCGCGGGTGAAGTCGATCCAGGGCACGCCCTCGGGCGCGTCGATGGTCAGCTCGTTGGTCATGGCTGCTTCTCCTTGGTGCTGCCGCGGGACGTCGTCCCGCCGGATGGTGAGTGCTCCAGCAGGGTGTCGAGCCTGCGGAACTGTTGCTCGTGGACGAGCCGATAGCGGTCGATCCAGGCCGTGAGGGCCTCGAGCCGGGCCGCGTTGAGGTGCACGGGGCGGCGCTGGGCCTCCCGCGTCCGGGTCACGAGCCCTGCGTGCTCGAGGACCTGGATGTGCTTCGAGACCGCCTGCTTGCTGATCTCGAACGGCTCGGCCAGCTCGTTGACCGTCGCCGGTCCGCGGCTGAGCCGAGCGATCATCGCGCGACGGACGGGGTCGGCCAGGGCCGCGAAGGCTCGGTCGAGCAGCTCCGTTTCCGCCGCCATTGACAACCATCTCCTTTATCAACCAACAAGTTGATTAAAGCTCCGAGCGAACGCCGTGTCAAGACCCGACTCACTGCTCGTTCGAGGTATTCGCCGGACCCCCGTGCCCGCCGAATACCTCGAACCGGGGTGGCCGCGGCGTCCGGTCAGTCGTCAGTCGTGCGTGTCGTCGAGCGGGCTGACGTCCGGTCGCTTGGCCCGTCGGGCATCACCGGAGGAGCGGCCGGTCAGGCGTCGCTGCACCCACGGGCCGACGTACTCACGGGCCCACTGCGCGTTGGCCTGCAGCGCCTCCCGCCGCGAGATCGGCGGCGCCGGCTCGAGTGGAGTGGCCCACTCCGGGTCTGGCACGTCGTGGCCGAGCGCCTCGAGGGCGGCCAGCGCCACGCGGCGGTGTCCCTCGCTCGTCATGTGGATGCGGTCCTCCGACCACATCCGCCAGTCGCGCAGCGCACGCATGCCCCATTGGTTGATGACATGGGCGCCGTGCCGTCCGGCGATGCTCCAGATGTGCGCGGCATAGATCCCGGCCCGGCCCCGCGTCGCCCGCACGAGCGGGGCGTCGGCGGGGTCGACCGGCGTCGCCATGAGCACGTCGGCCCCGGTCGCGCGGATCCGCGCGACGGCGTCCTCGAGCGAGGCGGCGAGGGCGTCGAGGTCGGCCTTGGGTCGCAGGATGTCGTTGCCGCCGCCGACTATGCTGACGAGGTCCGGCTGCAGGGCCAGGGCGTCCTCGAGCTGCGGCCCGACGACGTCGGCGAGCTTGCGGCCGCGCACGGCGAGGTTGGCATAGCCGAACGGGCGCCCGGCGTCCCGCGCGATGCCGCTCAGGTGCGCGGCCAGCCGGTCCGCCCAGCCGGCGAACTCGCCGTCGTGGAGGAACGCCGGGTCGTCGTCGCACATCCCCTCGGTGAACGAGTCGCCGATGGCGACGTAGCGGGTCCAGATCCGCGACTCGTCGGTCATGCGAGGCTCCAATCGATCGGCTCGGCTCCCTGCTCACGCAGCAGCTCGTTGGCGCGGCTGAACGGCCGGGACCCGAAGAACCCGGACCGGGCCGACAGGGGAGAGGGGTGGGCGCTCTCGATCCGCGGCACGCGGCCGAGCATCGGGGCGAGGGACTGCGCCTGTCGTCCCCAGAGGATCGCCACGAGCGGCCCGCCGCGTGCCACGAGGCTGCGGATCGCCTGCTCCGTCACGTCCTCCCAACCCTTGCCCTGGTGGCTCGCCGGCTTGCCCGGCCGCACCGTCAGGACGCGGTTGAGCAGCATGACGCCCCGCTCGAACCAGGGCGTGAGGTCGCCCGTCGACGGCGTCGGCAGGCCGAGGTCGGTGCGCAGCTCCTGGTGGATGTTCTGCAGGCTACGGGGCACCGGCCGCACGTCGGGAGCAACCGAGAAGCTCAGCCCCACCGGGTGGCCGGGCGTCGGGTAGGGGTCCTGGCCGACGATGAGCACCCGCACGTCGTCCATCGGCACGGAGAACGCTCGTAGCACCGCGTCCCCCGCCGGCAGGTAGCCCCGTCCCGCCGCGACCTCAGCCCGGAGGAACTCACCGAGCCGTGCGATCGTGGCCGACACCGGCTCCAGCGCCGGCACCCACGACGGGTGGACGTTCTCGTGGAGGGGGCGCACCGGCACCCGGCCACGGTACCGCCAGTATCGTCAGCCCCGACGGCCTGCCCCGACGCGAAGGAGCCCGCATGCCAGTCCCGCTCGAGGGTCGCGCGCTCGTCGACGGCGCGGTCGTCGACGTCCGCATCGAGGTGGACGGTGAGCGCGTCGCATCGGTCACCCCCCTCGGTATGCCGCTCAGCTCCCTTCCAGAGGGCCGTGCCGAGAGCGCGGCGCCCGGCCGGGCTGCTCCCACCAGTGACGTCCCGGGCCCACTCGGCGGGTCACCGCTGCCGGGGTCGGGCAGTGGCGTCCTCGTCCTGCCCGGCGCCGTCGACCTGCACTGTCACGGCGGCGGCGGCACGACCTTCCTCGACCTCGACGCCGATGCGGCCGCGGCTGCCGCCCGGCACCACCATCGGCGCGGCACCACGAGCCTGCTCGCCAGCCTCGTCACCCTCGGCGCGGCGGACCTGGCGCGCGGCGTGGAGGTCCTCGCCGACCTCGCCGACGATGGGCTCGTCGACGGCATCCACCTCGAGGGACCGTGGCTCGCCGAGTCCCGGTGCGGCGCCCACGACCCGACCCTCCTTCGGGACCCGGACCTCGCCGAGGTCGACCGCCTGCTCCGGCTCGGCCGCGGGCACATCCGCCAAGTGACCCTCGCCCCCGAGCGCACTGGTGGGATCGAGCTCGTGCGCCACCTCACCGGAGCGGGAGTGCACGCTGCCGTGGGACACAGCTCAGCGGCATACGACATCGTCGAAGCTGCGGTGCGGGCGGGAGCGGACCTCGCGACCCACCTGTTCAACGGCATGGACCCGTGGCACCACCGCGAGCCCGGGGCCGTGCCCGCGCTGCTGCGCGCCGCGCGGGCAGGCGACGTCGTCGTCGAGCTGATCGCCGACGGGGCGCACCTCGCCGACGACACGGTGACGACCGTCGTCGACCTCGTCGGCCCGGAGCAGGTCGCCTTCGTCTCCGACGCGATGGGTGCGGCGGGGATCGGCGACGGGGCCTATGTGCTCGGCGGGTTGCCGGTCGTCGTGACGGACGGTGTCGCGCGGCTCGTGACGCAGGACGGCACGGCGGGCTCGATCGCCGGCGGGACCTCGCACGCGATGGACGTCGTGCTGCGGCAGTCGCGGGGCGGGGTCGGGCTCGAGCGGGCGGTGCAGGCCGGCTGTGTCACGCCGGCCCGGGTGCTGGGGCTCGCGGACCGGGGAGCCATCCGGGCGGGCGCGCGCGCCGATCTCGTCCTCGTCGACGACACGGGTGTGCAGCGGGTGATGCGGGCCGGCCGATGGCTCGAGGATTGAGGCGTTCCCCAGTTCGTCGCCTACGCTCTCGGACGTGAGTGTCCAGCCCAGCCCCAAGTGGAAGACCGTCGTGTTCGACCTCGACGGCACCCTCGCCGACACGGTCGAGCTCATCGTCCAGTCGCACCAGCACGCGATCCGGACGGTGCTCGGCAAGGAGGAGGACCCGGCGATCCTGCGCACGTGGATCGGCCGGACCCTCGAGGTCGCCTACGGGGACTACTGCCCCGAGCGCGCCGACGAGCTCGTCCGCGCCTACCTCGACTGGAACGAGGCGAACCTCGACCGGCTGCTGCGCCCGTATGACGGTGTCGCTGACGTCATCCGCGACCTGGACGCCGCCGGCCTCCGGCTTGCCGTCGCGACGTCGAAGCGCCGCTCGCAGGCCGCCGAGGTGATGAGCGTCCTCGGCCTCGACGAGCACATCGACGTCCTCGTGGCGATGGAGGACACCGACAAGCACAAGCCCGACCCGGAGCCGCTGCTGAAAGCGGTCCAGACCCTCGGCGACACCCCGGCCGAGGGCGTCTACGTCGGTGACGCGGTCGTCGACACCCTCGCCGGCAAGGCGGCCGGGATGTCGACCGTTGCGGTGACCTGGGGGGCCGGCAACCCCGAGGCGCTCGCGGGGGTGCGCCCCGACGAGGTCGTGCACACCCCGGAGGAGTTGCGGGCGGTTCTGCTCGACTGAGGGTGCGGGCCGCCGCGTCCACCGGGATCGGACCATGGTCCAGTTCCTGAGCCCGGTCGCCTGTGACCGGTGTGACCGATGTGGTCCCTGTGTCTCGACGGGAGGCGTCCCGACTGAATTTCCTTGGTCGTGAATGACACTCGTGTGATTTGGGTTTAGGGTGGGCCCGGAGCCAACGCCCGAAACGAGACCAGAGCGAGACGAAACGATCCCATGAGCACCGAGCGCGCCACGGAGCAGGTCCACAACACCCGCGACACCCTGAGCGACCGCGACCAGGAGATCCTCGCCTTCGAGCGACAGTGGTGGAAGTACGCCGGTTCCAAGGAGCAGGCGATCAAGGAGCTCTTCGACATGAGCGCCACCCGCTACTACCAGGTGCTCAACTCCCTGCTGGACAACCCGGCCGCCCTCGCCGCCGACCCGATGCTCATCAAGCGACTGCGGCGGATGCGCACGCAGCGGCAGCGGGCTCGCACGAGCCGCCGCCTCGGCTTCAACCACTGACACCCTCGGTCGGGCGTGGTTCACTTCGGTCATGCCCGACGTCCGGATCCGCCGCGCCGGGGCTGACGACGCCCTCATCGTGGCGGCGCTGCACCTGCAGTCCGGGCGCGACCTGGGCCAGGTCGCGGAGCCGGGCTTTCTCGACCGCTTCGCCGACGCGTGGCTCGCGGCCCGACCCGACCATCCGACCTGGATCGCGGAGAGCCACGGTGAGCACGCCGGCGTCCTGTCCGCCCGGCGGCTGAGGCCGCTGCCGTTCCCGGGCCGGCCGGAGGCGAGCTGGCTCTACGTCGGCACCGTGTTCGTCGCCCCGGCACACCGCAAGCGAGGCATCGGCCGGTCCCTCATCGAGGGCATGCTCGAGTGGTGCCGGACGACGGACGTCAAGTGGGTCCGCCTGAACGCGGAGACCTCACAGCACGCGTTCTACCAGGCGCTCGGTTTCGCGGTCGCCGACACGATCCTCGAGTACGACCTCAGGGAGGGCGCGTGAGGCCCGGCGCGACCAACACCATCACTGACGTGGCCGGGATCCGCGTCGGGCACTGCACCCGCGATGAGCCGGGCTGGCTCACCGGCAGCACGGTCGTCGTCGCGCCCCCGGGCGGCATGGTGGCGGGAGTGGACGTGCGCGGTGGCGGGCCCGGCACCCGGGAGACCGACCTGCTCGACCCCCGCAACCTCGTCGACCGCGTCAACGCGATCCTCCTCGGTGGCGGCAGTGCCCCCGGCCTCGCTGCCGCCGACGGTGTCGTCGACGGCCTCTTCGACGACGGAGTCGGCTGGCCCATGGGCGCTCCCGACCGTGTTGTGCCGATCGTGCCCGGGGCGATCCTGTTCGACCTCGGGCGCGCCGGCACGTGGCGCAACCATCCGAGCGCGACGGACGGCAGAGCGGCATACGACCTCGCCTCGGACGGACCGGTGGCGCAAGGAAACGTCGGCGCGGGGACGGGCGCCAAGGTCGGCGGCCTGAAGGGCGGGATCGGGTCGGCCAGCGTCATGCTCGAGTCCGGGGTCACGGTCGCCGCGCTCGTCGTCGTCAACGCCGTCGGGTGGCCGATCGACCTCCGCACCGGAGAGCTGTATGCCGCTCAGCTGGGTCTGGCAGGCGAGTTCACTGGCGTGGGTCGTCCCTCCGACGGCGACCTCGACGCCGCGAGGGAGCGCTACGCCGCGCTGCCCGACGCCATCCCCGGGCTGCCCGGGATGGCGACGACGATCGGGGTCATCGCGACGGACGCGGCACTGACCAAGGCGCAGTGCCAGAAGCTCGCGGGGATCGGCCACGACGGTTATGCGCGAGCCCTGAAGCCGGTGCACACGCTCTTCGACGGCGACACGCTCTTTGCCGTATCGACGCTGGAGCGGGACGCGCCGGAGCTGCTCGCCCTGCCCGCCCTCATGGAGGCCGGCGCCGACTGTGTGGCGCGTGCCATCGGACATGCGGTGCTCGCCGCGGAGTCGGTCGACCGGACCGCGGACGGGGGGATCGTGATGCGCTCGTGGCGGGACGCGTTCCCGTCGGCCTGGCGCGGCTGACCTGCCCGCCTGCGGCATGGCGCGGACAACCGGACCGGGGCCCGACAGGCCGGTGGCATCAGGCGTCGGGCGGCTCGGGATCCGACTCGAGCTGGGCCCAGACGCAGGCGGCTGCGGCGGCGAGGTGGTCGAGCGGGTAGGGGAGGCGGTCGTCCGGCTCGCGCTGGGCGTCGGCGAGCGTCATGCCGGCACGGCGGCGCTCCCTCAGGACGTCTGCGACGAGACCCAGCTCGTCGCCCTGCCGGCGGACGAACTGCCGGTCGACGGGCCGGCCATGGCCCGGCACCACGACGGTCGACTCGCCGATCCACGCGAGGTGTGCCGCCAACGTCTGGCCCCACTCGAGTGGCCACGAGTCGGACCCGAGGGATGGTGGCGCCGACTCCTCGACGAGGTCGCCGAGGAACACCGCGTCGGCGTCGGGCACGGCGATGGCAATGTCGCCGTCGGTGTGACCGCGGCCTCGGTGCGTCAAGGTGACCACCCGGTCGCCGAGGTCGATCGTCGCGCTCGTCGTGAAGGTCCGGTCCGGGTGCCGCAGCCGGGTGGCGAGGACGTCGGCGACGTCGGCCGCCGTGTAGCCGAGCTCCGGGCCGTCGCCCGGGTCGGCGGCGAAGAGACCCCTGATCCGTTCCGCATCCGCCTCGAGGTCGCGGGCGACGTTGTCGTGGGCGTGGATCGTCGCCCCCGCGAAGGCGATGTTGCCGAAGGTGTGGTCGAAGTGGACGTGCGTGTTGACGACGTGGCCGATCCGCTGGTGCGGGAACTGCCGTCGGACCGCCGTGACGACCTCGCCGCCCTCGATGGCGCTCGCACGGGTGTCGACCACGACGGCGCCGTCGCGGCCGAGGACCAGACCGACGCCGACGTCCCACTGTGGGAACCGGGCGTGGAAGACGCGGTCGGCGACCTCGGTGAAGCATCGAGCACCTGCGGACGACCCTGTCGACATGCCGCCACGCTAGTGGCGAGATAGCGTGAGTGGCCATGCGCGCCGAGATCCGAGCCCGCCAGCTGGCGGAGCGACGCCGTCAACGGCGCCGTCGCGCGCTCGTGGCGGCTCCCGCGCTGCTCGGTGGCGCTCTGCTGGTGGCCTTCCTCGCCGGCTGGGTCGGGCCCGGCGCGCCCGCCCCGTCGAGTGCGCTGCCGGCCGCGACGACCGCGACCATATCGACCCCATCCGCGCAGGCCGGGACACCCGGCGGCGCCCCGGGGATGGCTGCGGCCGGCGGCCCCGGGGGAGCCACCCGGT
>NZ_AWQS01000040.1 GCF_000576575.1 Intrasporangium chromatireducens Q5-1
TTCTGGCACTTGATTTCCTAGAGGTTCTCCGCCGCCGGCATGCGGTCGGCGAAGGTGACGGCGAACGCGTTCAGTGCCGGCTTCCACCGTGTGATCCATCGTGCCTGCCCGAGGCCCTTGGGGTCCAGCCCCCGGGTGACCAGGTAGAGACACTTGAGCGCGGCCTGCTCGGTCGGGAAGTGCCCACGAGCGCCCACGGCGCGCCTATAGCGAGCGTTAAGGCTCTCGATTGCGTTGGTAGAGAAGAGAACTCGCCTGATCTCGACGTCGTAGGCCAAGAATGGGGTGAACTCCTCCCACGCCGCCCGCCACAGCTTGGGAATGGCCGGGTAGGGCTTGCCCCACTTCTCCTCGAGCTCCTCGAACGCGGCCCAGGCCGCCTGGGCGGTGGGCGCCGTGTAGATCGCCTTCAGGTCCCGCGCGAGCTGGTCCCAGTACTTGCGGGAGGCGTAGCGCAGCGTGGCCCGGATCAGGTGGATCACGCACGCCTGCACGATCGCGGCCGGGAACACCGTGGTGACCGCATCCGGCAGGCCCTTGAGGCCATCGCAGACGACGAAGAACACGTCCCGCACGCCCCGGTTCTTCAGGTCCGTGAGGACGTTCATCCAGAACTTCGCCGACTCGCCGCCGACCTGCCCGGCCCACAGGCCGAGCACGTCCCGGTGCCCGGTCAGGTCGACCCCGATCGCGACGTAGAACGGCTGGTTGCCGACCTGCCCGTCACGGACCTTGACGTAGATCGCGTCGATGAAGATCGCCGCGTACACGCCCTGCAGCGGCCGCGATGACCAGGCCTGCATCTGCTCGACGACGGCGTCGGTGATCCGGCTGATGGTGTCCTTGCTGATGGACGCGCCGTACACCTCGGCGAAGTGCGCCGAGATCTCACCGGTCGTCAATCCTTTGGCGTACAACGAGATTGCGACCGCGTCGACGTCGTTCAGCCGCCGCTGCCGCTTCTTGACGATGACCGGGGCGAAGGTACCGGCCCGGTCCCGCGGCACCTCGATGGTCACCTCCCCGGCGGCGTCGGTCAGGACCGTCTTCGGGCGCGTGCCGTTGCGGATGTTGCCGCCGCCCTCGACCGGGCTGCCGTGCTTCTCGTGGCCCAGGTGCTCGGTCATCTCCTCTTCCAGAGCCGACTCGAGCACCGTCTTGGTGATCGACTTGAGCAGCCCGTCCGGGCCGGTCAGGTCCTCACCCCTGGCGCGGGCGGCCTTGACCAGCTCACGCACCGCAGCCCGCTCAGCCTCACCAGGCTTTGCGGCCTTCACCGCTTGCTTGGGCATGGAACTCATGCCCTTGGATACTGCCTCGGTCATCGGTGACCAGCCTTCCTCGCCGACCCTGTCGGCGTGTCGAGCCAGAAACACCGTTCAACGGACAGTCCCCGGAATCAGGCGTTATCGACCACATGCTGCGCCGGCTCGGATCTCGGTGGACCACCGCAGTGACCTGTTCGATATCGCCATGTCGCATACCCTGACATGCCGGGCTGCGAGCGGTCGACAGGCGGCGGTGTGGGGCACCCATAGTGGGAGGCGTGACGCCACCCCAGGTGGGCGGTGGGACTCCAGGGGGCGGGGGCTCACTCGACGGGGTGTCGGCGGTTAGGTGCGAGCGGGTGGCCGGTGAGCGGCATACGGAACACGTATGCCGTCCCAGCAGCGGTGGGACGGATGGGGCGAAGCGCTCACCCGACGGAGGAGGCGCGGGCCGCGGCCACCTGCCCGAGCAGGAGCGGCGCCTGCGCTGCCCGCTCCCGTGCGGCCTGCTCCTCGAGTGATGCCCCTGCCGCGCCGTGGAGGAGCGGTTTGAGCGCGCGGAGCGCCGCGTCCGGCGCGGAGAGGAGGCTGTCGACGAGGCGCCGGGTCGCCTCCTCGAGGCCGACGGAGGGTACGACGACGTTGGCCAGGCCCATGGCACCAGCCTCGGGCCCGGAGACGAAGCGGCCCGTCGCGCAGATCTCGAGGGCGCGGGCGTAGCCGACGGCGTCGACGAGCGGCTTCGTCCCGCCGAGGTCCGGGACGATGCCGTGGCTCGTCTCGCGCATCGCCAGTTGGGCGTCCTCCGCGACAACACGCAGGTCGGCCGCGAGGGCCAGCTGGAGGCCAGCGCCGATGGCGTAGCCGCGCACCTGGGCGACCACGACGGCGGAGACGGCCGACCAGCCGGTGAAGCCGCGCTGGAAGTTTGCGATGCCCTCCTCGATCGCGTCGGCGCCTGCCATTGCCAGCTGCGCGACGCTCTGTTCCCCGGGCAGGCCCTGCGGCGTGAAGAGGGCCGTGTCGATGCCCGCGGAGAAGGAGTCGCCGGCACCCTTGAGGACGACGACCCTGATGTCGGCCGGCAGCTCCTCGGCTTCCTCTGCGAGGGCAGCCCACAGCGAGGGCGTCTGGGCGTTGAGGCGCTCGGGGTTGTTGAGTGTGATCGTTCGGACTGGACCGTCCGTCTCGACGAGCAGGTGAGGGTGCGCCATGGGGGCAGGCTACCGGCGCGGGTGCGCCCGGCGTCACCTGCGTTGCGGGGCGCTCAGGGAGCGCGCATAGTCGAAGGAGGAGGCCGGGCAGATGGACACGGAACTGCAGGTGACGGGGCTTGGCGACCACGAGTTCCTCGTGGTGCTCGCGAAGGACGGGGAGCGAGTGGAGTCCGAGTTCTTCATCTATCCGGAGGTGCTCGAGGAACTCGGCCTCACCGGTGCGGACGAAGAGCAGGTGGCCCGATACACCGCGACGTTCCTCGCCGAGCGGCAGCCGGTCATCGATGTGCCGGCCATGGTCGACCTCGACGCGGTCGTGGCGAGCTACGGCGACTACGCCGACCACCTGCGGCAGGCCCTCGACGCCGACCAGCGCGGCGCGGCGCCCAGCTGACCCCTTGCTGGACCGGGCCGGTGCGCCGGCTCGCTCAGGCATGGGCGGGAATCGCCATGTGGTCGCCGCGGTTACAGAGGTGGACGACGAAAGGGGACCGAATGGCCGGCTCACCGTGGATGATGATGCGCTCGCTGTCGCGCGACCAGTCGGTCAAGGACGCGCACCTCGCGCCCGGGACGCGGCGCCGGGTGCTGGGCTACGCCAAGCCCTACCGCAACGCGATCATCGCCTTCCTCGGGGTGGTCGTCCTCGACGCGGTCCTCGTCGTCGCGGTGCCGCTCCTGCTCAAGGAGATCATCGACAAGGGCGTCATCCCGCACGACTCTTCCCTCGTGGTCCGGCTCGCCGTCGTCGTCGCGGCGATCGCGGTGCTCGATGCCGTCCTGACCGTCGTGTCGCGCTGGTACTCGGCGCGCATCGGTGAGGGCCTCATCAACGACCTCCGCGGAGAGGTGTTCGGGCACGTCCTGCGACAGCCGATCGCCTTCTTCACCCGCACCCAGACCGGCTCGCTCGTCTCCCGGCTCAACAACGACGTCATCGGCGCCCAGCAGGCCTTCACCTCGGTGCTGTCCAACGTCGTGAGCAACCTCGTCTCGGTCGTGCTCGTCGTCGGCGCGATGATCGCGCTGTCCTGGCAGCTCACCCTCGGTGCGCTGCTGCTCGTGCCCCTCTTCCTGCTGCCCGCCAAGTACATGGGCCGCCGCCTCGCGAGCCTCTCGCACCGGCAGATGGGCCTCAACGCCGACATGGGCACGCGGATGACGGAACGCTTCAACGTCGCCGGCGCGCTGCTCGTGCGGCTCTTCGGCGACCCGGCGCGCGAGCAGGCGGAGTACTCGGAGCGCGCCGGCAAGGTGCGCGACATCGGGGTGGAGATCGCCCTGAACCGGTCCTTCTTCATGGCCGGGATGACGTTCATCGCGGCACTCGCCACCGCGATGGTCTACGGGTTCGGGGGCCTGATGGCCGTCGGGGGCACCCTTACGGTCGGTACGCTGCTCGCCCTCGCCGCGCTCCTCGCCCGCCTCTACGGCCCGCTGACCTCGCTGTCGAACGTGCGCGTCGACATCATGACGGCACTCATCTCCTTCGAGCGCGTCTTCGAGGTGCTCGACCTGCAGCCGCTCGTCGCGGAGCGTCCCGGCGCCCGGACGCTGCCGAGCGGGCCCCTAGGGGTCGAGCTCGACGACGTCACCTTCCGCTACCCGTCGGCCGACGAGGTCTCGCTCGCCTCCCTCGAGTCGATCTCGACGGGGGACCGGCGCGCCGGCGGGACGGTCCTGCACGACGTCTCGCTCACCGTCGAGCCGGGACAGCTCGTGGCGCTCGTCGGCCCGTCGGGTGCGGGCAAGACGACCCTCACCTCGCTCGTCGCCCGCCTCTACGACCCCACGTCCGGCAGCGTCCGGATCGGCGGGATCGACCTGCGCGACGTCACCATGGCGTCCCTGCGGGACCGCATCGGCGTGGTGACCCAGGAGGCGCACCTCTTCCACGACACCATCCGCGCGAACCTGCTCTACGCCCGGCCCGACGCGACGCCGGGGCAGGTGCGGGAGGCGCTCGAGGCGGCCCAGATCGCCCACCTCGTCGACGACCTGCCCGAGGGCCTCGACACCGTCGTCGGTGACCGCGGCCACCGGCTGAGCGGCGGTGAGAAGCAGCGGCTCGCCATCGCCCGGCTGCTGCTCAAGGCGCCCGACATCGTCGTGCTCGACGAGGCGACGGCGCACCTCGACTCCGAGTCGGAGCGGGCGGTGCAGCGGGCCCTCGACGCCGCCCTGCGCGGCCGCACCTCGCTCGTCATCGCGCACCGGCTCTCCACGATCCGGCAGGCCGACCGGATCGTCGTCGTGGACGACGGCCGGGTCGTCGAGACCGGCCGGCACGAGGCGCTGCTCGGGCTCGGCGGCCTCTACGCCCACCTGCACGCGACGCAGTTCGGTGGGTCGCGCAACGGGCGGGAGCATGCCGCCCTGGACGGGACCACTACCGAGCCGCTCGCGGCTCAGTAGTCCTCCTCGTCCCAGATCCGGACCTTCTTCGGCTTGACGGCGACCGGAGCCGCCTCGCCCTCCTCGGTGCGGGCAAGCAGCTCCCGGCGCATCGCCCAGACGACGAACACGAGGCCCGCAGGCATGGTGATCCACCACTGGATCGCGTAGGCCTGGTGCGGCCCCAGGTCCTGGGTCGGCCGGGGGAGCGGGGCGACCCGATGGCCGGAGTCCGTGGTCGGCGGCGTCTGGGAGCCGAGGACGAGGTAGACGTCCGAGGCCCCCACAGCCGGTCGCTGGGCGCGAGCGTCGGCGATGTTGATGCTCGCGAGCTGGCCCGACGGCAGCTCGCGGCCGAGCGACGGCTCTCCCGTGCGCAGCCAACCGGTGACCTGGACCGGTCCGGTGGGCGGCGGGTCGACGGGGGGTGCCGCTGCTGCGGTCTCCGCGTTGGGCACCCAGCCGCGGTCGACGAGGATCGTGCCGGCGTCCATCGTGAACGGCGTCAGCACCTCGAACCCGGGGACGGTGTCGAGCGTGCGGTTGCGGACGAGCAGGTCGGCGTGAGCGGCATACGTGCCTGTCGTGGTGACCCGGGTCCACTGGCGCTCGGGGGTCAGGCCACGATCGAGCAGGGTGGGCGTGAGCGGAACCGGTGCCGCGTCGTAGTTCGTCGCGATGGCAGTGGCCTTGGTCTGCTTGTCGACGTAGCGACCCCACTGCCAGCGGCCGAGGGCGAAGCACGCCATCCCGAACACGATGGCGATGAGGGTGCCGACCAGCCAACGGCGGGTCAACCACAGGCGAAGCACCCCTCGACGGTACCCGGCATAGAGTGGGCCGCATGACCCGCCCGCCCCTGCCGCTCAACCGCCCGCCCGGTCTCGTCGACCAGTTCGGCCGGGTGGCCCGGGACCTCCGCGTCTCCGTGACGGACCGCTGCAACCTGCGCTGCACCTACTGCATGCCCGCAGAGGGCCTGCCGTGGATGCCGAAGGCCGAGATGCTGACGGACGAGGAGATGCTGCGGGTCATCGGGGTCTTCGTGCGCGACGGCGTCACGCAGGTGCGCCTCACCGGTGGCGAGCCCCTCCTGCGGCGCTCGATCGTGCAGCTCGTCGCCGGCATAGCGGCGCTCGAGCCGCGTCCCCGCATCGCGATGACGACCAACGGCGTCGGCCTTGCCCGGGTGGCCCAGGGCCTCGCGGACGCGGGCCTCGACCGGGTCAACGTCAGCCTCGACACGATCGACGCCGAGACGTTCACGCAGCTGACCCGACGCGACCGGCTCAGCGACGTCGAGGCCGGGCTCAAGGCGGCCGCCGACGCGGGCCTCACCCCGGTCAAGGTCAACGCGGTCGCCATGCGCGGCATCAACGACGAGACGGTCGCGGACGTGCTCGACTGGTGCCTGGACCGCGGTTACGAGCTGCGCTTCATCGAGCAGATGCCGCTGGATGCCCAGCATGCCTGGGACCGCCGCGACATGATCACCGCCGACGAGATCCGGGCCCGGCTGTCCGAGCGGCACACCCTCACACCGCTGCCCGCCGAGGCGCGAGGCAGCGCGCCGGCGGAGCGGTTCCTCGTCGACGGTGGCCCGGCGACGGTCGGCATCATCGCCAGCGTGACGGCGCCCTTCTGCGCCGCCTGCGACCGGACCCGCCTCACGGCAGACGGCCAGGTGCGCAACTGCCTGTTCTCCCGCACCGAGACCGACCTCCGCACACCGCTGCGCGACGGCGCCACGGATGACGAGCTGCTCGACCTCATCAGGGGCGAGATGTGGCGCAAGCGCCGGGGCCACGGCATCGGCGACCCGGACTTCGTGCAGCCGGACCGCCCGATGAGCGCCATTGGTGGTTGAGCCAAGGCGTGAGGACACGAGCGAGGAACGAGCGAGGCCCGGAGCGCCGATTCGGCTCAACCGCCAAAGAGAACTTGGTGGTTGAGCCCGCTTGCGCGACGACGGGGTGAGGACACGACCGAGCGCCAGCGAGGGAGGCCCGGAGCCCCGAGGAGAGCGAGCCGACGGCACGCGTGAGGACCCGGGGGAGCACCGCATTGATAGGCGCTCTCGATGGTGGGATCGTGCTCTCGATCGGTGAGGAGGGGTCAGCCGTCGGCGGCGGTGAGCTCCCCGACGGGGATCACCTCGATGAGGAAGCCGCGCAGCCCCACGAAGTCGGCGAGCGACTGGCGGTGCGCGTCGCAGGCGAGCCACACCTTGCGGCGGTCGGCCGTGTGCAGCTTGGGGTTGTTCCAGACGACGGCCTGCTGGGCGGGCTCGCGGCAGCCCTTGGCGCTGCAGACCATCTGGTCCGGCCGGGCCCCCTGACCGTCCGTCACTGCTCCAGCCGTTTCGTCCGGTCGGGCTCCGGGGACACGGGGGTGATCCGGCCGACCTCTCGGGGCCGGACGGCGTTCGCGACGACGACGGCGAAGTAGGGCAGCGCGACGGCCCCGATGATCGCGACCCACCGCAGCCAGCCAGTCGTGATGAAGACGACGCCGAAGCAGACGATGCGCAACCCCATCATCGTGAGGTACCGCTTCACCCGTGCCGACTGGTCGTCCGTGCTCGAGGTCTGGGCCGAGGTCACGGTGTGGACGACCGGTGGCTCCTTCGAATGTCCCACCCATCAACCATAAGCCTCGGCGGATCACGCATACCGGCCGGTAGTCCGTTAGCGTTCCCGCAGCGGCATCACCGAGCGGGATTGGGAGACAGGGTGGCATCGACAGCGCAGCGCAACGTCCTCGTGACCGGGGGCAACCGGGGGATCGGCCTGGCCATCGCCCGTGCCTTCGCCGCGGGCGGCGACAACGTCGTCATCACGAACCGCTCCGGTGAGGCTCCCGAGGGGCTCCGCGCGGTCCGGTGCGAGGTCACGGACAGCGCCTCCGTCGACCAGGCCTTCACGGACGCCGAGGAGCTGCTCGGCGGCCCCGTCGAGGTGCTCGTCGCCAACGCGGGCATCACCCGCGACACCCTCCTGATGCGAATGAGCGACGAGGACTTCGACACCGTCCTCGACACGAACCTCGCCGGCGCCTTCCGCTGCGCCCGCCGCGCGGCCACCGGCATGATCCGCCGCCGGCACGGGCGGATCATCTTCATCTCGAGCGTCGTCGGCCTCTACGGCTCGCCCGGCCAGACGAACTACGCCGCCTCCAAGTCGGGTCTGGTCGGCCTCGCCCGCTCGATCACCCGCGAGCTCGGGGGCCGGGGCATCACGGCGAACGTCGTCGCGCCCGGCTTCATCGAGACCGACATGACCGCGGCCCTGCCCGAGGCCCAGCAGAAGGCCTACCTGGCCAGCATCCCGGCCGGTCGCTTCGGCCGCACGGAGGAGGTGGCCGACGTGGTCCGCTACCTCGCGAGCGACGCCGCCGCCTACGTCAGTGGCGCGGTCATCCCCGTCGACGGGGGACTCGGCATGGGGCACTGAGCCGGCTCAGCGGCATACGACCCATGTCGTATGCCGCTCACCCCGCACGCGCTTGCAGCGCACCTTCCGCACGGAGAAAGTGACAGGCATGGGAATCCTCGAAGGCAAGAAGCTCCTCGTGACGGGCGTCCTCATGGACAGCTCCATCGCGTTCCACGTCGCGAAGATCGCGCAGGAGGAAGGCGCCGAGGTCGTCCTGACGTCGTTCGGGCGGACGATGAAGATCACGCAGACGATCGCCAAGCGGCTGCCGAGCACGCCCGAGGTGCTCGAGCTGGACGTCAGCGACCAGGGCCACCTCGACTCCCTCGCCGAACGGCTCGGCCAGCAGGTCGACCGGCTCGACGGGGTGCTCCACTCGATCGGCTTCGCGCCCCCGGGCGCGTTCAACTTCCTCGAGGGCACGTGGGAGGACGTCTCGACGGCCCTGCACGTGTCGGCCTACAGCCTCAAGTCGCTGGCGGCCGCGGCGCTGCCGGTGATGGGGCACGGCGGCAGCATCGTGGGGCTGACGTTCGACGCGCAGTTCGCCTGGCCGGTCTACGACTGGATGGGCGTCGCGAAGGCGGCGTTCGAGTCGACGAACCGCTACCTCGCGCGCGACCTCGGGCCCAAGGGCATCCGGTGCAACCTCGTCTCCGCCGGGCCGATCCGCACCACGGCCGCCAAGTCGATCCCCGGCTTCGAGCAGTTCGAGCAGACGTGGCATGACCGGGCGCCGCTCGGCTGGGACATCCGCGACGCGGTGCCGGCGGCGCGTGCGTGTGCCGCACTGCTGTCCGACTGGTTCCCGGCGACGACGGGCGAGATCGTCCACGTCGACGGCGGCGTGCACGCGATGGGCCAGTAGGCCCGACCGGCCGTGGGCGCCGGCGCTCAGCGCTGCCGGGTGAGCCGCACCTCGGGAGCCGACGTCGGGGCGCCGTCCATCGCGTCTGCCTCCTCGATCTCCTCGCGGGAGATGCCGAGCAGGAACAGGACCGAGTCGAGGTAGGGCACGTTCACCGACGTGTGGGCCTGCTCCCGGACGAGCGGCTTGGCGTTGAAGGCGACGCCGAGGCCGGCGGTGGCCAGCATGTCGAGGTCGTTCGCACCGTCGCCGATCGCGACGGTCCGGCTCAGGGGCAGCCCCTCGAGGTCGGCGAACTCCCGCAGGGCCCGAGCCTTGCCGGCCCGGTCGACGACCTCGCCGAGGACCCGTCCGGTCAGGACACCGTCGACGATCTCGAGGCGGTTCGCGCGGGCGTGGTGGATGCCGAGCTCCGCGGCGAGGCCGCCGACGATCTCGATGAAGCCGCCGGACACGAGGCCCACGGTGAAGCCGAGCCGGCGCAGGGTGCGGACGAGTGTGCGGGCGCCGGGGGTCAGGGCGATGTCGCGCCGCACCTCCTCGAGGACCGATGCCGGTAGGCCCGCGAGGGTCGCGACCCGGGCGCGGAGCGACTGCTCGAAGTCGAGCTCGCCGGCCATCGCGCGCGCGGTGACCTCGGCGACCTCTGCCTCGCGGCCGCAGTGGGCCGCGAGCATCTCGATGACCTCCTGCTGGATGAGCGTCGAGTCGACGTCCAGGACGACGAGCCGCCGCCCCAGCCGGGCCAGACCACCCGGGGCGACGGCGATGTCGATGCCCTCGGCGGTCGCGACGAGGGCGAGCTCGGTGCGCAGGACGTCAACCTCGGCACCCGACACGGCGAACTCGACCGTCGTGACCGGATAGCGGGACAACCGGCGGATCCGGTCGATGTTGGCGCCGTGCTCGGCGATCTGCTGGGTCACGAGGGACACGGCCCGGGCCTGGAGCGGTGCACCGAGGACGACGACTGCGGCTCGGCCGTGGTGCGGGCGGGCATTGTCGCCGGTGCCCTCCGTGACGGTCAGGGTCAGGCCCAGCCGGTGCGCGGCCACCGCCGCGACGTCCCGGAGACGCTCGACGAGGTCCTGCCCGTCCGTGGTCACGCCCGGCCGGTGGGGCGCGAGCAGCAGGGTGAGGGTGAGGTGGTCGTGGACGACGACCTGCTGGATGTCGAGCACCTCGGCGCCGACCTCGGCGACCGCGCTGAGCAGGCCGCCCGTCACGCCGGGACGGTCCGGGCCGGTCACGGTGATGCTGAGGGTCGGCTCGTTCGCGTCGCTCACGCAGCCAATCTAGCCAGCCGCCCCCGGCTGCCCGCGACCGCTTCCGCGATGCGGCCGTGGTCGTCAGGGCGTGACGACCTGGCCCTTGCCGATGACGACGACACCCGAGTCGGTGACCGTGAAGCCGCGCTCCCGGTCGTGGTCGTGGTCGAGGCCGATCTGCGCACCCTCCGGGATGACGGCGTTCTTGTCGATGATGGCCCGGCGGATCTGTGCGTGCCGGCCCACCACGACGTTGTCGAGCAGGACCGAGCCCTGCACGCTCGAGTACGAGTGGAGCCGGACGAGTGGGGAGAGCACCGAGGCGTAGACGTGCGCGCCGGAGACGACGACGCCGGGGGAGACCGCCGAGTTGAGGGCGTCCCCGATGCGGTCACCGCTGCCGTGGACGAACTTGGCCGGGGGCCACGGGGTGTGCTGGGTGTAGATCGGCCACTCGTAGTTGTAGAGGTTGAAGATCGGGTGGATCGAGACGAGGTCCATGTGCGCCTCGTAGTAGGAGTCAAGGGTCCCGACGTCGCGCCAGTAGCCTCGGTCGCGCTCGGTGGCGCCCGGCACGTCGTTGTCCTTGAAGTCGTAGACGCCCGCGTCGCCCCGCGCGACGAAGGCGGGGACGATGTCGCCACCCATGTCGTGCTTGCTGCCCTCGAGGTCGTGGTCGCGGATCACGGCCTCCTCGAGGGCCTCGGCGGTGAAGACGTAGTTGCCCATGGAGGCGAGGACCTCGCCGGGGCTGTCGGGCAGGCCCTGCGGGTGCTCCGGCTTCTCCAGGAAGGCCGCGATCCGGGTGCGGTCCGCCTGGTCCACCTCGATGACACCGAACTGGTTGGCCAGCGAGATCGGCTGCCGGATGGCCGCGACCGTCACCCCGCGACCCGACTCGATGTGCTGCTCGACCATCTGGCTGAAGTCCATCCGGTAGACGTGGTCGGCCCCCACCACGACGATGTAGTCGGGCCGCGCGTCGTGGACGAGGTTGAGGCTCTGGTAGATCGCGTCGGCGCTGCCGAGATACCACGTCTTGCCGACCCGCTGCTGGGCCGGGACGGTCGTGACGTAGTTGCCGAGCAGCGTCGACATGCGCCACGTCTTCGTCACGTGCGTGTCGAGGCTGTGCGACTTGTACTGCGTCAGCACGACGACCTGCAGGTAGCCGGAGTTGACGACGTTGGACAGGGCGAAGTCGATGAGCCGGTAGATCCCGCCGAACGGGACCGCCGGCTTGGCGCGGTCGGCGGTGAGCGGCATGAGCCGCTTGCCCTCACCTCCGGCGAGGACGATGGCGAGGACCTTCGCGGACGACGGGCTTCGGCGTGCCATGCACACACACTAGGGCCCCGGCTTTCCCTCGGGGCGCGACGCGTCCAAGCCCGGCGCGAAGGGGGACGCGCGGATACGCTCGGTCCGTGCGCGTCGACATTCTCAGCAAGGAGTACCCGCCGGCCATCTACGGCGGAGCCGGCGTGCACGTCGCCGAGCTGGTCCGGGCACTGCGGTCCCGCGGTGACCTGGACGTCCGGGTGCGCTGCTTCGGTGGCCCGCGGGACGAAGCCGGCACGACCGCCTACCCGGACCTGCCCGAGCTGGTCGACGCGAACGGCGCCGTGCAGACCCTCGGGGTGGACCTGACGATGGCCGGGGACTGCGTCGGTGCCGACGTCGTCCACTCGCACACGTGGTACGCGAACTTCGGCGGCCACCTCGCCTCACTCCTCGGCGGCATCCCCCACGTCGTGACCGCACACTCCCTTGAGCCGATGCGGCCGTGGAAGGCCGAGCAGCTCGGCGGCGGCTACCGGGTGTCCTCCTTCGTCGAGCGCACCGCGTACGAGTCGGCCGCTGCGGTCATCGCGGTCAGTGCCGGTATGCGCACCGACATCCTCCGCAGCTATCCCAGCCTGGACCCCCAGCGGCTGCACATCGTGCACAACGGGATCGACTCCGGGTTGTGGGCGCCGGACCGCTCGCCGGCCGCGCGCGCCCTGGTGGCGCAGCGGGGCATCGACCCGGACGCACGGACCGTCGTCTTCGTCGGTCGGATCACCCGGCAGAAGGGCCTGCCCTACCTGTTGCGGGCCGTCCGCGACCTGGACCCGGACGTGCAGCTGGTGTTCTGCGCCGGGGCCCCCGACACCCCCGAGATCAAGGCCGAGGTCGAGGGGCTCATCGACGAGCTGCGCGTGAGCCGCTCCGGGGTGCACTGGATCAGCGACATGCTGCCTCGCGCCGAGGTCGTCGCCCTGCTCAGCCACGGCACGGTGTTCGCCTGCCCCTCGGTCTACGAGCCGTTGGGCATCGTCAACCTCGAGGCGATGGCGTGCGAGCTGCCGGTCGTGGCCACGGCCACCGGCGGGATCCCGGAGGTCGTCGTCGACGGCGAGACGGGCTGGCTGGTGCCGATCGAGCAGGTCCAGGACGGCACGGGCACCCCCGTGGACCCCGACGCCTTCGTGGCGGACCTCGCAGCCGCACTCGCCGAGGCGGTCTCGGACCCCGCCCGGGCGCGGGAGCTGGGGACAGCGGGTCGCACGCGGGCCGTCGAGGCGTTCTCGTGGACCGCCGTCGCGGAGCGGACCCTCGAGGTCTACCGCTCCGTGGCCGGGTCGTCGGCATGATCGCCGCCCTGACCGGGATGGGGCTGTCGGCCGCAGCCGGCCTCAACGCCTACATCCCGTTCCTCGTCGTCGCGCTCCTCGCACGGTTCACGGACGTCCTGACGCTGCCGGCCGGGTTCGCGTGGATCGAGAGCTGGTGGGCGATCGGCATCGGCGCCATGCTCCTGCTCGCCGAGGTCGTCCTCGACAAGGTGCCGGCCGTCGACACCGTCAACGACGCGATCCAGAGCTTCATCCGGCCCAGCATGGGCGGGCTCGTGTTCGCCGCGACGTCGGCGGCCGACCAGCTCGACCGGTCCGCGTGGATGGCGGACCACCCCTGGGTCGGCGTCGTCCTCGGCGTCGTCGTGTCCGGCCTCGTCCACACCGGCAAGACCGCGGCCCGGCCCGTCGTCAACGTCGGCACCCTGGGGATCGGGGGCCCGGTCGTGTCGACCGTCGAGGACGGTGCGTCGGTCGGGCTGAGCCTGATCGCGATCTTCCTGCCGGTGCTCGTCGTCGTGGCACTCCTCCTGCTCGCTTGGGGCCTGTGGCGCACGTGGCGAGCGGTGCGCCGGCTGCGGGAGCGCCGGCCGACGCAGGCGCGTCTCAGGCGGGGCGCCACCCCGCCAGCGCCATGACGGCCACGTTGGTCGCCTGAGCCAGCGCCGCGTCCGCATCGGCGCTGAGCGAGCGGAGCAGCTGCTCGCGTCGGGCGCTCGTCGTCGCGTCGGCGCCGTGCGCCCCCAGGCCCGTCAGTGACCGGGCCCGCTCGGCCAGCTGCCCGACGGTGGCCGCGACGGCCATGACATGCAGCGCCTTCGGGGCGACCTGCTCGGGCAGGCCCCACAGGGTGTGGTGCAGCCCGCTCTCTGCCTCTGCCCGGGCCTGCCGGTCCCAGGGGTGGCCGCCGGCCGCCTCGAACTGCTCGGTCTTCATGCGCATGTCCTCGAGCAGTCGGCGCTCCGTCTCGCGCAGGTCGAGCATCTCCAGCCGGTGCCGGGGCGCCGGCTCGGCGTCATACACCGTCCAGTCCATGCGCAGGCCGGTGTCGCCCAGGGGACCGAACTCGGACTGGGTGGGCACGAGGATCCCGCCGACCCCCGCCACGTGGACACACTCGCCGGCCTCCGCGGCATGCCCGGCGACGGCCGGGGTGCAGCGTGGGAGGCCGGTCAGGTCGCCCGGCCGGGGGAGCGCCACGAACAGGGCCCGCTCCCCGACGTCGCCCCAGGCCCGCAGGGTCGGCTCCAGGCCGGTCACGTGGTCGACACCGGGGAAGGACCGCGCCACCGCCGCCGCCACGGAAAGGCGACCCGTCCACGCCAGCGTCGTCCACAGTGCGAGGCGGACGGACGCGGGCAGCTCGGGCACCTCGTCATCGTATGGTGTGCCGCCGGGCCGCCCCGGTGGCCGTGTCATAGGGTCGCTGTCATGAGCGATGTCCTCGCCTTCGCCGATGTCACGGTCCGTCGCGGCGCCGCGACCCTGCTGGACGGGATCGACTGGGAGGTCGAGGAGGGCGAGCGGTGGGTGGTCCTGGGGCCCAACGGCGCGGGCAAGACGACCCTGCTGGCGATCGCTGCCGCCCGCATGCACCCGACGAGCGGCGTTGCCGGCGTCCTCGGCGAGGTCCTCGGCGCCGTCGACGTCTTCGAGCTGCGTCCACGGATCGGTCTGGCGAGCGCGTCGATGGCGGAGCGGATCCCGGCCGCGGAGATCGTGGGCAACGTCGTCGTCACGGCGTCCTACGGGATCGTCGGCCGGTGGCGTGAGCACTACGACGACGTCGACTACGCCCGGGCCATGACCTTGTTGCACTCCCTCGGGGCGGACCACCTCGCCGACCGCCGCTACGGGACGCTGAGCGAGGGGGAGCGCAAGCGGGTGCAGATCGCCCGGGCCCTCATGACCGACCCGGAGCTCATGCTGCTCGACGAGCCCGCTGCCGGGCTCGACCTCGGCGGCCGGGAGGACCTCGTGCAGCGGCTCGGGGAGCTCGCGTCCGACACCGAGGCGCCGGCCCTCGTCCTGGTGACCCACCACGTCGAGGAGATTCCGCCCGGGTTCACCGACGTGCTGATGCTCCGTGAGGGGCGCGCCGTGGCGGCCGGCCCGCTCGAGCTCACCCTCACCGAGGAGAACCTGTCCGCAACGTTCGGCCTGCCGCTCGAGCTGGAGCGCCGGGGCGACCGCTGGGCCGCGCGCCGCCGGGTCGGCGCGCGGGTGTGAGGGCCACGCCGAGGTCGCCGGTGCCCGGAGGGAACTGAGGCAGAATCAGAGACGTCACAGCGACGAGGCACACAACACAAGGATGGGTGAACCGTGTTCGAGGGGCATGGCTGGATGGTCTGGCTCGGCGTCGCCCTGGCGCTCGTCGCCATCGAGGCCGTGACCGTCGACTTCACCTTCCTGATGCTGGCCGGCGGCGCGATCGGCGGCTCGGTGGCGGCGGCGTTCGGTGCGCCGTTCGCCGTCCAGGCCGTCGTCGGCGCACTCGTGGCGGTGGTCCTCCTCGCGACCGTCCGACCCTGGCTGAAGGGCCGCTTCACCATCGAGCAGCACCAGAAGATGGGGGCCGAGGCCAACATCGGGCGCTCCGCCTACGTGCTCGACCGGGTGACCCAGTCGGGGGGACGGGTCAAGCTCGCCGGGGAGACCTGGAGCGCCCGCACCCTCGGCTCGAGCATCGAGCCGGGCGAGGAGGTCGTCGTCGAGTCCATCGACGGGGCGACCGCGATCGTCAGCCGGGCGCAGATCGGCGGTGCCTGATCACACCGACAGCCGCGAACCGACTGGTTCGCTGTGACAGACGGCGCGCCCCGGCCCGGGTGCCGCGCCTACGACAGGGAAGGGCAGGATCGTGGACCCAGTTCTGATCATCGCGTTGCTCGTCATCGTGGTGGCGCTCATCATCGTGCTGCGCACCGTGCGGATCGTGCCGCAGCAGACCGCCCAGATCGTCGAACGCCTCGGCAGCTTCAACAAGACGCTCACGGCGGGGATCCACTTCCTCGTGCCGTTCGTGGACAAGGTGCGCGCCAACATCGACCTGCGTGAGCAGGTCGTCAGCTTCCCGCCGCAGCCGGTCATCACCTCGGACAACCTCGTCGTCAGCATCGACACGGTCATCTACTACTCCGTCATCGACGCCAAGGCCGCGGTCTACGAGATCGCCAACTTCATCCAGGGCATCGAGCAGCTCACGGTCACGACCCTGCGCAACGTCATCGGCTCCCTCGACCTCGAGCAGACCCTGACCAGCCGGGACCAGATCAACGGCCAGCTCCGGGGCGTCCTCGACGAGGCCACCGGCAAGTGGGGCATCCGCGTCAACCGGGTCGAGCTGAAGGCCATCGACCCGCCCGCCTCGGTGCAGGACTCCATGGAGAAGCAGATGCGGGCCGAGCGGGACCGGCGCGCGGCGATCCTCACCGCCGAGGGCGTCAAGCAGTCGGCCATCCTCACCGCCGAGGGCGAGAAGCAGAGCCAGATCCTGCGTGCCGAGGGCTCGGCCCAGGCCCGGATCCTCGAGGCACAGGGCCAGTCCCGGGCCATCCAGCAGGTCTTCTCGGCCATCCACCGCGGCAAGCCGACCCAGAAGCTGCTCGCCTACCAGTACCTCCAGGTGCTGCCGCAGATCGCGCGGGGCGACAGCAACAAGATGTGGATCATCCCGTCCGAGCTGACCGATGCCCTGCGCGGCATCGGCGGCGCCCTCGGAGCCACCGGCCAGCAGACCGGGGCCTCCGACGAGGAGGACTGGGTCGACGCCGGGGTCCCCGACGACGACACGTTCGCCGAGACGATCCTCGAAGACCCGGCCAAGGCCCTCGCCGAGGCCCGCGGCCAGGCGGCGCAGGCCAGTGCCGAGTCGACGGAGCACGCCTCGCCGGTGAGCCGGCAGCAGCCCCCGATCACGGCGCCGGCCGACCAGGTGCCGCCACGGCCGAGCGCCCCGGCTCCCTCGCTGACGGGCGACCCGGCGGTCCCGAACGGTCCGGCGGTCACGGATGCTCCGGAGCTCGCCGCCCCGCCGGCCCTGGCCGACCCGCCGGGGCCGCCCACGGATGGGAACGACACGACGCGCTGAGACGGCAGACGCACACCCGGTCACCCGGCACTAGGGTGACCGGGTGTCCTTCTGGTCCGCCATTGCCGTCGCCCTTGCCGGGACCGGGGCCGGCATCATCAACACGATCGTCGGCTCGGGCACCCTCATCACGTTTCCCACGCTGCTCTTCTTCGGCGTCAACCCGCTCGTCGCCAACGTCTCCAACAGCCTCGGCCTCGTCGCCGGTGGGGTGACCGGCTCGTGGGGGTATCGGCACGAGCTGACCGGACAGGCACCGACGCTGCGCCGGCTCATGCCGCTCTCCTTCGTCGGGGCGGTCGCCGGGGCAGCGCTGCTGCTCGTGCTGCCGCCCGCCGCCTTCAAGACCATCGTCCCGGTCCTGATCCTGCTCGGCATCGTCCTCGTCGTGCTCGGGCCGCGCATCCAGGGGCTGGTGCGGCCGCACGACGACGCTGCCCAGCCGCGCTGGCACGCCCCCCTCATGGGGCTGGGCGTTCTCGTCGCGGGCATGTACGGCGGGTACTTCGGCGCCGCCCAGGGCGTGCTGCTCATGGGCATCTTCAGCGTCCTGTCGAGCGAGCCGCTCCAGCGCCTCAACGGCTACAAGAACGTCCTGTCCCTCATCGTCAACTTCGTGGCCGCCGTCGTCTTCGTCCTCTTCGCCCGCGACCACATCGACTGGCTCGTGGCCGCATTGATCGCCGCCGGGGCGTTCGTCGGGGGCATCATCGGGGCCCGCGTGGGCCGACGGATCCCGCCGAACCTGCTCCGCGCGATCATCGTGCTGATCGGCGTGGTCGCCATCGTCAAGCTGGTCTGGTTCCCCTGACGAGGGCCTCTCGCACCACCGGTTGGACGGGTGGCCACGGAGCCGCGGACCCGGGCAACTAGCCTGAGGGCCGTGCCCGTCCGCGTCACCGACCCGACCGACCCCCGGCTGACCGACTACGTCGCCCTCACCGATGTCGCCCTGCGACGCCGGACCGAGCCCGAGCGGGGTCTCTACATCGCCGAGAGCGAGAAGGTCATCCGTCGCGCCCTTCGGGCCGGCCACCAGCCGCGGTCCTTCCTCATGGCCGAGCGCTGGCTCACCGACCTCGCCGACGTCGTGGCCGCGGCCGAGCGACAGGGGCTCCCCGTCTACGTCGGGGAGCACGACATCATCGAGCAGCTGACCGGCTTCCACCTGCACCGGGGAGCGCTCGCCGCCATGCAGCGCCCGGTCCTGCCGCAGGTCGCGGACCTCCTCCGGTCGGCCCGCCGGGTCGCCGTCCTCGAGGACATCGTCGACCACACGAATGTCGGGGCGATCTTCCGCAGCGCTGCCGCGCTGGCAATCGACGCCGTCCTCGTCACCCCGCGCTGTGCCGATCCTCTCTACCGCCGGTCGATCCGCGTCTCGATGGGCACGGTCTTCCAGGTGCCGTGGACCAGGATCGACCCGTGGCCCGACGGTGTCGGCGCCCTGCAGCGCGCCGGCTTCACGGTCGCCGCCCTGGCGCTCGCCACTGACTCGGTCTCGCTCGACGAGCTGGAGCGACGACCACCGGAGCGGCTCGCGCTCGTCCTGGGCACGGAGGGCGACGGGCTCTCGCCTCGCACCGTGGCGGCCGCCGACGTGACGCTGCGGATTCCCATGGCCGGAGGCGTCGACTCGCTCAACGTCGCGGCCGCGTCGGCCGTCGCCTTCTGGGCGCTGCGGGTGCCGCCCGCGGTGCACACCTGAGCCGACTGCGGCCCAACGCCGGTTCGAGGGGAGGCAGCACGCGGGCGTTACCCTGAGAAGGACGTCGGCACGAGGCGGTGTAGGCGATGGTCCTGACGGTCGCACCCGGGTATGGCGGCCCCCAGCGGCTGCTCGTCGTGTCCGCTGACATGGGCGGCGGCCACGAGGCGACCGCCGCCGCCCTGGAGCAGGCAGCGACCGCGGTGTGGCCCGGCGTCGAGATCGAGCGGCTGGACACCCTCGACGTCATGGGCCCGGGCGTCGGGCGGCTCTTCCGGCGGATCTACGTCGGGAACGTCGAGCACACGCCGTGGCTCTACGAGTTCTTCTACGCCCAGCTGTGGCGGCACGCGTGGTTCGCGCGCGCGTCGAAGCGCTTCACGGGCAGCTGGAGCGGCCGCCGCCTCGTCGAGCGGATCGACCGCTTCGACCCCGACCTGGTCGTCTCGACCTATCCGCTGGCCAGCTCCGGGCTCGCCTGGCTGCACGCGCACCGAGGCTTGGACCGGCCGACGGCCGCCTACGTCTCCGACATCGCCCCGCATCCCTTCTGGATCCACGGCGCCCTCGGCCTCAACTACGTCGTCCACGCGGCCGCCCTGCCACATGCCCGGGCCTGCGACCCGGACGCGGTCGTCGACGTGTGTGCCCTGCCCGTGCAACGGGACTTCCACCCCGGTCCGCGGCGGGCGGCGCGGCAGTCGCTGGGCCTGGCGGCCGACGCCCTCGTCGCAGTGGTGTCCTGTGGGGCCTACGCGTTCGGTGACGTCGTCCGGACCGTGCGCACGCTGCTCGACGCCTCGGAGCGGGTCCAGGTGGTGGCGGCCTGTGGTCGCAACGAGGACACCAGGGCCCGGCTGCAGGCCCTCGGGCTGCCGGAGCGGCGCCTGCGCGCCATCGGCTGGACCGACCAGATGCCAGCCTTGGTCAGGGCCGCCGACCTCGTGCTCAGCAACGCCGGTGGCGCCATCGCGCTGGAGGCCATCGCCTCCGGCCGACCCCTCGTGATGTTCCGTCCCATCGCGGCGCACGGCGAGGCCAACGCCGACCTGCTCGTCGTGAGCGGTCTCGCGGAGCTGTGTGCCGACGAGGACCAGCTCACCGCCTACGTCCACAGCGTGCTCCGGGACCCGGGTGCGCTGCGGGAGGTGGCCGAGCGCGCCCACCAGGTGGCCAGCCGGGGCACCACGGAGGAGAGCCTGCGGCAGGTTGCCACCTCCACGCCACGCACGGGGGGTGGTCGCAGATGGCGCGTGCGGCCATCCGACGCGTTCTTCCTCCACGCGGACCGGCCGCTGCGCGTCCAGGAGGTCGGCGCGGTCCTCGAGCTCGACCCCGTCGCCGGCGGGCGGCTGACCCTCGCAGACGCCCAGCGCACCGTCGGACCGCGGGTGCACGGCCTGCCGATCCTGCGCCGGCGGCTCGTCGACGACGGACGGCTCGGGTGGGACCTGTCGGGGACGGCCGATCTCGCCACCCACGTCACGGCGGCCGAGGCGGAGCACGGCATGGACGCCGCCCTCGACGACTACTGGTCCGAGCCCCTGCCTCCCGACGGGTTCCCCTGGGCCGTCCGCCTGCTGCAGGCGCCGACGGAGGGGCGCACGGTCTTCGCCGTCAAGACCCACCACATCCTCGGCGACGGCATCTCCCTGCTCGGCCTGCTCGACCGCCTGCTCGACCCCGCGCCCGACGACCCCCTCGACGAACGCCGCCCGGCACCCGGGACAGGGGCGAGCGTGAGCGGGCGAAGCGGCATACGCAACGGGGTGCGGCAGGGACGCCTCGTCGTGGCCGGGCTGGCGAGCCTGGCCACGAGCAGCCTCGGCAGCTGGACGCACCTCGACTGCGAGCAGACGGCGCGCCGGCTCATCGCGACCGCGCCCGTCGAGGAGGCCCGGGTCCGGGCCGTCGCGGCGGCCACGGGGTGTCGCGCCCACGAGGTCGTCATCGCCGTCGTCGCCCACGCTCTCGCCGACCTGCTGGGCTCGGCCGGCCTCGTCGACGGCAGTCGGCCGCTGCGGGCGATGGTGCCCGTGGCCCGGCGCGCGCCCCGCCTCGACCGCGTCTTCGGCAACTGGACCGCCGCCGTGACCGTGGACCTGCCCGTCGGGGCGATGGGGTTCCGGCAGCGGCTCGAGCGGGTCACGGCGCAGCTGCGCGCCCGGGCCGCGCGGGGCGAGCCGCAGGCCGCGCACGTCGTCATGCAGCTGCTCGGGCACCTGCCGGCCCCGGCCCGCACCGTGACGGCCCGGACGATCTACACCCGGCGGTTCTTCTCGACGATCGTGTCGTACATGCCCGCTGCCCGGGGCGACCGCTGGTTCGCAGGGGCACAGGTGCGGTCCATCTGCCCCGTCGTGCCGCTCGCCGAGGGCGTGCCCGTCACCGCTGGGGCGGTCGTGTCGAGCGGGGTCGTCGGGCTGGCCCTCGTGCTCGACGCAGCACTCGTCGCGCGCGATGTCGACCGCCCTGCGGCCACCGAGGCGGTGCTCCGCGCCGTGCGCGCGGCAGAGGACGAGGTGCTCCGGTGAGCACGGACTGGGTGATCGGGGCACCGGCCGCCGTCGCCGCGGCCGCCAGCTTCGGGGGCGCCAGCCTGCTGCAGCACCAGGCCGCGCACGAGGTGCCCGAGCGGGTCCCGCTGCGGCTCGGCCTGCTCGTCGAGCTGATCCAGATCCGCGGCTTCCGCTACGGGGTGATCTGCGCGGCCCTCGGCTTCGGGCTGCAGATCCTCGCCCTGCACGCCGCTCCGCTCGCGGTCGTGCAGCCGATCCTCGTGACCGGAGTGCTCTTCTACCTCCTCTGGGCCACGGTGTTCTTCGACCGGCCCGTCGACCCCATGCTCGTGCTCGGCGCGGTGCTCGCACTGGCGGGCCTCAGTGGGTTCCTCCTCGTCGCGTCGCCCAGCGCCGGCTCGTCGAACATCAGCGGGGTGGCGGTGATCCCGCTCGGCATCGGGCTGGCCCTCGTCGTCGTGATCTGCCTGTCCATCGCGGCGCGGGCACGCCACGAGAACCGGGCCATCCCGCTCGCGATCGCGACCGCGGTGTTCTACGGCGTCACGGCCGGGCTGATCCGCTCCCTCGTCACGGCGCCCATCGACAGCGTCGGTGGCGTCTTCACCGCCTGGCAGCTCTACGCGATCGTGGCCATCGGCCCGATCGGGTTCCTGCTCAACCAGAACGCGTTCCAGGAGGGCGTGGTCGGGTCGGTCGCCGTCGGCATCATCACCGTCGGCGACCCGATCGTGTCGATCGGGCTCGGCGTCGCCTGGTTCGACGACCGGCTCACGACGGGTGCCGGAGCCATCACCGGTGAGGTCCTGCTCCTGATCCTCATGGCCGGCGGCATCGTCATGCTGACGCATCGGGCCAACCTCATGGCGGGGGCGATCAAGGAGAGCCTCGAGCGGGAGACGTCGTGACCCGGCTGACCGGGACCCGGTCGGTCGTCACCGGCGGGTCCTCGGGAATCGGGCTGGCGACCGCGCGGGCCCTTGCGCGGGCCGGCTCCCGGGTCGACGTCGTGGGCCGGGACCCGGAGCGGCTCCGGGCGGCGGCCGCCGACACCGGGGGAGAGGCACTGCAGGTCGACCTCACCGCTGCGGCGCAGCGCGCGGGGCTGGCCGAGCGGTTGGCGGCCCGGCCCCCCGACATCCTCGTGCACAACGCCGGCCGTGGCCTCGTCGCCGACGCCACGGCCGCCGACACCGGGCAGGGCCTCACCGCACTCCTCGAGACCAACGTGCGAGCACCCGTCGAGCTGACCACCGCGGTCCTGCCGGCGATGCTGGCCCGCGGCCGCGGGCACCTCGTCTTCGTAGGGTCCATCGCGGGAGTCCTCGGCGTGGCCCACGAGTCGGCCTACGCCGCCAGCAAGGCGGCCCTCATGACGTATGCCGCTGGGCTGGCCGCCGAGGTCCGCTCCCGGGGGGTCGTGGTGACGGTCGTCGTCCCGGGGGTCGTCGACACGCCGTTCTTCGAGCGCCGGGGTGCGCCGTACGACCGGGTGTTCCCTCGTCCGGTGCCGCCCGCCCTCGTCGCCGAGCGGCTCGTGGAGGCGGTGCTGCACGACCGTGCCACGGTGGTCGTGCCACGCTGGCTGCACCTGCCGATCGCCCTGCGGGCGCTCGCCCCGGGGCTCTACCTGAGGCTGGCCACCCGCTTCGGCTGAGCAGTCCCGGCCTCAGCCACGCATCGCGCGCAGCGACTGCTTGAGCGAGCCCATCGTGGCCAGGACCGCGGTCGGCTCGTAGCCGCAGTGGGCCATGCAGTTCGCGCAGCGTGGGTCGCGGCCCCGGCCGTAGGTGTCCCAGTCCGTCGTCTCGATGAGCTCACGGTAGGTCTTCGTGTAGCCGTCGCTCATCAGGTAGCAGGGGCGCTGCCAGCCGTAGAGCGAGTAGCTGGGGATGCCCCAGGCCGTGCATGGGAAGTCGACCTTGCCCTCGAGGAAGTCGAGGAAGAGCGGGGTGTGGTTGAGCCGCCACTTCTTCCGGTTCCCACCGGAGAACACCTTGCGGAACAGCTCGTGGGTCTCCTGCACCCCGAGGAAGTGCTCCTGGTCCGGTGCCTTCTCGTAGGCGTAGGCCGGCGAGATCATCATCTGGTCGACCCGGAGGTCGTCGTTGAGGAAGTTGAGCACGTCGATGACCGACTGTGGGCTGTCGGTCGTGAAGAAGGTGCTGTTGGACGTGACCCGGAAGCCGCGGTCCTTGAGCCACCGGACCGCCTCGACCGCCTCGTCGAAGACGCCGTCCTGCTGGACCGAGGCGTCGTGCCGTTCGCGCAGGCCGTCGATGTGCACCGTGAAGGCGAAGTAGGGCGATGGCCGGAAGTCGAACCGGTCCCACCACTTCCGGACGAGGAGCGCATTGGTGCACAGGTAGACGAACTTCTTGCGCGCGACCAGCTCGTTCGCGAGCCGGTCGATCTCCGGGTGCATGAGCGGCTCGCCGCCGGCGATGGACACCATGGGGGCGCCGCACTCCTCCATGGCCTCGAGCGCCTGCTCGACCGGCATCCGGCGGCGCAGCTCGTCGGCCGGGTGCTGGATCTTGCCGCAGCCGGCGCACTTGAGGTTGCAGGCGAAGAGGGGCTCCAGCTCGACGAGGAGCGGGAACTTCTCCCGCCCCCGCAGGCGCTGGGCCGCCAGGTAGCTGGCGATCCTGATGCTCTGCCGCACTGGCATCGTCATGACGATCGAACCTCCTTGGGCACGGCGAAGTGGATGTTCTCGTCGACGAGCCGTGCCTCCGTCACCGCGACGGGGCCGAGGCCCCCGATCGCGGTGACGATCTCGTCGACGAGCTCCTGGGGTGCTGAGGCGCCGGCCGTCAGCCCGACGGTCGTCACGTCGGCGAGCCACCCCAGGTCGAGGTCGCCGACGTCGTCGAGCAGGTGGGCGGGCAGGCCGAGCCGTTGCGCCGTCTCCACCAGCCGCCTCGAGTTCGAGGAGTTCTCCGAGCCGACGACGAGGACGAGCTCGGCGTCCCGGCTCACCTCGCGCAGGGCCAGCTGCCGGTTGGTGGTGGCGTAGCAGATGTCGTCGGAGGGCGGCGCCTGCAGCTGGGGGAAGCGCGCGTGCAGGACGTCGACGATGCCGTCGACCTCATCGGCGGCGAGCGTCGTCTGGACGAGGTAACGCACCCGGCCCGGGTCCGGCACCTCGACGCGGGCCGCCTCGGCCGCGTCCTGGACGAGCCGGGTCGAGTCGGGCCGCTCACCCATCGTCCCGATCGCCTCCTCGTGGTCCCGGTGCCCGATGAGGATCACGGTGTCCCCGTCGTCGGCGAAGCGGCGCGCCTCGGCGTGCACCTTGGCCACGAGGGGGCACGTCGCGTCGATGACGTCGAGCCCACGTCGCCGCGCCTCGGCGCGGACGTCGGGGGCGACGCCGTGGGCGGAGAAGACGACCGTCGCACCGCTCGGCACGTCGGCCAGCTCGTCGACGAACACCGCGCCGCGCGCTTCGAGGCGTCGCACGACGTGGCTGTTGTGCACGATCTGCCGGCGCACGTAGACGGGAGCGCCGCGTTGGTCGAGCGCCCGGTCGACGACCTCGATGGCGCGCACCACGCCGGCGCAGAAGGACCGGGGCGCGGCGAGCAGGACCCTGCGCGGGCGCACGGCGCCGCCCCACGCGGCGAGTGCCTCGGTCAGCTGCGGCAGGGTGCGCAGGGCGGCCCGGACGTGGCGTAGCGTGCGTGGGCGCAGGAGGGGCTCGCCGGCGGGGTCCGCGACGACGCGGACGACCGCCCCGGCGGCACCCTGGGCCGGTCGCAGGAGCCAGACGGACTCCATGTCGGCTGCCAGGACCCCGCTGGACGCGAGG
>NZ_AWQS01000041.1 GCF_000576575.1 Intrasporangium chromatireducens Q5-1
GCTTCGGCGGCGGCCCCGGTGGTGGACCGCGCGGCGGCGGCTTCGGTGGTCCTCGCGGTGGCGGCGGCGGCCGCGGCTCGACGGCGGGTGCCTTCGGCCGCGGTGGCGGCCGGCCGGTCCGTGGACGCAAGTCCAAGCGGGCGAAGCGCCAGGAGTTCGAGCAGATGCAGGCCCCGACCGTCGGTGGCGTCAGCGTCCCGCGCGGTGACGGCTCGACGGTGGTGCGGGTGCGGCGCGGTGCGTCGCTGACCGACTTCGCCGACAAGATCAACGCCAACCCGGCGTCGCTGGTCACCGTGCTGTTCCACCTCGGTGAGATGGCGACGGCGACCCAGTCGCTCGACGAGGACACCTTCAAGCTGCTCGGTGCCGAGCTGGGCTACGACGTCCAGGTCGTCTCCCCCGAGGACGAGGAGCGCGAGCTGCTCGGCTCGTTCAACATCGACCTCGACGCCGAGCTCGAGGCCGAGGAGGACGAGGACCTCGAGGCGCGGCCCCCGGTCGTCACCGTCATGGGCCACGTCGACCACGGTAAGACGAAGCTGCTCGACGCGATCCGCTCAGAGCACGTCGCCGAGGACGAGGCCGGTGGCATCACCCAGCACATCGGTGCCTACCAGGTCGTCACGAGCCACGAGGGCCAGAAGCGCGCCGTCACGTTCATCGACACGCCGGGTCACGAGGCCTTCACGGCCATGCGTGCCCGGGGTGCGTCGGTGACGGACATCGCGATCCTCGTCGTCGCCGCGGACGACGGCGTCATGCCGCAGACCGTCGAGGCGCTCAACCACGCCCAGGCGGCCGGCGTGCCGATCGTCGTGGCGGTCAACAAGGTGGACAAGCCCGAGGCCAACCCGGCCAAGATCCGCCAGCAGCTGACCGAGTACAACCTGATCGCCGAGGAGTACGGCGGCGACACGATGTTCGTCGACGTGTCGGCGAAGCAGGGCACCAACATCGACGGCCTGCTCGAAGCGGTCCTGCTGACGGCCGATGCGGCGCTCGACCTCCGGGCAAACCCGAACAAGGACGCCCGTGGTGTCGCGATCGAGGCGCACCTTGACAAGGGCCGTGGCCCGGTGGCGACGGTGCTGGTTCAGTCGGGGACGCTGAAGGTCGGGGACGCCATCGTCGCCGGCAACGGTCACGGCCGCGTGCGAGCGATGCTCGACGAGCACGGCAACAACGTCGACGCGGCCCCGCCGTCGCGTCCGGTGCTCGTGCTCGGTCTCACGTCGGTCCCGGGAGCCGGTGACACGTTCCTCGTGGCACCCGACGACCGGACGGCACGTCAGATCGCCGAGCGTCGTGAGGCCGCCTCCCGGGCCGCCTCGCTCGCCAAGCGCCGCAAGCGCATCTCGCTCGAGGACCTCAACGAGGCCCTCGCCGCGGGCAAGGTCGACACCCTCAACCTCATCCTCAAGGGTGACGTGTCGGGTTCGGTCGAGGCGCTCGAGGACGCCCTGCTCAAGATCGATGTGGGCGACGAGGTCGACCTGCGGATCATCCACCGCGGTGTCGGTGCGATCACGCAGAACGACGTCAACCTCGCCACGGTCGACGACGCCATCATCATCGGCTTCAACGTCCGGCCCGCCGAGCGTGTCGCCGAGCTCGCCGACCGGGAGGGCGTGGACATGCGCTTCTACTCGGTCATCTACCAGGCGATCGACGACGTCGAGGCGGCCCTCAAGGGCATGCTGAAGCCGATCTACGAAGAGGTCCAGCTCGGCACCGCCGAGATCCGCGAGATCTTCCGCTCGAGCAAGTTCGGCAACGTCGCGGGTTCGCTCGTGCGCTCGGGCGAGATCAAGCGCGGCACCAGGGCCCGCATCGTGCGCGACGGCACCGTCGTGGGCGAGGCCGAGATCGCCGGGCTGCGCCGGTTCAAGGATGACGTCACGGAGGTCCGCGAGGGCTTCGAGTGCGGCATCAACCTGGGGTCGTTCAACGACATCCAGATCGAGGACGTCATCGAGACGTTCGAGATGCGCGAGAAGCCGCGCGACTGACGCGGAGCAGTGGACTGGCCGGGACCCGAAAGGGCCCCGGCCAGTCCCGTCTGTGCCGACCACCTCGAGAGGCCACCAACCCACGAGAGGCCAGCTCACGCCATACATCTGTATGACGGGAGCTGGCCTCTCGTCGGGTAGTGGCCCTTCGTCGGGTGGTGGCCCTTCGACGGGAGGGGAGCGGTGTGAGCCGGCCGCCAGCGCGGCCACTAGGGTGAGGAGTCTGGGCCGCACCTCGGTCCGTCCGTCGCCCCCGTCCCCGAGCCCAGGAGGTCGTCATGGCTGACCCCGCCCGCGCACGCAAGATCGCAGACCGGATCAAGGTCATCGTCGCGGAGTATCTCGAGCACCGGGTCAAGGACGAGCGGCTCGGCTTCGTCACGATCACCGACACCCGCGTCACCGGCGACCTGCAGCACGCCTCGGTCTTCTACACCGTCTTCGGTGACGACGAGGCGCGCCGGGCGACCGCCGACGTGCTCGAGGCCTACCGGGGCCGGATCCGGTCCGCGGTCGGCAAGCAGATCGGCATCCGCCTCACGCCGTCGCTCGAGTTCATCGCCGACGCGCTGCCCGAGGGCGCCGCCCACCTCGAGGACCTGGTGAGCCGCACCCGTGCCCGCGACGCCGAGCTCGCCCGCGCGGCGGCCGGCGCACGCCACGCCGGCGAGCCCGACCCGTACAAGAAGCCGGTCGATCACGACGAGGACACCGACGAGGACGCGGGTCCCTCGACCGATGCTTGACGGCCTGCTCGTCGTCGACAAGCCGGCCGGCTGGACGAGCCACGACGTCGTCGGCCGGACGCGCCGCCTGGCCGGCACCCGCCGCGTGGGTCACGCCGGCACCCTCGACCCGATGGCGACCGGAGTGCTAGTCCTGGGCATCGGGCGGGCCACGCGGCTGCTCACCTTCCTCGTCGGCTGCGACAAGGCCTACACGGCGACCGTCCGGCTCGGCCAGGCGACGGTCACCGACGACGCCGAGGGGGAGACGGTGGAGGCGCTCGGCGTGTCCGACTGGGCCGGGGTCGAGGCGGCGCTGCCCCATGCGGTGTCGCTGCTGACCGGCACCATCGAACAGGTGCCCAGCGCGGTCAGCGCGATCAAGGTGGACGGGGTGCGCAGCTATGCCCGCGTCCGCGCCGGCGACGAGGTCAAGCTGGAGCCGCGCGCCGTGACCGTGAACCGGTTCGACGTCCTGCGCACCACCCCGGTGACGGTCACGACCGAGTCCGGGCAGACGGTGCCCGTCGTGGACGTCGACATCGACGTCGAGGTGTCCTCCGGCACCTACGTCCGAGCCCTGGCGCGGGATCTCGGCCGCAGCCTGGGGGTCGGTGGGCACCTGACCGCGCTGCGCCGCACCCGTGTGGGCGCGTTCACCCTCGAGCACGCCGTCCGTCTCGACGAGCTGACCGAGCGGTCCGAGCGCGACGGGGCGAGCGGCATACCGCTCATCTCGATGGCCGACGCGGCGCGCACCCAGATGCCCGTGCACGAGGTCAGCGCCGAGGACGCCACGCGGATCGGCCACGGCCAACGGATCGCGGCCGGACCGGGCGGGTGCGACGTCGTGGCGGCGATCGACCCGGAGGGCCGCCTCGTCGCGATCCTCGACGAGTCGCGGGCCACGGCCCGGCCGAAGGTCGTGTTCCCCTTCACCTGACGCGCGGACGGCGCAGGAGGGGCCGCCCACTACAGTGGTCGCCGTGCAACGGTGGTACGGAACCGACGACATCCCCGACGACCTCGGGTCGACCGTCGTCACCCTTGGCAACTTCGACGGGGTCCACCGCGGGCACCGGGAGGTCCTCGGACGCGTCGTGGCCGAGGCGGCCGAGCGCGGAGCCGTCCCCGTCGCCGTGACCTTCGAGCCGCACCCGATCGCGGTGCTCTACCCGGACCGGGCGCCGACGATGATCACCTCGGTCGAGCAGCGGCTCGAGGAGCTCGAGGCGGTCGGCCTCGGTGCGACGCTCGTCATCGAGTTCACCCGCGAGTTCGCCAAGGAGACACCCGACGAGTTCGTCCACGCCACCTTCGTCGAGGCGTTGCACGCCTGCGCCGTCGTGGTGGGCAAGGACACCCGCTTCGGGGTGCAGAACTCGGGCGACGTGCAGACCCTGCGCGAGCTCGGCGCCAAGTACGGCTTCGACGTCATCGCCCTCGAGGACATCGGCGAGGGCACCCGATGGAGCTCGACCCAGCTGCGCTCCGAGCTGGCGGCCGGCAACGTCGGCCACGCGGCGCAGATCCTCGGTCGGCCCCACCGCGTCTCCGGGACCGTCGTCCACGGCGACCACCGGGGCCGGGAGCTCGGCTACCCGACGGCCAACCTCAGCGACCGGCACGAGGGGATGGTGCCCGCGGACGGCGTCTACGCCGGCTGGCTGGTGCGCCGGGACCTCGAGCCGGGACACCCCGACCGGATGCTGCCGGCCGCGATCTCGATCGGCACGAACCCCACCTTCGAGGGCCATGTGCGCCGGGTCGAGGCCTACGTCCTCGACCGGACGGACCTGGACCTGTACGGCGAGGCCGTGGCGTTCGAGTTCGTCGAGCGGCTTCGGGAGACCCTGAAGTTCGATTCGGTCGACGCGCTGACCGAGCAGATGGCCGACGACGTCGAGCGCTGCCGGCACATCCTGTCGGCCATCGTCCCGTCCTGATCTCCGCCCGGGCGGCCCGTGCCAGACAGGCAGCCGCCCGAGGGCGCGCAGGGCGCCGGCACGGGCCGCGAAATTACCGACCGGTCACGGTGCGGTCTCATCGCGCCGGCAGCGCGTGACCTGTCCCGGCTCTCGTGGCATCATCCGCACCATGGGGCCCGCGCCGGGGCCACCGTGACCCGAAGGAGTGTCGTCATGGCCAGCCTCTCCGCGCAGGACGAGAAGGTCGACTGGTCGGTCCTGCAGGGCCGAGCCGCGAGCGTCGGAGCCCTCCTTCGGAACCGGGTGGAGGCGACCCCCGACAAACCCGCGTTCCAGTACTTCCGCGACCCGTCGAGCGCCGAGCTCACCACCGTGACCTGGGCCGAGGCCTACGACCTCATCGAGGCCCTCGCCGCGGGACTGATCGACCTCGGCATCGGGCTCGAGGACCGCGTCGCCCTCGCGTCGCAGACCCGCTACGAGTGGGTCATCGCCGATCTCGCCATCGTCTCCGCCGGCGGTGCCACGACGACCGTCTACCCGACGACGATCGGTGAGGACGTCGCCTACATCCTCACGGACTCCGGCAGCTCGGTCGTCTTCGCCGAGGACGACGCCCAGGTGGCCAAGCTCGCCGAGCGCCGCACCGAGATCCCCGGGGTCCGGCACGTCGTCACCTTCACCGGCTCGGCGTCGGAGGACGGCTGGGTGATGACCCTCGCCGACCTCGAGTCCCGCGGCCGCGCTGCGCTCGAGGCACAGCCGTCGCTGGTGCGCGACCGCGTCGACGAGATCAAGTCGGAGCACCTCGCCACGCTCATCTACACGTCCGGCACCACCGGCCGGCCCAAGGGCGTGCGGCTCGTGCAGGACAGCGTCGTCTATGAGGGCGCCGTCATCGAGGCCGGCGGGATGATCGGGCCGGACGACCTCCAGTTCCTCTGGCTGCCGCTCTCGCACGTGTTCGGCAAGATGCTCGTCGCGACCGCCCTGCAGATCGGCTTCCCGACAGCGGTCGACGGCCGCATCGACAGGATCGTCGACAACATGGCGATCGTCCGGCCGACCTTCATGGCGGGCCCGCCGCGGATCTTCGAGAAGGCCCACGGGCGGATCGCGACGATGTTCGCCGCCGAGACCGGCATCAAGAAGGCCCTGATCGACTGGGCGCTCGGGGTCGGAGCGCAGATGCGGGACGTCCGCGAGCGTGGTGAATCGCCGTCGCCGCTGCTGTCCGTCCAGCACGCCCTCGCGACCAGGCTCGTCCTCGGCAAGGTGCAAGAACGCTTCGGCGGCCGCGTCCGGTTCATGATCAGCGGCTCGGCCCCGCTCGACGCCGACGTCGCGAAGTGGTTCGGCGCCGTGGGGCTGCTCGTCCTCGAAGGCTACGGGCTGACGGAGTCGTCGTCGGGCACGACCGTCAACCGGTCCGAGCCGGGCGCGTACGTCTACGGGTCCGTGGGCTGGCCCCTGCCGGAGACCGAGGTGCGCATCGCGGATGAGGACGGCGAGATCCTCATCAAGGGCCCGGGCGTCATGCGCGGCTACCACAACAACCCCGAGGCGACGGCCGAGGTGCTCACCGAGGACGGCTGGTTCCGCACGGGCGACATCGGCCGGATCGACGAGCGCGGCTTCGTCTACGTGACGGACCGCAAGAAGGACGTGTTCAAGACCTCCGGCGGCAAGTACATCGCGCCGGCGGCGATCGAGGCGAAGTTCAAGGGCATGTTCCCCTACCTGAGCCAGTTCGTCGTCCACGGCGCCGGGCACCACTACGCGACCGCCCTGGTCACCCTCGACCCCGATGCGATCACCGCGTGGGCGGCGGCGCAGGGCCTGGCCGGCCGCAGCTACTCCGAGATCGTCTCCTCGCCGGAGGCGCACGCCCTGGTGCAGGGAGCCATCGACGAGCTCAACGCCGGCCTGAACCGCTGGGAGACGATCAAGAAGTTCACGATCCTCGACCACGACCTCACCATCGAGGAGGGCGACCTGACGCCGAGCATGAAGCTGCGTCGCAAGGCGGTCACCGACAAGTACCGGCACGAGCTCGACGCGATGTACGAGGAGGCCTGAGCCGCCTTCAAGCCGGGGGCTCGGATGCCCACCCAGCGGCGGCGGCAGGTGAGCGGCATACGGCATCTAAACTGTGCGGATGCCCGGTGAGTCGATCTTCCATGCCCTCGAGCCGCTGCTGGAGCGGGTGAGCAAGCCCATCCAGTACGTCGGCGGCGAGCTCAACTCCACCGTCAAGGACTGGCACGTCGGCGGGTTCGGACCCGCGGGGGAGGAGCTGACCACCCGGTGGGCCCTGATGTACCCCGACGCCTACGAGGTCGGCCTGCCCAACCAGGGCGTCATGATCCTCTACGAGGTCATCAACGAGCGGCCCGACGCGCTCGCCGAGCGCACCTACGCAGTGTGGCCCGACATGGAGGCGCAGCTGCGAGGGGCCGGCCTGCCCCAGTTCACCGTCGACGGCCACCGGCCGGTGCGCGACTTCGACCTGCTCGGTGTCTCCTTCTCGACCGAGCTGGGCTACACGAACCTGCTCACCGCCCTCGACCTCGCCGGCATTCCGCTGTATGCCGCTGAGCGGGCTCTCGAGGACCCCATCGTCATCGCGGGTGGACACGCCGCGTTCAACCCGGAGCCGATCGCCGACTTCATCGACGCGGCGATCGTCGGCGACGGCGAGCAGGCGGTCCTCGTGGTCACCGACATCGTCCGGGACTGGAAGGCGGAGGGACGCCCCGGCGGTCGCCGCGAGCTGCTCCTCCGTCTCGCGCGCACCGGCGGCGTCTATGTGCCGTCCTGCTATGACGTCAGCTACCTTCCCGACGGGCGCATCCAGCGCGTGGCGCCGTCACCCGACGCCCCGGGCGTGCCCTGGCGCGTCTCGAAGCACACGGTCATGGACCTCGATGCGTGGCCGTATCCCAAGCAGCCGCTCGTCCCCCTCGCCGAGTCCGTGCACGAGCGGATGTCCGTCGAGATCTTCCGGGGGTGCACCCGTGGGTGCCGGTTCTGTCAGGCCGGGATGATCACCCGGCCGGTGCGCGAGCGGTCCATCACCGGCATCGGCGAGATGGTCGAGCGGGGCCTCGCCGCGACCGGGTTCGAGGAGGTCGGGCTGCTCTCGCTCTCCTCCGCCGACCACTCCGAGATCGCCGACCTCACCAAGGGTCTCGCCGACCGCTACGAGGGCACGCAGACGGGGCTGTCACTGCCCTCGACCCGCGTCGACGCCTTCAACATCGACCTCGCGAACGAGCTGACCCGCAACGGCCGCCGCTCCGGGCTGACCTTCGCCCCCGAGGGTGGCTCCGAGCGGATCCGCCGCGTCATCAACAAGATGGTGACCGAGGAGGACCTCATCAACACGGTCGCCGCGGCCTACGGGGCGGGCTGGCGCCAGGTGAAGCTGTACTTCATGTGCGGCCTGCCGACCGAGACGGACGAGGACGTGCTGCAGATCGCCGAGCTCGCGAGCAAGGTCATCGAGACCGGCCGGCGGGTCTCGGGTCGTCGCGACATCCGCTGCACCGTCTCGATCGGCGGTTTCGTCCCCAAACCCCACACCCCCTTCCAGTGGGCGGCCCAGCTCGGCCCGGAGGAGACGGACGCCCGGCTGCTCAAGCTGCGCGAGGCGATCCGGGCCGACCGCAGCTACGGCTCCTCGATCGGTTTCCGCTACCACGACGGCCAGCCCGGCGCGGTCGAGGGACTGCTGTCCCGGGGGGACCGGCGGATCGGGCGCGTCATCGAGGCGGTGTGGCGTGACGGGGGCCGGTTCGACGGGTGGAGCGAGCACTTCTCCTACGAGCGGTGGATGCGGTGCGCAGAGGAGGCCCTCGCCGACTACCCGGTCGACGTCGCCTGGTACACGACACGGGAGCGGGAGCAGAACGAGGTCCTGCCGTGGGACCACCTCGACTCGGGCCTCGACAAGGACTGGCTCTGGGAGGACTGGCAGGACGCGCTCGACGGGCGGGAGGTCGACGACTGCCGCTGGACACCGTGCTTCGACTGCGGCGTCTGCCCGCAGATGGGCACCGAGATCGAGATCGGCCCCACCGGCAAGAAGCTGCTGCCGCTCACGGTCCTCGGACAGGGACGCGCGGAGCTCGTCGAGCAGCGCTGACCTGGCCCCCGGCCCGGTCGAGGTAATCGCCGGGCACCACTGTCCGGTAAATACCTCGAACCACCGTGTGTCGCGCTCGGTCGAGGTAATCGCCGGACACCACCGTCCGGTAAATACCTCGAACCGTCGCGCGTCGACCCACCGCGCCCCGGGCTCAGATCGGGTGGCCGACGTGCGCGAGGGCCTGCCGGACGAGCACTCCGTGGCCGCCGGTCATCTCCCCGCGCTGCGCCATCGCCGCGGCGTCCTCCGGGTTGACCCAGGCCAGCTCGAGGGCGTCCTGCTGAGGTCGGCAGTCACCCATGACGGGCACGACGTAGGCGAGCGAGACCGCGTGCTGGCGCGGGTCGTGGTAGGGCGTCACGCCGGGCGTCGGGAAGAACTCCGCCACCGTGAAGGGCTGTGGTGACAACGGGATCCGGGGGAGTGCGACGGGACCGAGGTCGGTCTCGATGTGCCGGGCGAGCGCGTCACGGATGCGCTCGTGGTAGAGGACGCGGCCGCCGACGACCTCGTGGCCGATGCCGCCGTCGGAGTCGGCCCGCAGCAGCAGGCCGACGTGGGTGACCGCGCCCCGGTCGTCGGCCCGGACCGGGATGGCGTGCACGTAGAGGATCGGCAGCCGGTCGCGTGCCGCGTCGAGCTCTTCACGGCTCAGCCACGAGCTGGCCCTGTCCACCTCGGTCATGCCCCTGCCTCTCGTCGACGAACCTGCCGGGGTTCACTATGCCCGACCGGGCTCCGCCGAGTGCAGGCGCTCACCCGCTAGACTGGCGGCACAGACGTCTGAGCCGTCATCAGCGGCGAGTCTCCGGAAGAACGGGCGCCACCCCGGTGGGGCCTCACTAGAACCGGACGGGTGGGCCCGTCACAGCCTGAACGAAGCGGTCGTATGCCGCTCACCTCGCTCTCGCGAGCGGGTGGGCTCACGCGGCAAGCGAGGTGGTACCGCGGTGCCGCCGGGTCGTCCCGGTGGTGTCGTCCTCGTCGAGTGACGGAGCAAGCGACGCAGGAGACGACCCACATGACCTACCCCCAGGTCACCACGGACCCGCAGCACCAGGGCGACGTGCCCTCCTCTCCCCGGTTCCCGGAGATCGAGGAGCGAGTCCTCAAGTACTGGGACGAGGACGGCACCTTCGTCGCGTCCGTCGAGAACCGCCCCGCGGGCGAGAACGGCGCGAACGAGTTCGTCTTCTACGACGGGCCCCCGTTCGCGAACGGCCTGCCGCACTACGGGCACCTGCTCACCGGCTATGTCAAGGACATCGTGCCGCGCTACGAGACGATGCGCGGCAAGCGCGTCGAGCGCCGGTTCGGCTGGGACACCCACGGGCTGCCGGCCGAGCTCGAGGCGATGCGCCAGCTCGGGCTGAAGACGAAGCAGGAGATCGTCGACCTCGGGATCGACAAGTTCAACGACGCGTGCCGCGCCTCGGTGCTCAAGTACACCGACGACTGGCGCAGCTATGTGACGCGCCAGGCCCGCTGGGTCGACTTCGACAACGACTACAAGACGCTCAACCCGACCTTCATGGAGTCGGTCATCTGGGCGTTCAAGACGCTCTACGACAAGGGCCTGGTCTACGAGGGCTTCCGGGTGCTGCCGTACTGCTGGAACGACCAGACGCCGCTGTCGAACCACGAGCTCCGCATGGACGACGACGTCTACAAGATGCGCCAGGACCCGGCGGTCACGATCGGCTACCGCCTCGAGACCGGTGAGCTCGCCCTGATCTGGACGACCACGCCGTGGACCGTGCCGTCCAACATCGCGATGGCCGTGCACCCCGACATCGACTATGTCGTCGTCGAGTCCGACTTCACGGGTGTCACCGAGCGCTACATCATCGCCGAGGCGCGACTCGGCGCCTATGCCAAGGAGCTCGGCGGGTCCGACCCGGAGACGCTGCAGGACCGGGTCGTGGCCCGGATGAAGGGCTCGGAGATCGTCGGGCGCCGCTACACGCCGCCGTTCTCCTACTTCCTCGGCCACCCCAACGGCCACGTCGTGCTGCCCGCGGACTACGTCACGACCGAGGACGGCACCGGTCTGGTCCACATCGCCTCCGCGTTCGGCGAGGAGGACAAGGTGCTCACCGACGCGTTCGGCATCGACGTGGTCGTGCCGGTCGCCGCCGACGGCACCTTCACCTACCCCGTCACCGAGTACGAGGGGATGCACGTCTTCGACGCGAACCCGCACATCATCGACCACCTCAAGGCGCGCACCCGCGGCGAGGGCGAGATGGGCGCGACGACCGAGGGCACCGTCCTGCTGCGCCGCGAGACCTACGACCACAGCTACCCGCACTGCTGGCGGTGCCGCCAGCCGCTGATCTACATGGCCGTGTCGAGCTGGTTCGTCGAGGTCACGAAGATCAAGGAGCGGATGCTCGAGCTGAACCAGCAGATCGACTGGACGCCCGAGCACGTCAAGGACGGCCAGTTCGGCAAGTGGCTCGCCAACGCGCGCGACTGGTCCATCTCGCGCAACCGCTTCTGGGGCAGCCCGATCCCGGTCTGGAAGTCGGACAACCCCGAATACCCCCGCATCGACGTCTACGGCTCGTTCGAGGAGCTCGAGCGGGACTTCGGCGTGCGCGTCACCGACCTGCACCGCCCCGGCATCGACCGGCTGACCCGCCCGAACCCCGACGACCCGACGGGCCGCTCCACCATGCGCCGCGTCGAGGACGTGCTCGACGTGTGGTTCGACTCCGGCTCGATGAGCTTCGCGCAGGTGCACTACCCCTTCGAGAACGCCGACTGGTTCGAGCACCACTTCCCGGGCGACTTCATCGTCGAGTACATCGGGCAGACCCGCGGCTGGTTCTACACGCTCCACATCCTCGCGACGGCCCTGTTCGACCGACCCGCCTTCAAGTCCTGCGTGAGCCACGGCATCGTCCTCGGCTCCGACGGCCAGAAGATGAGCAAGTCGCTGCGCAACTACCCCGACGTGACCGAGGTCTTCGAGCGCGACGGGGCCGATGCCATGCGCTGGTTCCTCATGAGCAGCCCGATCCTGCGCGGCGGCAACCTCATCGTCACCGAGCAGGGGATCCGCGACGGGGTCCGCCAGGTCATCATCCCGCTCTGGAACGCGTGGTCCTTCTTCGCGCTCTACGCCAACACCGCGGGCGGTGGCTCGGGCTACGAGGCGCGGCGGTCCACGGCCTCGGCGGACGTCCTTGACCGCTACCTCCTGGCCAAGCTGCACGAGTTCGTCGGGCAGATGCGGGAGCAGCTCGACGACTACGAGATCGCCGCGGCGTGCGACACGACGCGCACATTCCTCGACGTGCTGACGAACTGGTACATCCGCCGGTCGCGCGACCGGTTCTGGGGCGGCGAGTCCGACGAGTCCCGGGCGGCCTTCGACACGCTGTGGACGGCGCTCGAGACGGTGACGCGTGCGGTGGCCCCGCTGCTGCCCCTCGTCACCGAGGAGATCTGGCGTGGGCTCACCGGCGGCCGCTCCGTCCACCTCGAGGACTATCCGGATCCGGCCGACCTGCCGGCGGACCCGGAGCTCGTCTCGGCCATGGACCGCGCCCGCGAGGTCTGCTCGACCGGCTCGAGCCTGCGCAAGGCCCAGGGACTGCGGGCGCGCCTGCCCCTCGCCGCGCTCACCGTCGTCGTGCCCGACCCCGACGCACTGGCGCCGTTCGAGGCGATCATCCGCGACGAGCTCAACGTCAAGGCGCTCCGCCTCGTCGAGCTCGGCTCGACGAGCGGTGGCGACTACGGCGTCACCCAGCGGCTCACCGTCAACGCCCGGGTCGCTGGGCCGCGGCTCGGCAAGGACGTCCAGACGGCGATCCGGGGTAGCAAGTCCGGCGAGTGGTCGGTCTCGCCGGAGGGCACCGTGACCTCGGGAGGACTCGAGCTGCAGGACGGCGAGTACGTCCTCGAGACCGTCGTGGCCGGGGACGAGTCGGGGGCGTCGGCGACCGCGATGCTGGCGCACGGCGGCTTCGTCGTGCTCGACACGCAGGTGACACCGGAGCTCGCGAGCGAGGGCTTGGCCCGTGACCTCGTCCGCGCGGTCCAGCAGGCCCGTCGCGACGCCGGGCTGCACGTCAGCGACCGGATCAGCCTCACCATCACGGGAACGGACGCGGTCTTCGAGGCCACCGTCGCGTACCGTGACCTCATCGTCGGTGAGACGCTGGCCACGCAGTTCTCCTCGGCGGGGGCCGACCATGCGCTCCCGGACGGGATGGGGGCGGCGGTCGTCGTCGGAGACGGACAGGAGGCACGAATCATGGTGGCGAAGCGATGAGCGCAGGGGGCAACGAGGGGGCGGTCGTCATCCGTACGGCGACCGGCGACGATCTCGACGGCATCGTCCGGGTCGGGCACGAGACCTGGCGCGCCACGTACGAGCCGATCGCCGGCCCCGAGTACGTCCAGATGGGGCTCGCCAAGTGGTGGACCGCCGACGCGGTGATCCCCGGCATCAGGGTCGGCCGCACGCTGGTCGCCGACGACGGCGGCACCGTGGTGGGGATGGCGTCGTACGGTAGCCAGGACGACGAGCTCGTCCTGTGGAAGCTCTACATCCTGCCGGACCACCAGGGGCGGGGCATCGGACGCAGCCTCCTCGACGAGGTCGTGGCCCGGGCGAGCCAGCTCGGGCATGCCGAGCTGCACGTCTCCTACATCGAGGGCAACGACCAGGCCGGCCGGTTCTACGAGCGCAACGGCTTCCGCCAGGCCCACCGCGAGGCCGGGGGGTCGGGCCTGCCCGACGAGATCTGGTTGGTCAAGGACCTGTCCGGGGGCGACGTTGCCCTGCCGGCGGACGGCGCGGTCGCCCGCGAGGAGCGGGGCACCCGGTGAGCCCGCGTCCTGACGCGGCGGCGCACGAGGCGGCGCGCCGTCTCGAGGAGCGCAAGCGGATGCGCGAGATCGAGACCGAGATCCTGTCCCGGGCCCCGGAGAACGACATCGGCCCGTCCCTCGACCGAATTCGGGCCGTGATGGAGCTGGCCGGCGACCCGCAGCTCGCCTTCCCCGTCATCCACCTGACCGGCACGAACGGCAAGACCTCGACGAGCCGGATGATCGACACGATCCTGCGTGAGCTCGGCCTGTCGACCGGGCGGTTCACCTCGCCGCACCTGCACGACCTGCGCGAACGGATCGCCCTGTCGGGCAAGCCGATTCCGCGCCACAAGTTCATCGCCGCCTATGAGGACGTCAAGCCGCTCGTCGACATCGTCGACGGCTCCTCGGCCGAGTCAGGTGGTCGTCGCCTCAACTTCTTCGAGACCCTCGTCGCCGTCGCCTACGCCGCGTTCGCCGACGCCCCGGTCGACGTCGCCGTCGTCGAGGTGGGCCTGGGCGGCACCTGGGACGCCACGAACGTCGTCGACGGCAAGGTGGCGGTCATCACCCCCATCGACCTCGACCACACCCATCTGCTCGGCGACGACATCGCCTCCATCGCCGAGGAGAAGTCCGGCATCATCAAGCCCGACTCGATCACGGTCTCCGCCCTGCAGGAGGACGATGCCGTGGAGGTGCTCACCGAGCGCGCCGAGCAGGTCGGGTCGCGCCTCGTCCTCGAGGGGCGCGACTTCGGGGTGCTGACGCGCGACGTCGCCCTCGGCGGCCAGGTGGTCTCGCTCCGGGGGCTCGCCGGTGACTACCCGGACCTGTTCCTGCCCCTGCATGGCGCCCACCAGGCCCAGAACCTCGCGACGGCCGTCGCTGCCGTCGAGGCCTTCATGGGCGGGGGAGAGCAGCCCCTCGACCACGACGTGCTGCTCGCGGCCTGCGCGGCGATGGCCTCGCCCGGCCGGCTCGAGGTCGTCCGGCGCTCCCCGACGGTCGTCGTCGACGCCGCCCACAACCCGCACGGGGCGCGGGCGCTGGTCACCGCGCTCGAGGAGGCCTTCACGTTCACGCGCCTCGTCGGGCTGCTCAGCGTCGTCGCGGACAAGGACGCCGTCGGCATCCTCGAGGTCCTCGAGCCGGTGCTGTCCGAGGTCGTCATCACCCGCAACTCCTCGCACCGTGCGCTCGACCCGGCGCGGCTCGGCCAGCTGGCGACCGGCATCTTCGGCGAGCACCGGGTCACCATCGTGCCGAACCTTCCCGACGCCCTCGAGCAGGCGGTGACGCTGGCCGAGGCCGACGGCATGGGCGGGGGAGTGCTCGCCACCGGCTCGGTCATCACCGCTGGTGAGGTGCGCCTCCTGCTCGGCCACGACCAGACGTGACCGAGCCCGCACGTAGGCTCGACCCATGATCCTCCGGCTCCTGCTCATCGTCGTGGTCCTCATCGTGGCGGTCGTGCTCTACGGGCGCCTCGTCGGCCGCCGTGACGCCGAGACGACCTACCCGGGGCTCACGGAGCAGGCCCGGGCCAGGATCAGCCGTGAGATCAGCGCCGGACGCAAGATCAACGCGATCAAGGTCTACCGGGAGGCGACGGGCGCCGCCCTGACGGATGCCAAGCGCGTCATCGACACCTGGTTCGTCCCCGGCCAGGGCCCCGGGGTCGAGGACGCCGCGCGGTCGTGGACCGAGGGCCGCCTCACGCCCGAGGCGCGGGCCCGGATCAGCGCGCTCATCGACGACGGCCGCCGCGAGGACGCCATGACCCTCTACGCGGAGGCGACCGGGGCCAGCGACACCGAGGCCCAGGCGATCATCCGCACGTGGGACACCACCCAGGACTACTGACCATGGACACGAAAGGCACCCGGGATCGCATGTCGCGGCTCGTCTTCTACGGCACGACCGGCAAGTTCACCTGGCGCATGCTCGCCACGGTGCTGGCCGGCCAGTCGATCATCATCTTCTTCGGCGCCCTCGTGGCACGTGGCGCCGCCATCGCCGACTCCGAGCCGGCCGCCGCGGGCCGCTACCTGCTCGTCGGCTCGGCCGTCGCGGCGCTGTGCCTCCTCGGCTCCGGGCTGACGCGCAAGCCGTATGGCGTCACCCTCGGCTGGGTGGTCCAGCTCCTCACGATCCTGGCCGGCTTCGTCGTGCCGATGATGTTCCTCGTGGGCCTGATCTTCCTCGCGCTGTGGGTCGTCTCGCTGCTCCAGGGCGGCAAGGTCGACCGGATGCAGGCCCCGGTAGGGTGACCGCCGTGACCACCGAACGTTCCCTCGTCCTGATCAAGCCCGACGGATTCCAGCGCGGACTCACCGGGGAGGTGCTGCGCCGCATCGAGGCCAAGGGCTACACGCTCGGGGCCCTGGCCATCGTCACGCCGACGCGGGAGCTGCTCGCCAAGCACTACGCCGAGCATGAGGGCAAGCCGTTCTACGAGCCGCTCCTCGAGTTCATGTCCTCCGGCCCCGTGACCGCTGCCGTCATCGAGGGACAGGACTGCATCAAGGGCTTCCGCTCGCTCGCCGGCGCGACCAACCCGACCGACGCCGCACCGGGCACGATCCGTGGCGACTTCGGCCGCGACTGGGGCACCCAGGTGCAGCAGAACATCGTCCACGGGTCCGACTCACCCGACTCGGCGAGCCGCGAGATCGGCATCTGGTTCCCCGAGCTCTAGCCGTGCTCCCGCATGGCGGGCGGTGACCTCGACGACGGGTGGAGGAAGCGGTGACGGAGCAGGGCCGCAGCGACACACCGGTCGCCGACCTCCTCGACCGGGCCTGGGACCGCAGCCGGCTGTCCCTGCGCGCCCGGGTGCGCCGGGTCCGCAGCTCCGCGTTCCTCGTTCTCCAGTCCGCCCTCGCGGCAGGATTTGCCTGGTGGTTCGCCACCGACGTCATCGGCCACCAGCAGGCGTTCTTCGCCCCGATCGTCGCGGTCGTGTGCCTCGGCATGTCCTACGGGCAGCGGCTCCGGCGGGTCCTCGAGGTCGCCGTCGGTGTGGCGGTCGGCGTCTTCACCGCGGACCTGTTCGTCCACTTCGTCGGGACGGGGCCCTGGCAGGTGACCGTCATCGTCATCGCCTCGATGCTCATCGCACTGCTCCTCGACGCCGGCCGCGTCATCGTCACCCAGGCGGCGGTGCAGAGCATCGTCGTCACGACGCTCGTGGCGAGCCCCGGTCAGGCCTTCACGCGCTGGACCGACGCACTGATCGGCGGCGGTGTCGCCCTCGTCGCCGCGACCGTCGTCCCGCAGGCTGCCCTGCGCCGGCCTCGCGTCGCTGCCTCGGCCGTCGTGCGCAAGATGAGCGAGCTGTTCCGCCGCGCCGCGACGAGCGCCGCCGACGGCGACGTCGAGGGCGCCGCGCAGGTGCTGGCGTCGGCCCGCGGCACCGACGGCCTGCTGCGTGAGCTCGGGACCGCTGCGGACGAGGGCCTCTCGGTCCTGACGAGCTCCCCCTTCTCCCGCGGCCACGCGCCGGGCGTCCGCAAGATGGTCGACCTCGTCGGGCCGCTGGACCGGGCGATGCGCAGCACCCGGGTCCTCGTCCGGCGCGTCACCGTCGCCGTCGGCCGCGGTGAGGCTCTGCCCCAGGGCTACGTCGACGTGCTGCGCGAGCTCGCCGATGCGACCGACGTCATCGCGCGCGCCCTTGCCGAGAACGCCGCACCCGACGCCGGCCGGATCGCGGTCGAGCGAGTGGCCCAGGCCTGCGGCGAGCTGCCCCGCACACCGAGCCTCGCGACCGAGACGGTGCTCGCCCAGCTGCGCTCGGTCGTCGTCGACCTGCTGCAGCTGACCGGGATGGACGTCGACGAGGCCGTCGCCGCGATGCCGCCCGAGCGCCCGCGCGACTAGCCGGAGCGAGAGGCGCGGGCCCTGCGGACCGCGGTGGGCGGCATACGGTCAGGCAGACGGGGTCGTCTCGTGGGCGCCGAGGTCGATCTTCTCCACCCGCGGGTCACCGGCGTCAGCGAAGTAGTCGGCCGGGATGGTCTCGTCGAGACCCTCGGCGGCCCTGACGAGCCGGAAGACCACCGTGAAGACGGCGGCGACGACGACGTTGATGACGAACGACGTGAGCGCGATGTAGCCCAGCTCTCCGATGCCCGGGATCGTCGCCAGCGACCCGCCGAAGTGCGCCTTCGTCGCCGGGTTGATGACGTTGTAGGCGGACACCGTGCCGTAGCCCATGCCGACCGCCCAGCCGAGGAGCAGCGCCCAGCGGTGGAACCAGCGGGTGTAGAGATAGAAGACGACCGACGGGAACGTCTGCAGGATCCAGATACCGCCGAGCAGCTGGAAGTTCAGCGCGTTGGTCTTGTCGAGGGCGAGGACGAACACGAGCGCGAACGCCTTGACGACGAGGGAGGTGAACTTCGAGACCCGCGCCTCCTCCGACGGTGAGGCCTCCGGCCTGATCCACGCCTTGTAGATGTTGCGGGTGAAGGTGTTGGACGCGGCGATCGACATGATCGCGGCCGGCACGAGGGCACCGATCGCGATGGCGGCCCAGGCGACGCCCGCGAACCACGACGGGAAGAAGTCCTCGAACAGCTGCGGCACGACCAACTGGGGGTTGGGCTTGCCGTCGAGCCCGATCGGCTTGGTGCCGGCCGCGATCGCGACCCAGCCGAGCAGCGCGAGCAGCCCGAGCAGGAACGAGTAGGCCGGCAGGATCGAGGCGTTGCGCCGGATCGTGTTGCGGCTCTTCGCCGACAGTGTCGCCGTGACCGAGTGGGGGTACATGAACAGCGCCATCGCGGACCCGAGCGCGAGGGTGGCGTAGGCCCAGTACTGCCCGGCCGGCGGGATGAACGAGCCCGTCGGCTTGCCGGTCACCGGGTTCGTCGTCTGCATCTTGTTCTGGGCCGCGTCGAAGACGTGGGCCCAGCCGCCGACCTTGGACGGCAGGTAGATGACCGCGACGATGATGACGAGGTAGATCAGGGTGTCCTTGACGAAGGCGATGACCGCCGGCGCGCGAAGTCCCGACGTGTAGGTGTAGAGCGCGAGCACGAGGAACGCGATGAAGATCGGCGCGTCCTTCGCCACCACGTTGCCGCCGCCACCGACGCCGGCCACCTCGAGCACGGCCTGGATGCCGACCAACTGCAACGCGATGTAGGGCATCGTCGCGAGGAAGCCCGTGACCGCGACGGCGAGGGACAGCCCGCGCGAGCCGGAGCGGCCGTGGACGAAGTCGGCCGGCGTGACGTAGCCGTGCCGGTGCGACACCGACCAGAGCCGCGACATGAACACGAAGATGATGGGGTAGAGCACGATCGTGTACGGGACGGCGAAGAAGCCGCTGACGGCACCGGCCGAGAACATCGCCGCCGGCACCGCGACGAAGGTGTAGGCCGTGTAGAGGTCGCCGCCGAGCAGGAACCACGTGATCCACGTGCCGAAGCTGCGCCCCCCGAGGCCCCACTCCTCGAGGCTCGCCATGCTGTCGGGCCGGCGCCACCGGGCCGCCCAGAAGCCGGCCACCGCGACGATGACGAAGAAGATGATGAGGACCACGAGGCCGACGCCGTTGACGCCGGTGTTCGGCCCGGCCGCGACCAGGGCGGTCATCGGACGTCCTCCTCGTCGAGGAACTCGGTGCCCTCCGGGTTCATCGGCCGGTGCGGACGCGCCTTGAGGACGACGCGGTAGGCGGCGTAGGTCAGCGCCGAACAGATGATGACCCAGAGGAACTGGTACCAGATGAAGAAGGGGAAGCCGGCCAGCCGGGGCCCGTCCTTGGCGTAGGTGCCGACGAGCATCAGGGCGACGATCGGGATCGCGACGAGGATGCCCGCCACGACGAGCAGACCCGTGTTGGCCGGTGGAGCATCATGGTGGTGCGGCGTTGCGCTCAAGGTGGACTCCATTGTCCGGGTCCCGTGATTGGGGCCGTACCTTTCGGAAAATACTCCCGCACGGGCCCCGCTGGGGAGATCCCGACAGCCCCATCTGCACGACGGGCACCACTGGGCGGGCCCGGCAGTTGGGTGCGGCCCGTCGCAGCGCCACCGATAGGCTGTGCGGCATGGCTGATTTCGATGTGGTTGTGCTCGGTGCAGGTCCCGGTGGCTACGTCGCGGCGATCCGTGCCGCGCAGCTCGGCAAGAAGGTCGCGGTCGTCGAGAAGCGCTACTGGGGCGGGGTCTGCCTCAACGTCGGGTGCATCCCGAGCAAGGCGCTGCTGCGCAACGCCGAGATCGCCCACATCATCACGCACGAGAAGAAGACCTTCGGCATCGAGGGCGACGCGACGATGTCCTTCGGGACGACCCACGCCCGCAGCCGCAGCGTCGCCGACGCCAGCGCCAAGGGCGTCCACTACCTGATGAAGAAGAACAAGATCGAGGAGGTCGACGGCTGGGGCACGATCACCAGCCCCACGTCCATGGACGTCGCCCTCAACGACGGGTCCACGCGCAGCCTGACGTTCGACAACCTCATCATCGCGACGGGGGCCACGGTGCGGATGCTTCCGGGGATGCAGACGAGCACCAACGTCGTCACCTACGAGGAGCAGATCCTCGACGCCAACCTCCCCGGCTCGATCATCATCGGCGGCTCGGGCGCCATCGGCGTCGAGTTCGCCTACGTCCTCAAGAACTTCGGCGTCGACGTCACCATCGTCGAGTTCCTCGACAGGATGGTCCCGACCGAGGACGCCGACGTCTCCAAGGAGCTGCAGCGCCAGTACAAGAAGCTCGGGGTCAACGTGCTGCTCTCCACCGCGGTCAAGAACGTGGAGGACACCGGCTCCGGGGTCCGCGTCACGGTCGCGCCCGCCGCCGGCGGCGACGAGAAGGTCCTCGAGGCCGACAAGTTCCTCGCGGCCTTCGGCTTCGCCCCGCGGGTCGAGGGCTTCGGCCTCGAGGCCTCCGGGGTGCAGCTCACCGAGCGCGGTGCCATCGCCGTCGACGCCCGCGGCCGGACCAACGTGCCGAACGTCTACGCGATCGGTGACTGCACCGGCAAGCTGATGCTCGCGCACACCGCCGAGGCGATGGGCGTCGTCGCCGCCGAGACGATCGCCGACGCGGAGACGATGGAGATCAACTTCGACATGATCCCGCGGGCGACCTTCTGCCAGCCGCAGATCGCCTCGTTCGGCTACTCCGAGCAGCAGGCGCGCGACAAGGGCTACGACGTCAAGACGGCCAGCTTCCCCTTCTCCGCCAACGGCAAGGCGCGTGGCATGGCCGAGGGAGTCGGCTTCGTCAAGATCGTCGCCGACGCCGAGCACAACGAGCTCCTCGGTGCGCACCTGATCGGCCCTGAGGTGACCGAGCTGCTGCCCGCCCTCACCCTCGCCCAGCAGTGGGACCTCACCGCCGACGAGGTGGCGCGCAACATCTTCGCCCACCCCACGCTCAGCGAGGCGATGAAGGAGGCCGTCGAGGGCATCGTCGGCCACATGATCAACCTCTGACGCACCCCGCGCAGAAGGTATGCCGCTCAGCTCGGCCAGCTGGGCGGCATACCTCGTCCTGGCGTGAGGAAGGAACGAGATGCCGGACGTCGTCGTCTGCGGGCCCGCTTCGTGGAACGAGCTCGTCACGCTCGACGCGCTGCCCGAGCCGCGGCCGCACACGGTGTTCGCCCGGAGCACCCATGAGACCCTCGGCGGCACGTCGGCCGGCAAGGCGCTGCACCTGGCGCAGCGGGGCAGGTCGGTGCGGCTGTACACCGTCGTCGGCGACGATGACGTGGCACCGCGGATCCTCGGCGCCCTGCAGGCCTCCGGGGTCGACGTGGCGGCGCGGAGGGTGGCCGGCCCGAGCGAGCGGCACCTCAACCTCATGACGGAGCGCGGGGAGCGGGTCTCGATCTACCTGGCGACCCCTGCCGAGCCGGGTGAGCCGCCGCTGGGGCTGCGCGGGCTCGCCGGACTGGCCGACGCGCGCGCGGTCGTGCTCGACCTGGCCCCGTGGACGCGTGAGCTGGCCCTGACCGACGGCGCCGGCGCCGGCCTGCCGATCTGGACCGACCTGCACGACTACGACGGGAGCGCCCCCTTTCACGAGCCCTACCTGGCAGCTGCCCGGCGCGTCTTCCTCAGCAACGACGCCATGCCGGAGCCGCTGCCCTTCATGCACGCCACCGTCGACCGGGGTGCCGAGCTCGTCGTCTGCACCCTCGGCGCCGACGGTGCGCTCGCGGTGGATGCCGACCACCATGAGCTGCGGGTTGCCGCGCCGCACGTCGAGCGGGTGGTCGACACGAACGGTGCGGGTGACGCGTTCTTCGCGGGCTTCCTCGACGCGACCCTCGACGGGGCGACGGTGGAGCAGGCCCTGCGCACGGCCGCCGACCAGTCCGGACGGGCGCTGGGCAGCCGCCACCTCAGCCCGTTGCTCGATTAGGGGGCGCGCGACCGCGCTGTTAGGCTGATGGGTGCCGTTTGATCGGCCGCGGATCGAGAGAGCCCGGGTGAACCTGCCCCGGGGCGCCGCGCAACGAGTGAGATAGGAGTCGGTCATCCATGCCTTTGGACGCTGACGTGAAGAAGAAGATCATCGACGAGTACGCCACGACCGAGGGCGACACCGGCTCCCCGGAGGTCCAGATCGCGATGCTGACGCAGCGGATCAAGGACCTCACCGAGCACTCGCGTGCGCACGCCCACGACCACCACAGCCGGCGTGGGCTGCTGCTGCTCGTCGGTCGCCGCAAGCGGATGCTCCGCTACCTCGAGGCCACCGACATCGAGCGTTACCGCTCCCTCATCAAGCGACTCGGTCTGCGTCGATGAACTCATGACGGAAGGCGGTCACCGCACGTGGTGCGGCGACCGCCTTCCGTCATAGATGCCGCTCAGCCGGCAGAGATGCCGGGACCTCCCGGCGACGAAGGAACCCCGCACACAACGACGATGTGCGAGGGCACGTGAAGAGAAAAAGAAAGCGAGGGCCCACATGGAGGGTCCAGACATCACCTTCGCCGAGGCCGTGATCGACAACGGCAGCTTCGGCACCCACAAGGTCCGGTTCGAGACCGGCCGCCTCGCGAGGCAGGCCGCGGGGGCCGTGACGGCCTACCTCGACGACGACACGATGCTCCTGTCCACGACGGCCGCCGGCAAGCAGCCCAAGGAGCAGTTCGACTTCTTCCCGCTGACGGTGGACGTCGAGGAGCGCATGTACGCCGTGGGCCGGATCCCCGGCTCGTTCTTCCGTCGCGAGGGTCGCCCCTCGACCGACGCCATCCTCACCTGCCGTCTCATCGACCGGCCGCTGCGCCCCACCTTCAAGAAGGGCCTGCGCAACGAGGTGCAGGTCGTCATCACCGTGCTGTCCCTCAACCCGGACCACCAGTACGACGTCCTCGCGATCAACGCCGCGAGCGCGTCGACGCAGATCTCCGGGCTGCCCTTCTCGGGGCCGGTCGGCGGCGTGCGCGTCTCGCTCATCGACGGCCAGTGGGTCGCCTTCCCGAGCTTCTCCGACATCGAGCGCTCGACCTTCGACATGGTCGTCGCCGGACGGGTCGTCACGAAGCAGGACGGCAGCGATGACGTCGCGATCATGATGGTCGAGGCCGAGTCCACCGAGTCGACCTGGCACCTCGTCAAGAACGAGGGCAAGCAGGCGCCGACCGAGGACGTCGTGGCTGAAGGTCTCGAGGCCTCGAAGAAGTTCATCAAGGTCCTCTGCGACGCCCAGTCCGAGCTCGCCACCAAGGCCGCCAAGCCGGTGGAGGAGTTCCCCGTCTTCCTCGACTACCAGGACGACGTCTACCAGGCCGTCGAGTCGGCCGTGTCGACGCAGACCGCTGAGGCCCTGACGATCGCGGGCAAGCAGGAGCGCGAGACCCGGATCGACGAGATCAAGGACGCGATGAAGGCCGAGCTCGGCGGCACGGCCGACGCGCCGGGCCCGTTCGCCGGTCGTGAGAAGGAGCTCTCCGCTGCCTTCCGTGCCCTGCAGAAGAAGCTCGTCCGCCAGCGCATCCTGCGCGACCAGGTCCGCATCGACGGGCGCGGGCTGGCCGACATCCGGGCGCTCTCGGCCGAGGTCGAGGTCGTCCCGCGGGCCCACGGGTCGGCCATCTTCGAGCGTGGCGAGACCCAGATCATGGGCGTCACGACGCTGAACATGCTCAAGATGGAGCAGCAGCTCGACACGCTCTCGCCGCAGACGCGCAAGCGCTACATGCACAACTACAACTTCCCGCCCTACAGCACCGGTGAGACCGGCCGGGTCGGGTCGCCGAAGCGCCGTGAGATCGGCCACGGTGCCCTCGCCGAGCGGGCCCTGATGCCGGTGCTGCCGTCGCGCGAGGAGTTCCCCTACGCGATCCGCCAGGTGTCCGAGGCGCTCAGCTCCAACGGCTCGACCTCGATGGGCTCCGTGTGCGCCTCGACGCTCTCGCTGCTCAACGCCGGTGTGCCGCTGCGCGCGCCGGTCGCCGGCATCGCGATGGGCCTCGTCTCGGACGAGGTCGACGGCGAGACGCGCTACGCCGCGATGACGGACATCCTCGGAGCCGAGGACGCCTTCGGTGACATGGACTTCAAGGTCGCCGGCACCAAGGACTTCGTCACGGCCATCCAGCTGGACACGAAGCTCGACGGCATCCCGGCATCGGTCCTCGCGAGTGCGCTGACCCAGGCCCACGAGGCCCGGCTGCACATCCTCGACGTCATGGCCGAGGCGATCGACATGCCCGACGAGATGAGCCCCTACGCGCCGCGCATCATCACGGTGAAGGTCCCCGTCGACAAGATCGGTGAGGTCATCGGCCCGAAGGGCAAGATGATCAACCAGATCCAGGACGACACGGGCGCCGACATCTCGATCGAGGACGACGGCACGGTGTTCATCGGCGCGACCGACGGCCCCTCTGCGGAGGCTGCGCGCGCGGCGATCAACGCGATCGCCAACCCGCAGATGCCCGAGGTCGGAGAGCGGTTCCTCGGCACGGTCGTCAAGACGACGACGTTCGGTGCGTTCGTCTCGCTCCTGCCGGGCAAGGACGGCCTGCTGCACATCTCCGAGGTGCGCAAGCTCGTCGGCGGCAAGCGGATCGACAGTGTCGACGACGTCGTCAAGGTCGGCCAGAAGATCCAGGTCGAGCTTAAGGAGATCGACCCGCGCGGCAAGCTCTCCCTCGCTGCGGTTCTCCCCGATGAGGACAAGAAGGAAGAGGCTCCCGCCGAGGCCTGATCCCCGGTTGGCTGTCCGTGGCCCGTCACCCTCGTGGGGGTGGCGGGCCACGTCTCGTTCGCCCCGTCCCCGTCGGAAACTGGCCTCTCGACGTGGTCCCAGCCCGTCGGTTCGTGGCCTCTCGACGTGGTGAACCGACGAAGGGCCACGAACCGTCGAAGGG
>NZ_AWQS01000042.1 GCF_000576575.1 Intrasporangium chromatireducens Q5-1
ATGCCGCTGAGCTGGCTCAGCGGCATACCGCTCCTTGGTCGTCAGTCCTTCGAGTAGAGCTCGACGATGAGCTGCTCGGTGAGCGGCGTGTCGATCTGCGCGCGCACCGGGAGCTGGTGGATGAGGATCTGCAGCGAGCCCTCGATGACCTGCATCCAGGCCGGCGGAGTGCGGTCCCCGAACGTCTGGCGGGCCAGCTCGAACGGGAACGTCTCGACGGACTGCTTGCGGACCGTGATGATGTCGTACTGCTCGACCCGGTAGGACGGGACGTCGACGCGCACGCCGTTGACCTCGAAGTGGCCGTGCGTCACGAGCTGACGGGCGTGCCGACGCGTGCGGGCCAGGCCCGCCCGGTAGACGACGTTGTCGAGGCGCGACTCGAGGATCTGGAGGAGGTTCTCGCCGGTCTTGCCGGGGCGGCGGGCCGCCTCCTTGTAGTAGCGGACGAACTGCTTCTCCATGACGCCGTAGGCGAAGCGGGCCTTCTGCTTCTCCTGGAGCTGGAGCAGGTACTCCTTCTCCTGGATGCGGCGACGCCCGTGCTGGCCGGGCGGGAAGGGGCGCAGCTCGAAGTTCTTGTCGCCGCCGACGAGGTCGATCTTGAGACGGCGGGACTTCTTGGTGATCGGGCCGGTGTACCGAGCCATGTCTATCTACTCCTGGTGGTCTCGGGCCGGATCAAACGCGACGGCGCTTGGGCGGACGGACACCGTTGTGCGGCGTGGGGGTGACATCGCTGATGGCACCCACCTCGAGGCCGGCGGCGGTGAGGGAACGGATCGCCGTCTCGCGGCCCGAGCCCGGGCCCTTGACGAAGACGTCGACCTTGCGCATGCCGTGCTCCATCGCGCGACGGGCAGCGGCCTCGGCGGCCATCTGCGCGGCGTACGGCGTGGACTTGCGCGAGCCCTTGAAGCCGACCTGGCCGGCAGAGGCCCACGAGATCACGGCACCGGTCGGGTCGGTGATCGAGATGATCGTGTTGTTGAACGTGCTCTTGATGTGAGCGTGCCCGTGGGCGACGTTCTTCTTTTCCTTACGACGAACCTTCGTCGTACGAGCCTTGGGAGGCATGTTTCTCCTACGTCAGAACTTCGATGTCAGTGGGCGTCCAGAGACGAGGCCGGGGCGGCGACTCGACTCAGGATCACTTGGCCTTCTTCTTGCCGGCCACGGTGCGCTTCGGGCCCTTGCGGGTGCGCGCGTTGGTCTTCGTGCGCTGGCCGCGCACGGGCAGGCCGCGGCGGTGACGAAGGCCCTGGTAGGAACCGATCTCGACCTTGCGGCGGATGTCGGCCTGGACCTCGCGGCGCAGGTCACCCTCGAGGCGGTAGTTGCCCTCGAGGTAGTCACGTAGCGCGACGAGGTCGGCCTCACTGAGGTCCTTGACGCGGATGTTCGGGTCGACGCCGGTTGCTGCCAGCGTCTCCTTGCTGCGGGTGCGACCCACACCGAAGATGTAGGTCAGGGCGACCTCGACGCGCTTGTCGCGCGGCAGGTCGACTCCAACAAGACGAGCCATGTCGTCGTTCTCCTGGTTTCTGTTTCGCGGAGGTCTGGAGCAGTCACCGATCCGGTAGCGACTCGTTCGTCGCTCCTCAGAGCTGAGGGTCCGGTCCCCGGCCTCCGTGCCGGGGGTGACGTCCTGCGCCGACGCGATGGTCGGTCATCAGGGGCCGGGTGCTGCGGTGTTCACTTGTGTGGCGTGCTGTCGAAGCTCTCCGACAGTGCTGGGCTGGTGGCCCTGCTCAGCCCTGGCGCTGCTTGTGGCGCAGGTTCTCGCAGATCACCATGACCCGCCCGTTGCGGCGGATCACCTTGCACTTGTCACAGATCCTCTTGACGCTCGGCTGAACCTTCATCTGCCTGCTGTCTTCAGATCGAGCTCCCGGCCGTGACGGGCCCGTGGCCGGGCCCGGCCCGTTCGGGAGCGGGGTTTATCGGGTGGTGGTGCTGACTGCTCGATGCTCGCGGCGAACCGCGCGCCCCGGACGGTCAGCGATAGCGGAAGACGATCCGACCACGGGTCAGGTCATAGGGCGAGAGCTCGACCACGACCCGGTCCTCGGGGAGGATCCGGATGTAGTGCTGACGCATCTTGCCCGAGATGTGGGCGAGCACCTTGTGACCGTTGGAGAGCTCGACCCGGAACATTGCGTTCGGGAGAGCCTCGACGATCGTGCCCTCGATCTCGATGACACCGTCCTTCTTGGCCATATCCTCCGTCTATCTGTTGCGGCCGACCCCGGACTGGGACGACCATGGTGCGTGCCGCTGTGGTCCAGCTGACTGCCATGCCGCGAACGGCATGCGGGTGCCCGGGCACACGACACCCAAGGATCAAGGCTACCCGGGTGGGCGACATACTCCTAATCGGTGAGCGCGACTCGCGTCGGCCGCGGACCGTTTGGCGGCGGCGCCGTCGGCGGTCACGCCCGGGCGTCGATCTCGCGGCGCCGCAGCTCGACGACCTGCCTCAGCACGGCGTCCGGTATCGGCCGGTCGGCGTCGAAGCGGATCGTCCCCCGGGACAGCGAGAAGCCGGCCAGGTCGGGAGCCACCGCCTCCACGACGGCGCCGCTGAAGGGATAGAGCGACAGGTGCTGCTTCGTCGCGACGGCGGCGACGAGCGGCTTGCCGCGGTGCAGCAGGGCGGGCATCCCGTAGCTGGTGCCCTCCTCGGCGTCGGGGACGAGGGCGCGAGCCACCTCGACCACGTGCTCGAGCGCCGCCCGGCGCGCCTCGTCGTCCATCCCGGCCAGGTAGTCGGTCACGGTCCCCACCACGGCATCGTCGCAAACGTCCGGCCGTCCCGTCCCGGGTTCGGGCAGCGCCGGCTGACATGATCACCGGGTGACAGGTGACGCCGACGGCCCGGAGAGCATCGAGGACTACTACGCGCGGATCCTCGCCACGACCGACGAGGAACAGCGCCTACCCGTCGCCGTCGAGGAGATGCCCGGCTGGGACATCTACCCCTACGAGCTCGACTCGCTCCGGCTCAAGCCGCTGCGTCCGCTCGCCGACGCGGACCCGCCGCGTCGCGGTGAGGCAGCCGAGGACTGCTGGTGCGCGCAGCCGCCTCGGGCCGACGACGGCACGCTCGTGTGGCGCTCGGAGCGATGGACGCTCGGGCTGACCTCCGACACCGGCCTGCCCCTCGGTTTGGTGCTCAGCCCGCTGGAACACCACGACCTGCCCGGGCTGCCGGCCGACCTCGCCGCCGAGATGGGGCTGCTCCTCGTCGCCATCGCGGCCGCGGTCGAGCTGGTGCCGAGTGTCGGCCGCGTGCAGCTGGCGAAGTACGGCGACGGCGGCGCGCACCTGCACCTGTTCTTCCTCGGCCGCCCCACGCGCATCCTGCAGTTCCGGGGCTCTCCCCTGCTCGACTGGGAGGAGAACCTGCCCCGGGTGCCGCTCGAGGTGCTCCAGCGCAACGCGAGGGTCGTCGCCGACCGCCTCGTCGAGGCGCTGGGCGGCGAGGCGGGTCGGCTCGGCCGTTCCGCGTGATCTGGCGCTGACTGCCGCGGGATCGTGCTCTCGATCGTCGGGATCGTGCTCTCGATCGTCGGGATCGTGCTCTCGATCGTCGGGATTGTGCTCTCGATCGGAGGGAGTCAGGCGCGCTGGTGCTGGGGACGTTCGAAGAAGAAGGCCGCCACGACACCGATGACGAGAACCGCGGCGGGCAGCAGCATCGCGTCGGCCATCGCCGAGGCGAACCCCGGCGCCACCTGCGGCGGCAGCGTCGCGCCGGCCGCCTGCTGGAACTGGCCGCTGCTACCGGCGGCGCCGGGCAGGTGCGCCGCGAGCCGGGCCTCGATGACCGCCGCGATCGCCGCACTGCCGAGGACCGCACCGACCTGGCGGGTCGTGTTGTAGATGCCGGCGCCCGCCCCGGCGGCGCGCATCGGCAGGTTGCGGTTCGCGGTCGCGCCGAGCGGACCCCACATGAAGGCCTGGCTCACGCCCATGAACCCCATCGGCAGCAGGATCTGCCACACCGCACTGTCCGGCGTCATGACCCGGCTGACCCAGAAGAGCGACAGCGCCGTGCCGGCGATACCGAGCGGCGCGAGGGCCCGTGGGTGCACCCGGTCGGTGAGCTTGCCCGACACCGGGGCGAGCGCCCCGGACAGCACCGCCATGGGAGCGAGCAGCAGCGCGGACTGGGTGGGCGACATCCCCCGCACGACCTGCGCATAGAGCATGAAGGGGAAGGCCATCGCCGTGACGGAGCACCCGACCGTCGTGATGGCGACGTTCGCGAGCGAGAAGTTGCGGTCGGCGAAGAGCGAGAGCGGCACGAGGGGCTCGCGCCGGTTCTTGCTCTGCCACCACAGGAAGACGGCAATGACCACGACGCCCGCGCCGATGAGGAGCGGCACCGAGACGAACCCACGGATCGTCCCCCAGTTGTACGTCTCCCCCTCCTGGACACCGAAGACGAGCAGGAACATCCCCACGGCCGACAGGAGCACACCGATCCAGTCGAAGGAGTGCGTGTGCGTCGTCAGCCGCGGCACGAGCCGGGCGGCGAGGACGAACGCGATGATGCCGACCGGGACGTTGATGAAGAAGATCCACTCCCAGCCGGGGCCGTCGACGAGCACACCACCGACGATCGGGCCGACGAGGATCGCCACGCCGGCGGTCGCACCCCAGAGGGCCATCGCCTGGCCGCGTGACGCCGCCGGGAAGGTCCGCGTGATGACGGCCATCGTCTGCGGGGTCAGCATCGAGGCCCCCAGCCCTTGGACCACCCGGGCGATGATGAGCCAGCCGATCGAGTCGGTCAGCCCGCACCACAGCGACGACAGGGTGAAGACGAGCAGCCCGAGCAGGTAGAGGCGCTTCGGGCCGAACCGGTCCCCCAGCCGGCCGGTGATGAGCAGGGGCACGGCGTACGCGAGCAGGTAGGCGCTCGTGACCCAGATGACGTCGTTGACCCCGGCGTGCAGGCCCTCCATGATCGCCGGCGTCGCGACCGACACGATCGTCGAGTCGACGAGAATCATGAAGAACCCGAGGACCATCGCCCACAGGGCCGGCCACGGGCTGCGTCCCTCGGGCGCATCGGTCCCGACACCGGCTCCGGCCGTCTGCTCGATCGCCATGGGGCCCCTTTCAGCACGCCTCTCGGCGCAACGGATCTCGACGGACACGGCCCATCAGCGGACAGAACCGACCAAGCCTACTCGGGGGCGGCTGGGAGCAGTCTGGGAACGGCCTGAGGCAGGTTGCGCTGGCCAGCGCTTCATCGGCATGCCTACAGTGGCGAGCAGAACCCAACGCGAGGAGAGCACCATGGCGATGGACAGTTTCGGCACGCTCGACACGCTCTCGGTGGGGGACGCGTCCTGGCGCATCCGGCGCCTCGACCGCGTCGAGGGCGCCGACCGCCTCCCCTACAGCCTCAAGGTCCTGCTCGAGAACCTGCTGCGCAACGAGGACGGACGGCTCGTCACGGGCGAGCAGATCGAGGCGATGGCCCACTGGGACCCCGCAGCCGCAGCGAGCAGCGAGATCCAGTTCACCCCCGCCCGAGTCCTCATGCAGGACTTCACCGGTGTGCCGTGCGTCGTCGACCTCGTCGCGATGCGCGACGCGATGACCGAGCTCGGCGGCGACCCGCAGAAGATCAACCCGCTCATCCCCACCGACCTCGTCATCGACCACTCCGTCGTCGCCGACGTCTTCGGCACCCCGGACGCGTTCCGGATCAATACCGAGCTGGAGTTCGGCCGCAACAAGGAGCGCTACCAGCTGCTGCGCTGGGGCCAGCAGGCCTTCCGTGACTTCAAGGTCGTCCCGCCCGGCACCGGCATCTGTCACCAGGTCAACCTCGAGCACCTGGCCCGGGTCGTCTTCACCCGTGACAGCGACGACGGACCGCTCGCCTACCCGGACACCCTGGTCGGCACCGACTCGCACACCCCGATGGTCAACGGGCTGGGCGTGCTGGGCTGGGGCGTCGGCGGGATCGAGGCCGAGGCGGCGATGCTGGGTCAGCCGATGAGCATGCTCATCCCGCAGGTCGTCGGGCTCAAGCTGACCGGTGAGCTGCCCCCGGGCACGACGGCCACCGACCTGGTCCTCACCGTCGCCGAGCTGCTCCGCGAGACCGGCGTCGTCGGCCGCTTCGTCGAGTTCTTCGGCCCCGGCGTGGCGAACGTCCCACTCGCGAACCGCGCGACGATCGGCAACATGAGCCCCGAGTACGGCTCGACGGCCACGATGTTCCCGATCGACGACGAGACCCTGTCCTACCTGCGCCTCACCGGACGAGAGGAGGAGCACGTCCGCCTGGTCGAGGCCTACGCCAAGGAGCAGGGGATGTGGCACGACCCGGGTCACGAGCCGCAGTTCTCGACCGTCGTCGAGCTCGACCTCGGCGACATCGAGCCGTCCATCGCCGGGCCGAAGCGGCCCCAGGACCGCATCCCGCTGCGGGTCGCGCCCGGCACGGTCGGTGCCCTGCTCACCGGCCACAGCTACGATCAGGCCCTCGCGGTGGGACAGGAGGTCGACGAGGAGGCCAGCCTCGACGAGGCCTCCGAGGAGTCCTTCCCCGCGAGTGACCCCATCGCCGTCACCGCGTCGACCGCGCACGACCGGCCGCGGGCCCCGATGACCGCCGATCAGCGGAAAGACATCCCCAGCAACCCGGTCGACATCTCGCTCGAGGACGGCCAGCAGACCACGGTCGACCACGGCCACGCCGTCATCGCGGCGATCACCTCGTGCACCAACACCTCCAACCCGTCCGTGATGATCGGGGCCGGGCTGCTCGCCAAGAAGGCGGTGGAGAAGGGCCTGAGCCGCAAGCCGTGGGTCAAGACCTCGCTGGCCCCCGGCTCCCGGGTCGTCACGGACTACTTCGACAAGGCCGGTCTGACGCCCTACCTCGAGAAGCTCGGCTTCGACCTCGTCGGCTACGGCTGCACGACATGCATCGGCAACTCCGGTCCGCTCATCCCCGAGGTGAGCGCCGCCGTCAACGACAACGACCTCACCGTCTGCGCGGTCCTGTCGGGCAACCGCAACTTCGAGGGACGGATCCATCCCGAGGTGAGGATGAACTTCCTCGCCTCTCCCCCACTCGTCATCGCCTATGCCTTGGCCGGCACGTTGCGCGCCGACCTCGTCGACGGCCCGATCGGCACCGACCCGGACGGCAACCCGGTCCATCTCAAGGACATCTGGCCGACGGAGCAGGAGATCAACGACGTTGTCTCGCAGTGCGTCGAGGCGGACATGTTCGAGGAGGGCTACTCTGACCTCTACGCCGGTGATGACAACTGGCGCAGCCTGCCGGTCCCCGAGGGGCACCGCTTCGACTGGGACCCCGACTCGACCTACGTGCGGCGCCCGCCGTACTTCGACGGCATGTCCCGCACGCCCGAGCCGGTCACCGACATCACCGGAGCCCGCGTGCTCGCCCTGCTCGGCGACTCCGTCACGACCGACCACATCAGCCCGGCTGGTGCGTTCAAGACCGACTCCCCCGCCGGGCAGTACCTCACCGACCACGGCCTCGAGCGCAAGGACTTCAACTCCTACGGCTCCCGGCGCGGCAACCACGAGGTGATGATCCGCGGCACCTTCGCCAACATCCGGCTGCGCAACCAGCTGGCGCCCGGGACCGAGGGCGGCTTCACCCGTGACTTCACCCAGCCGGACGGCCCGGTCACGACGATCTTCGACGCGGCCACCCACTACACGGAGGCGGGCACGCCACTGGTCGTCATCGCCGGCAAGGAGTACGGCTCAGGCTCGTCCCGCGACTGGGCCGCCAAGGGCACGACCCTGCTCGGCGTGCGCGCGGTGGTCGCCGTCTCCTACGAGCGGATCCACCGGTCCAACCTCATCGGCATGGGCGTCCTCCCGCTCCAGTTCCAGGACGGCGACAACGCCCAGAGCCTCGGCCTCGACGGGACCGAGACCTACTCCGTCACGGGGCTCGAGGGCAGCGAGCAGCTGCCCCACACCGTGACGGTGCGCGCCGAGAAGGACGGCGACACAACGGAGTTCACCGCCACGGTGCGGATCGACACGCCCGCCGAGGAGGCGTACTACCGCCACGGCGGCATCCTCACCTACGTCCTGCGCCAGCTGCTCGACTCCGACACGGAGCCCGACGAGGTGCCGGCGCCCGAGCCCGCCGGCTAGCGCGGCGGCAGCTGAGCACCATACGACAGGCGACCCCCATCGCGAAGGAGATCATGGATGACCCACGAGATGTACCCCATGGAAGCGATCTGCGTCGCCGCCGAGATGCGCTCCGGGGGTGCGGTCGCGCACTCGACTCTCGCGCTCGACGCGCTCGGCACCCATGCGCGCGCGCAGGACGGCGCCGCACGTGAGTGAGCACGGCCAGCGTCTCTCGATCAGGGACAGCGCCCCGGACGCGTATGCCGCCGTGCTGGGTCTCGAGCGGATGATCCACTCGAGGGGGCTGGCTCCCAGCCTGATCCACCTCGTCAAGATCCGCGCCTCGCAGCTCAACGGCTGCGCGTACTGCCTCTCGATGCACCACCACGAGGCTCGCCGCGACGGCGAGAAGCAGTCCCGGCTCGACCTGCTCTCGGCCTGGCGCGAGGCGCCGTTGCTCTACACCGAGCAGGAGCAGGCGGCGCTGCGCCTCACCGAGGAGATGACGCTCATCGGCGAGCACGGCGTCTCAGACGAGGTCTGGGACGCGGTGGGCGACGCCTTCTCCGAGCAGGACGTCGTCACGCTCGTCATGGCCATCGTGACGATCAATGTCTGGAACCGGATGGCCGTGACGACTCGCCAGCCGCCCGACCTGCACGACTGATCAGATGACCCCGAGGGCGAGGACGGCCTCGGCGAGCTGGACGAACGAGGACGTGTTGGCCCCGAGGATGTAGTTGCCCGGCGCGCCGTACTCGTCCGCACTGGCAGCGCACCGCTCGTGAATGCCGCGCATGATGCCGGCGAGGCGCTCCTCGGTGTACTCGTGGCTCCACGAGTCCCGCGAGGCGTTCTGCTGCATCTCGAGGGCAGACGTCGCCACGCCCCCGGCGTTGGCCGCCTTGCCGGGCGCGAAGAGCACGTCCGCGTCGAGGAAGACCCGGGTTGCGGCGGGGGTCGAGGGCATGTTGGCCCCCTCCGCGACGACGCGAACTCCGTTCTTCACCAGCGTGATCGCGGCCTGCTCGTCGAGCTCGTTCTGCGTGGCGCAGGGCAGCGCGATGTCGCAGTCGACGTCCCAGATGCACCCGTCCGCAACGAAGCTCGCGCCTGTCCGCTGCTCGGCGTACTCGCTGATCCGGCCGCGGTCGACCTCCTTGATGCGCTTGAGCAGGTCGAGGTCGAGGCCGGACTCGTCGACGATGTAGCCGCCGGAGTCGGAGCAGGCCACGACAGTGGCACCGAGCTGCTCGGCCTTCTCGACGGCGTAGATCGCGACGTTGCCCGACCCGGAGACGACGACACGCTTGCCGTCGAAGGACTCGCCACGGGCGCGGAGCATCTCGTCGGCGAAGAAGACCGTGCCGTAGCCGGTCGCCTCCTTGCGGACGAGCGAGCCGCCCCACCCGAGGCCCTTGCCGGTCAGGACGCCGGACTCGTAGCGGTTGGTGATCCGCTTGTACTGGCCGAACAGGTAGCCGATCTCGCGGCTGCCGACGCCGATGTCACCGGCCGGCACGTCCGTGTACTCGCCGAGGTGCCGGTACAGCTCGGTCATGAACGACTGGCAGAAGGCCATGACCTCGCGGTCGCTCCGGCCCTTCGGGTCGAAGTCGCTGCCGCCCTTGCCGCCGCCGATGGGCATGCCCGTCAGGGCATTCTTGAAGGTCTGCTCGAAGCCGAGGAACTTGACGATGCCGAGGTAGACGCTGGGGTGGAACCGCAGGCCGCCCTTGTAGGGCCCGAGCGCGGAGTTGAACTCGACCCGGAAGCCCCGGTTGATCTCGACCTCGCCGCGGTCGTTGACCCACGGCACCCGGAAGATGATCTGCCGCTCCGGCTCGCACAGCCGCTCGAGGACCTTCGTCTCCGCGAACTCCGGATGCTTGCGGGCCACCGGGGTCAGCGACTCGAAGACCTCGAGGACCGCCTGGTGGAACTCCAGCTCCCCCGGGTTGCGTCGCAGCACGACCTCGTAGAGCTCCTGCAGGTGGGGGGTCAGCTCGGGCGTCGTGCTCATCGGAGGAACTCCTTCAGGTCGTGGACGGACGCGATTGTGCCAAGCCGGGCGCCCACCCCGCAGATGCGGTCAGGGATCGGACGCCCGCGTGGCTCGGCGACGCCGTCTCGGACCCTGCCGTCGGCGGCCGCGTCAGTCCAGCGGCGCGTATGGCGCTCCGCGCGCTTCCAGCGCGGCCTGTCCCCCGTCGAGGGCGGTGAGCACCCAGATGCCCCCGTCGCGCACGACGACGCTGTGCTCGAAGTGGCAGGCCCGCGACCCGTCAGCGGTGACGACGGTCCAGTCGTCGGCCAGGACCCGGGTGTCGGTGCCGCCAAGGGTGATCATCGGCTCGATCGCACCCGTGAAGCCGTCGACGAGGCGGGGGCCGGTCTCGCCGGTCGCGTAGTTCGGGATCTGGGGGTCCAGGTGCATCTTCTCGCCGATGCCGTGCCCGACGTACTCGTCGATGATCCCGTAGGTGTGCCGGTCCCGCTCCGCGGCCGCGTCGATGCTCGCCTCGATGGCGTCGCCGATGTCGTAGAGGCGACCGCCGACCTTCATCGCTGCGATGCCGTCGTAGAGGCTCGCCTCGGTGGCCGCGATGAGGTCGAGGTCCTCCGGGCGAGCGGCCTCGGGGCCGCCGACGACGACCGAGATGGCGGAGTCGCCGTTCCAGCCACGGACCTCGGCGCCGCAGTCGATCGAGAGCAGGTCTCCCTCACGGAGCACGCAGGAGCTGCTCGGGATGCCGTGCACGACCTGGTCGTTGACGCTCGTGCAGAGCGTGTGCGAGTAGCCCGCCACGAGCTGGAAGTTGGGGATGCCCCCGTGGCTCCGGATGAACTCCTCGGCGAGCCGGTCGAGCTCGAGCGTCGTCACCCCGGGCCGGATGCGCTGCCGGAGCATCTCGAGGGTCCGCCCCGTGAGCAGACCCGCCTCACGCATGAGGAGGATCTGCTCGTCGGTGCGGCTGCGCAGCTTGTGGCGTCCGAACACGTGCGGCCCCGGTCAGGCCCGCTGCGGCAGGGCGGCGATGACGCGCTCGGTCACCGCGTCGACCTCGCCCATCCCGTCGACCTGCACGAGCAGGCCGGCGTCGGCGTAGTGCTGCGCGAGCGGGGCGGTCTCCTTGCGGTAGATCGCCTGCCGCTCGCGGATGACGTCCTCGGTGTCGTCGGCGCGCTGCTCGATGGCGGCGCGCTTGAGCAGCCGCTCGACGACCGCATCCTCGTCGACAGTGAGCTCGAGGACGGCGTCGAGCCGCTGCCCCTGCTTGGCGAGCATCACGTCGAGCGCGTCGACCTGGCCGACGGTGCGGGGGTAGCCGTCGAGCAGGAAGCCGTCCTTGGCGTCCTCCCAGGACAGGCGGTCCTCGACGATCTCGTTGGTGACCTCGTCAGGCACGTAGCCGCCGGAGGAAAGGATCTTCTCGACCCTCTCGCCGAGCGGCGTCCGCTGCTTGATGTTGGCGCGGAAGATGTCGCCGGTGGAGATGGCGGGGATGCCGAGGCGGTCGGCGATCCGGGCCGCCTGGGTGCCCTTGCCCGCTCCAGGGGGGCCGAGGATGATCAGTCGCATTACCGGAGGAACCCTTCGTAGTGTCGCTGTTCGAGCTGCGCCTCGATCTGCTTGACCGTCTCCAGGCCGACGCCGACGAGGATGATGATCGACGTTCCACCGAAGGGGAAGTTGGCCTGGTTCGCCTCGACCATCACAAACGCGATGACCGGGATCAGCGAGACGACGGCAAGGTAGATCGCTCCCGGCACGGTGATTCGGGTGATGACGTACTGGAGGTACTCGGCCGTGGGTCGCCCGGCCCGGATACCTGGGATGAAGCCACCGTACTTCTTCATGTTGTCCGCCACCTCGGTGGGGTTGAACGTGATGGACACGTAGAAGAACGTGAAGAAGATGATGAGCGCGGTGTAGATGATCATGTAGATCGGGTGGTCTCCGCGGGTCAGGTTGTTGCTGATCCACTGGGCCCACGCCGGTCCGCCGGAGGCGCCCTGCTGGAACTGGGCGATCATCGCCGGGAGGGCCAGCAGGGACGAGGCGAAGATGACCGGGATGACGTTGGCCATGTTGACCTTGAGCGGGATGTAGGTCGAGGTGCCGCCGTACATCCGGCGTCCCACCATCCGCTTCGCGTACTGGACCGGGATCCGGCGCTGGGACTGCTCGACGAAGACGACGGCCCCGAGGATGAAGAAGCCCATCAGCACGATCCCGAGGAACGTGCCCCAGCCCTTGTTCTCCTTGATCTGCCACAGCGCACCCGGGAAGTTCGCGGCGATCGAGATGAAGATGAGCAGCGACATGCCGTTGCCGACGCCCCGGTCGGTGACGAGCTCGCCGAGCCACATGATGAGCCCGGTGCCCGCCGTCATCGTCAGCACCATGATGACGATCGTGATCATCGACTGGTCGGTGAGGATGTTGTCGCAGCCGGGCCCGAAGAGTGCCGACGGGTTGCGGGCGAAGGTCACGAGGGTGGCCGACTGGAGGATCGCGAGCCCGATCGTCAGATAACGCGTGTACTGCGTCATCTTGGTCTGGCCGGACTGGCCCTCCTTCTTCAGCTCCTCGAACCGTGGGATCACGACGGTCAGCAGCTGCACGATGATGCTCGCGGTGATGTACGGCATGATCCCGAGGGCGAACACCGACAGCTGGAGCATGGCGCCGCCGCTGAACAGGTTGGCCAGGCTGAGGAAGCCGGCCTGGTCGCTGCCGAGCGCCTGGCTCTGCGCGAGGCAGGCCTGGACCAGCGGGTAGCTCACCCCGGGGGTGGGCAGGTGGGATCCGAAGCGGAACAACGCGATGATGCCCAGGGTGAAGAGCAGCTTCTTGCGCAGGTCCGGGGTGCGGAACGCGCGAACGAAAGCGGCGAGCACTGGTCCTCCTGAGGGGCCGCGCGAGGACGCGGCGTGGTCAAGCAATCCGGTGAAGGGTAACCCAGAAACGCGAGACCCCGGACGCCCTCCCGCGGACCGACGTGCTGTCGATCCGCTCGAGAGCGCCCGGGGTGGGCGTCACTGCATCGAGCCCGTCGTCACTCGCCGTCGGCCGGCGAGGTGACCGAGCCGCCGGCGGCCTCGATCTTCTCCTTGGCCGAGGCCGAGAACTTGTGGGCCTGCACGTCGACCTTGACGGAGATCTCGCCGGTGCCGAGCACCTTGACCAGCTGGCCGTCACGGACGGCCCCCTTGTCGACGAGGTCCGCGACGGTCACCGTGCCACCCTCCGGGAAGAGGGCCTGCAGGCGGTCGAGGTTGACCACCTGGTACTCGGTGCGGAACGGGTTCTTGAAGCCGCGCAGCTTGGGCAGGCGCATGTGCAGGGGCATCGAGCCACCCTCGAAGCGCTGCGGGACCTGGTAGCGGGCCTTCGTGCCCTTGGTGCCCCGACCGGCGGTCTTGCCCTTGGAGCCCTCGCCGCGACCCACGCGGGTCTTGGGGGTCTTGGCGCCCGGGGCAGGCCGCAGGTGGTGCACCTTGAGGGCGCTGCCGTCTGACTTCTCAGCCATGTCAGTCAACCTCCTCGACGGTGACGAGGTGGGTCACCGTCTTGACCATCCCGCGGATCTCGGGACGGTCCTCCTTGACGACGACGTCGCCAATGCGCTTCAGACCGAGGCTGCGCAGCGTCTCACGCTGGTTCTGCTTGCCACCGATCTCGGAACGGGTCTGGGTCACCTTGAGTCGCGCCATCACGCACCTGCCTTCTCGGCGGCCTTGGCGTCGGCGATGCCCGCGGCGCGCGCCTTGAGCATGGCCGCCGGAGCGACCTCCTCGAGGGACTTGCCGCGGCGGGCCGCGACCGACTCGGGACGCTCGAGCTCACGCAGGGCCTGGGCCGTCGCGTGCACGATGTTGATCGCGTTGTCGGAGCCGAGCGACTTCGACAGGACGTCGTGGATGCCCGCGCACTCGAGGACCGCACGGACCGGGCCACCGGCGATGACACCGGTGCCGGGTGCGGCCGGGCGCAGCATGACGACGCCCGCGGCCGCCTCACCCTGGACGGGGTGAGGGATGGTGCCCTGGATGCGGGGGACGCGGAAGAAGCCCTTCTTGGCCTCCTCGACGCCCTTCGCGATCGCGGCGGGGACCTCCTTGGCCTTGCCGTAGCCGACTCCCACGGTGCCGTCACCGTCACCGACGACGACGAGGGCGGTGAAGCTGAAGCGACGGCCACCCTTGACGACCTTGGCGACGCGGTTGATGGTCACGACGCGCTCGACGTACTGGTTCTTCTCGGCGTCCCGCCCCTCGCGGTGGTCACGGCCGCCGCGGCGGTCCTGACCGCCCCGGCGGTCGCCGCGCTCGCCGCCGCGCTCACCGGTGGCGGGACCGGTGCCTCGACGCTGCTGTCCGGGCATCAGATGTTCCTCATCTCAACGATTGCGTTCACGTGAAAAGTCACAGGGCCAGCCCACCTTCGCGAGCGCCCTCCGCGATCGCCGCAACACGACCGTGGTACTTGTTGCCGCCACGGTCGAACACGACGGCCTCGACCCCGGCGTCCTTGGCCCGGGCCGCGACGAGCTCGCCGACCTTCTTGGCCTTGGCGGTCTTGTCGCCGTCGAAGGCGCGCAGGTCCGGCTCCATCGTGGAGGCCGACGCGACCGTCTTGCCGACCGTGTCGTCGACGACCTGGACGAACATGTGCCGGGTCGAGCGGGACACGACGAGCCGCGGCCGCGCTGCGGTGCCCGCGATCTTCTTGCGACCGCGCACCTGGCGACGGATCCGGGCGGCGGCCTTGCTCTTGCCGCGCTTGATGATCATTGCCATGGCTTACTTACCGGCCTTTCCAACCTTGCGACGGATCTGCTCGCCCGCGTAGCGAACGCCCTTGCCCTTGTACGGGTCGGGCTTGCGGAGCTTGCGGATGTTGGCCGCGACCTCGCCGACCAGCTGCTTGTCGATGCCCTGCACCGAGAAGCGGGTCGGGTTCTCGACGGCGAAGCTGATCCCCTCGGGGGCCTCGACGAGAACGGGGTGCGAGAAGCCGAGGGAGAATTCGAGGTTGGACCCCTTCGCGGCGACCCGGTAACCGGTGCCGTAGATCTCCATCTTCTTCTCGTAGCCCTCGGTGACGCCGAGGACCATGTTGTTGATGAGCGAGCGGGTCAGGCCGTGCAGCGAGCGCGAGTCGCGCTCGTCGTTCGGGCGCTTCACCTCGAGCGTGCCGTCGGCCTGCTCGACGGTGATCGGCTCGGGCACCGTCAGGGCGAGCTGCCCCTTGGGGCCCTTCACCGTGATGTCCTGGCCGCTGACGCTGACGTCGACGCCGGCCGGGATGGAGACCGGGAGTCGTCCGATTCGCGACATGTCAGTCTCTCCTTACCAGACGTAGGCGAGGACTTCCCCACCCACGCCCTTCTCGTGTGCCTGCCGGTCGGTCAGCAGCCCGCTCGACGTCGAGATGATCGCGACGCCGAGGCCGCCGAGCACGCGCGGGAGGTTCGTCGACTTCGCGTAGACGCGAAGACCGGGCTTGCTCACGCGGCGGACGCCGGCGATGGAGCGCTCGCGGTTCGGGCCGTACTTGAGGTCGATGGTGAGGGTCTGGCCGACCTCGGCCTCCTCCACCTTCCACCCCGCGATGTAGCCCTCGGCCTCGAGGATCTCCGCGATGTTCTTCTTCAGCTTCGAGTACGGCATGGACACCGCGTCGTGGTGCGCCGAGTTGGCGTTCCGCACGCGGGTCAGCATGTCCGCAATCGGGTCAGTCATGGTCATGTGGGCTTCTCCGCCCTTCCTCACCGGGGTTTCGACCAGGCAGGTGCCGGGCCGACCTACGGTGCCAGAGGTATGTGGTCGGTCTGAGTGGGGTTACCAGGAGCTCTTGGTCACGCCGGGCAGCTCGCCGCGGTGTGCCAGCTCGCGCAGGCAGATGCGGCAGAGGCCGAACTTCCGGTAGACCGAGTGCGGCCGGCCGCAGCGCTGGCAGCGGCTGTAGGCGCGCACCTTGAACTTGGGCTTCTTGTTCGCCTTGTTGACGAGGGCGGTCTTGGCCATGTCAGTTCTCCTTGAAGGGGAAGCCGAGCGCCTTGAGCAGCGCGCGCCCCTCGTCATCGTTGGTCGCCGTGGTCACGACGGTGATGTCCATGCCGCGGACGCGGTCGATGCGGTCCGGGTCGATCTCGTAGAACATCGACTGCTCGGTGAGCCCGAACGTGTAGTTGCCGCGGCCGTCGAACTGCTTCGGGGAGAGCCCGCGGAAGTCGCGGATGCGGGGCAGCGCGACCGACACGAGCCGGTCGAGGAACTCCCACATGCGGTCACCGCGCAGCGTGGTGTGCGCGCCGATCGGCATGCCCTCACGCAGCTTGAACTGGGCGATGGACTTGCGCGCCTTGGTCACGACCGGCTTCTGGCCGGTGATCGAGGCGAGGTCGCGCACCGCGCCCTCGATGAGCTTGCTGTCCCGGGCCGCGTCGCCGACACCCATGTTGACGACGACCTTGACGACGCCGGGGACCTGCATGACGTTGTCGTAGCCGAACTCGTCACGCAGGGCGGTCTTGATCTCGTCCTGGTAGCGCTGCTTCAGGCGCGGCTTGCTCAGCACCGCCGTGGTGGTGGTCTCACTCATGTTCAGAGGTCCTTGTCCGACTTGACGGCGACCCGGACGCGGGCGGCCTTCTGGCGGCCGTTCCGCTCCACCGTCTCGACGCGCGTCTTGATCCGGGTCGGCTTCTTGCTCTCCGGGTCGACGACCATCACGTTGCTGACGTGGATCGGCGCCTCGGTGTGGGTCAGCCCACCGGTGCGGGTGCCGCGGGCGGTGGCCCCAGCCTTGATGTGCTTGGTGACGCGGTTGATGCCCTCGACGAGCACACGCTGGCTCTCGGGGAACACCGCGATGACCTTGCCCTGCTTGCCCCGGTCGCCGCCGTTCTTCTGGCTACGGCCCGAGATGACCTGGACGAGGTCACCCTTCTTGATCTTCATCTTGTTCGCCATGCTCACAACACCTCCGGCGCGAGCGAGATGATCTTCATGAACTTCTTCTCGCGCAGCTCACGGCCGACGGGGCCGAAGATGCGGGTCCCACGGGGATCCCCGTCACCCTTGAGGATGACCGCGGCGTTCTCGTCGAACTTGATGTACGACCCGTCGGCGCGGCGACGCTCCTTGACGGTGCGCACGATGACGGCCTTGACGACGTCACCCTTCTTGACGTTGCCGCCGGGGATCGCATCCTTGACCGTGGCGACGATCGTGTCGCCGATGCCGGCGTACCGACGACCCGAGCCACCGAGCACACGGATGCAGAGCAGCTCCTTGGCACCCGTGTTGTCGGCGACACGCAGTCGCGACTCCTGCTGAATCACTGTCTAACTCCTGTCGTCGTGCTGGTTCTCCCGGGCAATTGGGTCACGCATGAGCGCGCGACTTCTTTGGCCGGAAGCCTTGCCGAACTGGATGGGCACGTGACCTGCGATCCGGGCTGAGCGGCATACAGAGCCTGTATGACGCTCACCCCGCAAAGCGAGCCACGCGGGCTTTTGGGGGGTCCACGGGGGGCACGCCCCCCGTGTGGTTACTTCGCCTTCTCGATGATCTCGACGACGCGCCAGCGCTTCGTCGCGGAGAGGGGGCGGGTCTCCATGATGAGCACGCGGTCGCCGATGCCGGCCTCGTTGCGCTCGTCGTGGGCCTTGACCTTGCTGGTGCGACGGATGACCTTGCCGTAGAGCGCGTGCTTGACGCGGTCCTCGACCTCGACCACGACGGTCTTGTCCATCTTGTCGCTCACCACGTAGCCCTGGCGCGCCTTGCGGTAGTTGCGCTCGGTCGTGGTGCCGGCCGTCGTGGCGTTGCCCACCACGTTCTCCTGCTCGCTCATGCCTGGGCCTCCTCAGCCTGCTCGTCGGCCTGCTTCTCGGACGGAGCCGCCTCGTTCGCAGCCTCCTCGTCCTTCTTCGCGGCCTTCGCGGCCTTCTTGTCAGCCTTCTTGTCGGCCTTCTCGTCCGTGGCGGGCTCCGCCACCGGCGCCGAGCCGATGCCGAGCTCGCGCTCACGCATCTCGGTGTAGATCCGGGCGATGTCCTTCTTGACCGCACGGAGCCGGCCGTGGTTGTCCAGCTGGCCGGTGGCCGACTGGAACCGGAGGTTGAACAGCTCCTCCTTGGCCTTCTTCAGCTCGTCGGCGAGACGGGCGTCGTCGAGACCACGCAGCTGGTTGGGCATCAGGTCCTTGGTACCGACTGCCATCAGTTGTCACCACCCTCACGCTGGACGAAGCGGCACTTCATCGGGAGCTTGTGCATCGCGAGGCGGAGCGCCTCACGGGCGACCGGCTCGGAGACGCCGGACAGCTCGAACATCACGCGCCCGGGCTTGACGTTGGCGATCCACCACTCCGGCGAGCCCTTACCGGAACCCATGCGGGTCTCGGCGGGCTTCTTGGTGAGCGGACGGTCCGGGTAGATGTTGATCCAGACCTTTCCGCCACGCTTGATGTAGCGGGTCATCGCGATACGAGCGGACTCGATTTGACGGTTCGTGACGTAGGCCGGCTCGAGCGCCTGGATGCCGTAGTCGCCGAAGGCGATCTTCGTGCCGCCCTTGGCAGCGCCCGAGCGACCCGGATGGTGCTGCTTGCGGTGCTTGACTCGACGGGGAATCAACATGGTCAGGCCTGCTCATTCTCGGCGCTGGCCGGGGCGGGGGCCTCGGCGGCAGCCGTGGACTCGGTGGCCGCGCGCTCCTGGGGAGCAGCGGCCTCGGTGCGGTCACCGCGGCGGGCGCGGTTCGGACGGTCACCCTCACGACGCGGGCCACGCGACGGGCGCGGGGACGCAGCCTGCTGGGCCGCGAGCTCCTTCGCCGTCAGGTCGCCCTTGTAGATCCACACCTTGACGCCGATGCGGCCGAACGTCGTCCGGGCCTCGTAGAAGCCGTAGTCGATGTTGGCGCGGAGCGTGTGCAGCGGGACGCGACCCTCGCGGTAGAACTCCGTCCGGCTCATCTCGGCGCCGTTGAGGCGGCCGGAGACCTGGACGCGGATGCCCTTGGCGCCGGCGCGCTGCGCGGACTGCATGCCCTTGCGCATGGCGCGACGGAAGGAGACACGGGCGGAGAGCTGCTCGGCGATGCCCTGGGCGACCAGCTGGGCGTCGACCTCGGGGTTCTTGACCTCGAGGATGTTCAGCTGGACCTGCTTGCCCGTGAGCTTCTCGAGCTCGCCGCGGATGCGGTCGGCCTCGGCGCCGCGGCGGCCGATGACGATGCCCGGCCGGGCGGTGTGGATGTCGACGCGGACGCGGTCGCGGGTGCGCTCGATCTCGACCTTGGCGATGCCGGCGCGCTCCATGCCGTTCTCCATGAGACGGCGGATCGCGACATCTTCCTTGACGTAGTCGCGGTAGCGCTGCCCGTCCTTGGTCGAGTCAGCGAACCAGCGGCTCTTGTGCTCGGTCGTGATGCCCAGCCGGAAACCGTTCGGGTTGACCTTCTGGCCCATGGTCAGCGGCCTCCCTTCCCGTTGTTCTTGCTGTTCTCGGCGACGACGACCGTGATGTGGCTCGTGCGCTTGTTGATGCGGCCGGCGCGACCCTGGGCGCGCGGGCGGAACCGCTTCATCGTCGGGCCCTCGTCGACGAACGCCGACGCGATGACGAGGTTGCGCTCGTCGAAGGCGGCCGACTCACGGTCCGCCTTGACGCGGGCGTTGGCGATGGCGCTCTCGACGACCTTGCGCACCGGCTCGGACGCGGCCTGGGGGGCGAACTGGAGGACGGTGAGTGCCTCCGTCGCCTGCTTGCCGCGGATGAGGTCCACGACACGGCGCGCCTTCATCGGCGAGACACGGACGTGCCGTGCCGAAGCCTTGGCTTCCATGACTTCTTCCTTGGATATGGTGGCGGCCATCAGCGACGACGACCCTTCTTGTCGTCCTTCACGTGACCCTTGAACGTGCGGGTCGGTGCGAACTCGCCGAGCTTGTGGCCGACCATCGACTCGGTGACGAACACCGGGACGTGCTTGCGGCCGTCGTGGACGGCGAAGGTGTGGCCGAGCATGTCCGGGCTGATGACCGAACGGCGCGACCAGGTCTTGATGACGTTCTTCGTGCCCGCTTCGTTCTGGGCGTCCACCTTCTTCTGGAGGTGGTCGTCGATGAAGGGACCCTTCTTCAGGCTACGAGGCATGTGAGGCTCCTATCAGCGCTTCTTGCCAGTCCGACGGCGACGCACGATGAGCTTGTCGCTTTCCTTGTTGGCCCGGCGGGTGCGGCCCTCGGGCTGCCCCCACGGGCTGACGGGGTGACGTCCACCGGACGTCTTGCCCTCACCACCACCGTGCGGGTGGTCGATCGGGTTCATCGCGACACCACGGACGGAGGGGCGCTTGCCCTTCCACCGCATGCGGCCCGCCTTGCCCCAGTTGATGTTGCTCTGCTCGGCGTTGCCCACCTCGCCGACCGTCGCGCGGCAGCGCGCGTCGACGTTGCGGATCTCGCCGGACGGCATACGCAGCTGGGCGTAGGGGCCGTCCTTGGCAACGAGCTGGACGCGAGCGCCCGCCGAGCGGGCGATCTTGGCGCCGCCGCCCGGCTTCAGCTCGATCGCGTGCACGACCGTGCCGACCGGGATGTTGCGCAGCGGCAGCGAGTTGCCCGGCTTGATGTCGGCCCCGGGGCCGTTCTCGATCGGGTCGCCCTGCTTGAGCCGGTTCGGCGCGAGGATGTAGCGCTTCTCGCCGTCGGCGTACTGGATGAGGGCGATGCGCGCCGTGCGGTTCGGGTCGTACTCGATGTGCGCGACCTTGGCCGGCACGCCGTCCTTGTCATGACGACGGAAGTCGATGACGCGGTAGGCGCGCTTGTGGCCGCCGCCGATGTGGCGGGTCGTGATGCGACCGGCGTTGTTGCGGCCGCCGGTCTTGGTGAGCGGACGGACGAGCGACTTCTCCGGCGTGGTGCGCGTGATCTCGACGAAGTCCGCGACCGACGAGCCACGACGGCCCGGAGTGGTCGGCTTGTACTTACGGATACCCATGTCTTATGGCCTCAGTTCTCTCGTCGATCTCAGGCGCCGGCACCGAAGATGTCGATCGAGCCCTCGCGGAGGGAGACGATCGCGCGCTTCGTGTCCTTGCGCTTGCCGATGCCGAAACGGGTGCGACGGGCCTTGCCCTGGCGGTTGATCGTGTGGACCTTGTCCACCTTCACGCCGAAGACCTGCTCGATGGCGATCTTGATCTCCGTCTTGTTCGCGCGCGGGTCGACGATGAAGGTGTACTTGCCCTCGTCGAGCAGCCCGTACGACTTCTCGGAGACCACCGGCGCGATGAGGATGTCGCGGGGGTTCTTCTCGTGGATTGCGCTCACTTCGAGTCCTCCTTGGCCTCGGTGCTCGCGGCCGGGGCGGACTTCGCGTCGGCCTTGACCGGGCCGGCGACGAAGGCGTCGAGCGCAGCCTGCGTGAAGACGATGTCGTCGGCGCAGAGCACGTCGTAGGTGTTGAGCTGGTCCGCGACGAGGACGTGGACGTCCGGCAGGTTGCGGACCGACTTCATGGCGACCTCGTCGCCGCGCGCCAGCACGACGAGGAGGTTCTTGCGGTCGGTCAGGCCGGCGAGCAGCGCCTTGGCGTCCTTCGTCGAGGGGGCCTCGGCGGTGACGATGGCGTCGACGACGTGGATGCGGCCGTAGCGGGCCCGGTCGGACAGGGCCCCGCGCAGGGCGGCGGCCTTCATCTTCTTGGGGGTGCGCTGCGAGTAGTCGCGCGGCACCGGGCCGTGGACCGTGCCACCGCCGGCGAACTGCGGCGCACGCGTCGAGCCCTGGCGGGCGCGACCGGTGCCCTTCTGGCGGTACGGCTTGCGGCCACCGCCGCGGACCTCGCCACGGGTCTTCGTCGAGTGCGTGCCCTGGCGAGCCGCCGCGAGCTGGGCCACCACGACCTGGTGGATCAGCGGGACGTTCGTCTGCACGTCAAAAATCTCAGCGGGAAGGTTGGTGGTCATGATCAGGCACCCTTCGCAGCCGTGCGGATCAGGACGATGCCGCCGCGGGGGCCGGGAACGGCGCCCTTGATCAGCAGCAGACCCTTCTCGGCGTCAACGGCGTGGATCTGGAGGTTCTGGGTCGTCTGGCGCACGCCGCCCATGCGACCGGCCATGCGCATGCCCTTGAAGACACGGCCCGGGGTCGCGCAGCCGCCGATCGAGCCCGGCTTGCGGTGGTTGCGGTGCGCACCGTGGGAGGCCGAGACACCGGAGAAGCCGTGACGCTTCATGACGCCGGCGAAGCCCTTGCCCTTGGTCGTGCCCGTCGCGTCGACGCGCTGGCCGGCCTCGAACACCTCGGCGGTCAGCTCCTGGCCGAGCTCGTAGTCGCCCGCGTCAGCGGTGCGCAGCTCGACGAGGTGGCGACGCGGCGTCACCCCGGCCTTGGCGAAGTGGCCGCTCATCGGCTTGTTGACCTTGCGCGGGTCGATGGCGCCGAACGCGATCTGCACGGCGGAGTAGCCGTCGGTCTCGGCGGCACGCACCTGCGTCACGACGCAGGGGCCGGCCTTGACGACGGTCACGGGGACGAGCCGGTTGTCGGCGTCCCACACCTGGGTCATGCCGAGCTTCTCGCCGAGCACGCCCTTGACAGTCTGGTCAGTCTTCGTAGTCACAGTCGTCACCCCCGAACTCACAGCTTGATCTCGATGTTGACGTCCGCCGGCAGGTCGAGACGCATCAGCGAGTCGACGGCCTTGGGCGTCGGGTCGATGATGTCGATGAGGCGCTTGTGCGTGCGCATCTCGAAGTGCTCGCGGCTGTCCTTGTACTTGTGGGGCGACCGAATGACGACGAAGACGTTCTTCTCCGTCGGCAGCGGCACCGGCCCAACCACGGTCGCGCCGGCGCGCGTCACCGTGTCGACGATCTTGCGCGCCGAGTTGTCGATGACCTCGTGGTCATACGACTTCAAGCGGATGCGGATCTTCTGTCCCGCCATCTCCGTTACGTCTCTCTCTCGCCGAACTGTCTGACCGGTTCCCTTGGCCATCCGACCCCCGAGGTCGGGCGTGTCGCGCCCGCTTCGCGGCGGGACGTGCGACTCTGGATCACGTCCCGGTGTGGATTGCCCGGCCGAACCGGGTTGGCCTGCGCTTCCCTTGGGCCTCCGCGTGGAGTCCGGGCGAGTCCCCGTCAGGAGGCTCTGCAAGGGGCGGCGCCACTGACATGGGTCAGCGACGCGCGTCAGGCAACCGCTCTATAGTGCCAGTTGCCCCCGTGCCCGATCAAATCGTGGCCCCGGCCCCCGGCCGCGCCGGCCACGCGGATCGGACCACGGTCCGATTGCGGAGGCTAGTCGGCGGGAGCCAGGAAGGCGGCGAGGGCCGCGGCGTACATCGCCGGGTCCTCGGCGCCGCACAGCTCCCGCGCGCTGTGCATCGAGAGCATCGGCGCGCCGAAGTCGACCGTCGTCGCCCCAGTGAGCGCCGCGGTCATCGGCCCGACCGTGGAGCCACACGGCAGGTCGCTGCGCGTGACGAACGTCTGCACCGGCACGGCGGCCTGTTCGCAGGCCAGCCGGAACGCCGCCTCGCCCCGCGAGTCGGTCGCGTAGCGCAGGTTCGTGTTGATCTTGAGGACCGGACCGCCATTGATGGCGATCTGGTGCTCCGGCTCGTGCCGGTCGACGTAGTTCGGGTGCGTCGCATGAGCCATGTCGCCGGACGCGATCACGGTCGCCGCGAGGGCCCGCCAGTAGTCGTCGCGGCTGCCGCCCGCGGCCAGGACCAGCCGCTCGAGGACCGACGGCAGGAGCGTCGACATGGCGCCCCGCTCCGAGGTGCTGCCGATCTCCTCGTGGTCGAACAGGACGACGACGGGCACCCGCTCGGGGTCACGCCCGGCGGCGTCGACGAGGGCGCGGACGGCGGCATACGAGGTCGCGAGGTTGTCCAGCCGCGGTGCGGCGACGAGCTCGCGGCGCAGACCGAGCCGCCCGGACGGTTCGGTCGGATAGGTCATCACGTCCCAGCCCAGGACGTCACCGGGCTCCGCGCCGACCTGATCGGCCACGTAGGCGCGGAAGTCGTTCGGCACGTCGCCGACGCCCCACACCGGCTCGAGGTGGGCCTGCTTGTTCAGCTCGAGCTTCTCGTGGACGCTGCGGTCGAGGTGGATCGCCAGCTGCGGGACCCGGAGCAGCGACCGCGGGTCGTGGAAGAGGCGGCTCGAGACGCCGCCAGCACCGCGCACCGCGACGCGACCGGCCAGGCCGAGGTCACGGTCGAGCCAGGAGTTGAGCAGCAGTCCCCCGTAGGGCTCGACGCCGAGCAGCTGCCAACCGACCCGCACGTGGTCCGGCCGGGGCTTGATGCGCAGGTTGGGGCTGTCGGTGTGCGCGCCCACGATCCGGAAGCCGGCCGCGGGCCCCAGCCCAGCGGCATACGCGCCGCGGTTGTCCCAGGCGATGAGGGAGCCGCCGCGCAGGAGGAAGTGCGCGCCGGCCTCGGTCGGGAAGGGCTCGGTCTCGGCCACCTCCGAGAAGCCCGCCTCCCGTAGCCGGGCGGCCGCCTGCTCGCAGGCGTGGAACGGCGTCGGGGCCGCGTCGACGAAGTCGATGAGCCCCTGCGCCTCGGTCTCGGTGTCGAAGGAGTGCGCCACGAGCCCCGACCCTATCGGCCGAGAGCAACGGGTATGCCGCTCACCCCCGCAGGCGGGTCGCCTTCCGCCGCGGGGGGACAACGCCAGAGGGCCCGGTCCGCCGAAGCG
>NZ_AWQS01000043.1 GCF_000576575.1 Intrasporangium chromatireducens Q5-1
AAACTCCGGAGTTTGCGCTCACTCGACGGGGCGGGGACGGGTGAAGACCCGGTCGAGCGAGGGGATGCGGGCGCGGTAGCCAGCCAGCAGCTGCCTGGCCACCGTGACGGAGTCGACGAGCGGGTGCAGCGCGAGCGCCTCGACGGCCCTGCCCGGGTCACCGTCGAGGGCCGCCCGGATCGTCAGCTCCTCGACGGCCTTGACCTGCAGCACCAGGCCCAGCTCGGCGCCCCGCAGGGCGGTGACGGGCAGCGGCCGTGGGCCGGCGGCCGTGACGCGGCACGGCACCTCGACGACGGCGTCGACCGGCAGGCCGGGCAGCGTCCCGGCGTTGGCGACGTTGAGGATGAGCGTCGCCGGCTCGTCGCGGGCGATGGCCGCCATGAGGGCCAGCGCGACGCCCTCGTAGCCGCCGCTCTCGATGTCCTCCTCGGACCGGGCCTCGTCCTCGGCACGGTTCTCCTGCATGTACGTCGCGTTGCGCTCGCGCTGGACCCGGTCCCAGGTGGACCACGCGTCGGCCGGCGAACCAGCCACTGCCGCATAGAAGTTCGCCTGCTGGTCGACGAGGAACTCACCCCGCGTCTGCGCACCGTCACGGATCGCGGCGATCGCGTCCCGGGTGAAGTAGTAGTAGTAGAGGTACTCGTTGGGCAGCAGCCCGAGCGTCTGCAACCACTCGGTGCCGAACAGGTGCCCCTCCTCGATCGCGCCGAGTCGGGCCGGGTCGGCGAGCAGGTCGGGCAGCGCGTCACGACCACCGACGTGCAGCCCCTGCAGCCAGCCGAGGTGGTTCAGGCCGGCGTAGTCGATGTCGGCGCCGGCGAGGTCGTGGCCCAGCGCGGCGGCGGCCCGCTTCGCCACCCCGAGCGCCGAGTCGCAGATGCCGACCACCCGCTCGCCGAGGACGCGCTGCATGGCTTGGGTGACCATGCCGGCGGGGTTCGTGAAGTTGATGACCCATGCCTCCGGGGCGAGGCGCCGGACCCGTTCGGCGATGTCGACCGCGACGGGGATCGTCCGCAGCCCGTACGCGACGCCGCCGGCACCGGTCGTCTCCTGGCCGAGCAGGCCGAGGTCGAGCGCGACCCGCTCGTCGGCCGTCCGACCCTCGAGCCCGCCCACGCGGATGGCCGAGAAGACGAAGTCGGCCCCGTCGAGCGCCGCGTCCAGGTCGGTCGTCAGGGTGACCTCGGGTGCGGGGTGACCCGGGTCGGTCGCCGTATGCCGCTGGGCCTGGGCCGAGAGGACGTGACCGATCGCGCGGAGCCGGGTCTCATCCGTGTCGTGCAGCACCACGTGCGTGACGCGCCGGTCCGAGCGGTCGGCAAGCACAGCGCCATACACGAGCGGGACGCGGAAACCGCCCCCACCGAGAATCGTCAGGCGTGTACCTGCCACGTCCGCGACGCTACCAAGGGATGATGGTGGCGATGCCGCACCACCCGTTCGACCCGCTGGCGGCGCTCCGGACCCCCGGCGCGCCCGAGTTCGACGTGTTCGTCCACGGGACGGTGTTCCTCGACATCATCTTCGCCGGGATGCCGGCGCCGATGCCCGGGACCGAGGTGTGGGCCGAGGGGATGGCGTCCTGCCCGGGTGGCATCGCCAACCTCGCGGTGGCCGCCCGACGGCTGGGGCTGCGCACGTCGCTCGCGGCGGCGTTCAGCGACGACGACTACGGCGACTTCTGTTGGCGCACCCTCGAGCAGCAGGAGGGCATCGACCTTGGCCACTCCCGCCGCTTCCCCGAGTGGCACTCGCCGGTGACGGTGTCGATGTCGTTCGCCGGGGACCGGAGCATGGTCTCGCACGGCCACGCCTCCCCGGTGCCGGCCGCCGAGCTGATCGGCGAACCGCCCCGGTGCAGAGCGGTGTTCGTCGACCTCGCCGACGAGGGCTGCCTGACGGAGGACGGCTCCGGCTGGGTCGCGAAGGCTCGCGCGCAGGGCGCCCTGTGCTTCGCGGACGTCGGCTGGGACCCGAAGGAAGAGTGGTCGCGGACCGTGCTCGACAAGCTCGGGCACTGTCACGCCTTCATGCCGAACGCGACGGAGGCGATGGCCTACACCGGGACGACGACGGTGCACGACGCCCTCTACCGGATCGCCGACCGGGTGCCGCTCGCCATCGTCACCAACGGCGCCCAGGGCGCCATCGGGATCGACTCGTCCACCGGCGAGGAGGCGAGCGTGCCGGCCCTGCGGGTCGAGGGGCTCGACCCGACCGGTTCCGGGGACGTCTTCGCCGCCGCGATGGTGGTCGGCACCCTGGCCGAGTGGCCGCTCGAGGACCGGATGGCCTTCGCGGCGCTCTGCTCGGCCCTGGCCCTACAGCAGTTCGGTGGCTCGCTCGCCGCACCGGGCTGGGGCGACGTCCTCGACTGGTGGCACGCCCTGCTCGCCGACCGGTCCTCCGACAGCTACCACCGGTCCCTGCGCCGCCGGTACGCCTTCCTCGAGGAGATCGCCCCACACGTGCCGGTCACGGCGTGCCGGCGAGCAACGGCGACGATCGCCAAGCGCGGCGACCTGCCGTCCTGACCGCTCAGTCGTGCCTCCCGGCGACTGAGCCGAACCGGTCCTCCGGGCCTCCCTCGCTGGCGCTCGGTCGGGTCCTCGGACCTTGGCTCAGTCGCCCGCAATGCCGGTGCGCTCCACCCCCTCCACGATCCACCGCTGCAGGAACAGGAACATGAGCAGGAGCGGGAAGATCGCGACCAGGGCCGCCATGAAGAGCTGGCTCACCTGCACCGACTGTGCGGTGAGGAACGTCGAGAGCGCGATCTGCACCGTCCAGCTCGACTGGTCGCGGCCGATGACCAGTGGCCAGAGGAAGGCGTTCCACGACCCGATGAAGGTGATCGTGCCGATCGCCGCCGCGAAGCCCCGCGAGTTCGGCACCACGATCCGCCAGAACGTCCCCCACCAGCCGAGACCGTCCATGAAGGCCGCCTCCTCGATCTCCTTGGGGAACCCGAGGAAGAACTGCCGGAACAGGAACGTCGCGAGCGCCTGGAACAGCCCGGGGATGATGAGGCCGCGCAGGGTCGAGATCCAGCCGAGGGTGGACACGAGCACGAAGCTCGGCACGAACGTGACGGCCGCCGGAATGAGCAGCGTCGCGGTGATCCCGTAGAACACGGCGTTGGACCAGCGGTAGGGGATGCGCGCCAGCCCGTAGCCGGCCAGCCCCGAGATGAACAGGACACCGACCGTCTGCACCACCGCGATGATCGCCGAGTTGAGCATGCTGCGCGCCATCGGGATGGCCGGGTTGCTGAACAGCCCGGTGAGGTTGTCGGTCTCCCACACCGGCGGCAGCCAGTGGAAGTCGGGCGAGCCGAGGTCCTGCTCGCGCATGAACGCGCTGCGCAGGAGCAGATAGAACGGGATGAGGAAGAGGATCGCCCCGACGGCGAGCGCCGAGTAGCGGCCCAGCGCGACGACCCCGCTGGTCCGACGGCTCCGGACGATGGCCATCAGTCGTCTCTCCCGCCGAGCCGGAGGATCCGGCCCTGGCCGAGCGCCACGATGAGGATGATGAGGGTCAGGATGACCGCACCGGCCGAGCCGTGGCCGAAGTCCTGGCCCGACCCGAGCGCCGTGTAGTAGAGGTAGACGAGCGGCGGCCGCGCATACGGGGGATAGGTCCCGAACGTCGACAGAATGTTGTAGAACTCGTCGAACGCCTGAAAAGCGTTGATGAGCAAGAGCAGCAGCACCGCCGTCGACGTCGCGCGCAGCTGCGGCAGGGTGATGTGGCGCAGCACCTTCCACCCCTCCGCCCCGTCGATCGCGGCCGCCTCGTAGAGGTTCGGGTTGATCCGCTGGATGCCGGCGAGGAACAGGATCATGTAGAACCCGAGCTGCAGCCAGAGCCGGGCCGTCACGATGACGAGCCAGTACCACGGCGGCTGGGCCAGCGACAGCCACGGGATGGAGTCGAGGCCGAACCAGCCGAGCACGTAGTTCGCCAGCCCCGAGCGCACGCCCGAGAAGATCGACATCTTCCAGATCAGCGACGCGACGACGTAGGAGCACGCGGTCGGCAGGAAGAATACGGACCGGAAGAACGCCTGCATGACCCGGGTCCGGGCGACGAGCAGCGCGATCGCGAGCGACGCGACGAAGGTGACCGGCACGATGAACACCGCGAACACCGCGAACGTCCACAGGCTGTCGACGAACGCGGGGTCGCGCAGCATGTCGAGGTAGTTGCCGAACCCGACGAACTCCGTTGGCGTGACGGTGTTGTAGCTGTTGAAGAACGACAGGTAGATCGACCAGATGATCGGCACGTAGACGAACACGACGAGCCCGATGACGAACGGCCCGACGAAGACCCAGAACCAGAGGTTGCGGTCCTGCCGACCACGAAGCCGCGCGCTCAGCGTCATACCGCGTCGTTTTCGGTATGACGCTGAGCCGGCTTCCGCTCCCAGGCTCAGCTGAGCACTCGCTTGAGTTCCGCGTCGGCCACGGACTTGACCTGGGCGATCTGGGCCTTCGGGTCGGCGCCCTCCTTGACGATCCGGTTCATCGCGTCGCCGAAGGCGGTGCTGCACTTCGGGGTCCACAGGAGCGGGCTCTGCGCGTGCCCGACCTCGGTCGCGAGCCGGGCGGCGTCGGCGGCCTGCCCGGACTTGAGCGTGTCGGCCTGCGGGATGAGGCTCTTGCGCGACGGGATGTGGAAGCCGTAGGACGTCGCGAAGTCGAGCTGGTCCTTCGTCTGGTCGATCCACAGCCACTTGGCGAACGCCTTGGCGGCGTCGACGTTGTTGCTCTTCGCGCTGACGCACGAGCCGTAGGCGCCGACCGGGACGGAGTCCTTGCCCTGGGCGTCGAGCTTGGGCCAGGCCATGACGCCGAAGTCGTCGCCGAGGCCCTTCTTGATGTCGGGGAAGGTCCACAGGCCGGTGAACTGCATTGCGGTCAGGCCGTTCACGAGCGCCGACGGGTCGAACCAGTCCTTCGGTGCGCCGAGGAGCAACACCTTGGCGTCCCACATCTCGCGCAGCTTGCCGAGCGCCGTCGCGGCGCGGGGGTCGTCGAAGCCGAACTTGTTGTCCGGGGTGAGGTAGTCGAGGCCGGCCGACCACAGCATCGGGCCGCCCATGAGGTCGGCGCCGCCGGCATTGCCGAGGAAGAGCCCCTTGACGTTGCCGTTGGTGAGCTTCTTGGCCGCGTCGATGAGCTCGTCGATCGTCTGCGGCGGCTGCACACCGGCCTTGTCGAGCATCGACTTGCGATAGACGAGCAGCTGCATGTCGATCACCTGCGGGATCGCCCAGATCTTGTCCTGGTAGGTCATCCGCTGCAGGATCGAGTCGTTGAAGTCGCTCTTGGCGTCACCGAACAGGTCGGTCATCTCGACGACCTGGCCGCCCTTGATCATGTCGATGGTGGGCCCGTTGCCGTACTCGAAGACGTCCGGGCCGGCGTCGGTCAGCAGCGACGCGGCGGTCGACTGGTCGTAGTCGCCGGGCTTCCAGGTGACCTTCACCGTGGCGTTCGGGTAGGCGGCGGCATAGCGCTCCACCGCCTGCTGGGTGCCCGCCTCGCCGTACTGGTGGTACCACTGCTGGAGGGTCGGCTTCGAGCCACCGCCGGCGCTGGCCCCGGACGCCCCCGTCGAGGGCTCCCGGCCAGTGTTGCCGCCGCACGCGGCGAGGACGCCGGTCATGGCAGCGAGCCCGCCGAGGGTGAGAACCGAGCGGCGGTCCAGGTCGAGTCCGCCGGGGCGCTTGCTATCCGTCATGCCAGTGTCTCCGTCACGAGGTGGTCAGTACCCCCTGTTTCTACTCCCCACCGGCATCGGGTGCATCAGGACAGGCCGACGGTCACTCCAGGTAGCGGAAGGCGACGGCATCCCGACGCCGGTACGGCGCCCGGCCCAGTGTCCACATGAGCTGCTCCATGTGGCCGAGCCGTCGGAAGACGTCTCGGCGCAGAGGTCCGGGCAGCCCGTCGGTGAGCCAGAGGACGTGATCGACGGCCTCTGGCGCCACGCCGACCCGGAAGTGGGCCCGTTCGGCGGCGCGCCACTCGGCCGGTTCGAGGACCCGTTGCACGGCCACGAAGAGGACGCGCTCCTTCAGGCTCAAGCACCGTCGGACCCGCTCGGCAGCCCGCTCCTGCAGCGTGACCACCTGTGTCTGGGCCGGGTCGGCGCCGCGGTGGTCGACCGGGTCGGCGCCGCGCTGGGCCAGAGCGTCGAGGGCGAACCGGCACCGCTCGAGGTCCTTGTGGGCCGCCTCCTGCTCATGACGCAGCTCATGGACGGCGACCCGGTCGACGGCCGCTCCACGCTCGCGCACGAGGGGCCAGAGCGCTGCGGCCTCGGCGGCGACCTCGTGGCGCACGGCCATCACGAGCACGCGCCACCGCTCCGCGAGCGCGCGCCACACCGCGACCTCGGCGGCGGGCGTCCGACGGACTGCGCCGCCGAACCGCTCGAGGTCGGCGCGCGCCGCGTGGTGGACGGCATAGGGAACCCTGAGGTCGAGTGGCCCCGCCGGTGCACCGAGCTGTCCGGGGAGCCTCACCTGATCTGGCCAGATCCGGGCCTGGACCGTCGTCGCCATGTCGTGCACCTCTCTCGCTTCCCTCGATGGAACCCGTGTCCGAGCAGGCGCGACTTGATCCACGTCAAGTGTCGGGCGGTCGCCGCTTGACGTGGGTCAAGGCGTGAGACGACCGGGAGACATGAACTGAGGGTGACCCCGGAGCGACCGGGGCGAACCCCAAGGAGCATCACATGCGTACTGCCCGGCTCACGACCGAACCGTTCACCTGCCCCAGCTGCGTCAAGAAGATCGAGGGCGCCCTGGAGCGCACCGCCGGTGTCGCCGAGGCGAAGGTCCTCTTCAACTCCAACAAGGTCCGCGTGACGTTCGACCCGAACAGCGTCTCCGCGGCTGAGTTGGCCGAGGTGGTGACCGGGCTCGGCTACCCGGTTCTCGCGACAAAGGTGGCCTGACGTGGCTCTGACCCTGACCCAGCGGGTAAGGAGCCGGATCGCCTTCACCACAGGCGGGCTCCTCCTCGTCGCGCTGGCCCTGTCCCAGCTCACCCCACCGGTCGGTACGGCGTGGCGCGACGCCGCCCTACTTGCCTCCAGCCTGCTCGCCGGCTATCCGATCGCGCTGCGGGCCGTGCAGGCCCTGCGGGCCAAGGCGTTCAGCATCGACCTGCTCGTCACGATCGCCGTCGTCGGTGCCCTCGTCATCGGCGAGTACGTCGAGTCGGCCGTCGTCTCCTTCCTCTTCCTGTTCGGGGCGTGGCTCGAGGCCCGCAGCCTGGACCGGACCCGTGCCTCGCTGCGAGAGCTCGTCGACCTCGCGCCGACCCGGGCGACCGTCCTGCGTGACGGCCGGCGGGTGACCGTGGACGCCGACGAGGTGCTCGAGGGTGAGACGGTCCTCATCACCAACGGGGAGCGCATCGCCGTCGACGGTGCGGTCCTCACCGGCACCGCCGCCGTCACCGAGGCCTCGATCACCGGCGAGCCGGTCCCCGTCACGAAGCGGGTCGGGGACCGCGTCTTTGCGGGGACCTTCGCCGAGTCCGGCTACCTCGAGGTGGTCGCGGACCGGGTCGGCGACGAGACGACCTTCGCGCGGATCATCGAGCTGGTCGAGGAGGCGCAGGAGTCGCGGACCCGGCGCCAGCGCTTCCTCGAGCGCTTCGCGCAGGTCTACACGCCGGCGATCGTCGTGCTCGCCGTCGTCGTCCTGGCGTGGACGCGGGACCTCGAGTTCGCGCTGACCTTCCTCGTCATTGCCTGCCCCGGCGCCCTCGTCATCTCCGTGCCGGTCGCCGCCGTCGCAGGCCTCGGCAACATCGCCCGGCACGGCGTGCTCGTCAAGGGCGGGGAGTCGCTCGAGGACCTCGCCGCCGCGGACAGGCTCGTGCTCGACAAGACCGGGACGCTCACCGTCGGCCGCCCCGTCGTCACGGCGGTCCAGGCCCTCGGTGGCCTCGCCGAGGACGCGCTCCTCACCCTCCTCGCGGCCCTCGAGTCGACCTCAGAGCACCACGTCGCCCGCGCCATCGTCGCGCACGCCGAGCAACGCGGTATGCCGCTCAGCTCCGACCTGACGGACGTCGAGGTCGTCACGGGGCTGGGGATCGCCGGCCGGGTGGATGGCCGGCCCGTCCTCGCGGGCCGCCGGACACTCCTCACCGAGCGGGGCATCGCCGTCGACGACCGGGCCGTCCTCAGCGCCACCGCCCACGAGCAGCGGGGAGCGACCGTCGTCCACGTCGCCGTCGACGGTCACCTCGCCGGACTGGTCGCCGTGGCCGACGAGGTCCGGGTGGAGGCCGCGGACGCCCTCGCAAAGGTCAGGGACAGCGGCATACGGCAGGTGGTGATGCTGACCGGGGACAACGCGCACACCGCGCGACTCGTCGGCGAGCGGCTCGGCCTCGACGAGGTGCGGGCGGGCCTGCTGCCGCAGGACAAGGCGGCGTTCGTCGAGGAGCTACGGGCGCAAGGGCGCCGCGTCGCGATGATCGGCGACGGGGTCAACGACGCACCCGCGCTCGCGACGGCCGACGTCGGCATCGCGATGGGCGGGGCGGGCACCGACGTGTCGATGGAGACAGCTGACGTCGTCCTGCTCACCGACCGGCTCGACCAGTTCGCGCACGCCCGTCGGGTGGCGCGGGCGACGGTGCGGGTGATGAAGCAGAACACCGCCCTCGCCCTGCTCACGGTCGGGTTGCTCGTCGCGGGCGTGCTGCTGCAGGTCGTGCAGCTCGCCGGTGGCATGCTGGTCCACGAGATCAGCGTGCTGCTCGTCATCCTCAACGCCCTGCGCCTCGTCCGGCTGCGCGGACCGCGGCGGGCGGGGGAGGCCGGTGGCACGACCGCGGCCGGCCGCGAGCCGACCAGGCAGAAGGAGCCCGCCCTGTGAGCCACCCGCCGGGGACGTCGTGCGTCGCGATCGTGCCGCTGTTCGCCGGGCTCAGCCCGGAGGAGCAGGACGAGGTCGCGACGTACGCCCGTCCCCTCCGGCGCTCGACCGGCGAGACGATCCACCGCCCGGGGGACGACGTGTCACACCTGCTCGTCGTGCACCGGGGCCGGGTCAAGGTGTCGCACCTGAGCGCCGGCGGCCAGGAGCGGCTGCTGCGGGTGCTCGAGCCGGGCGACTTCATGGGGGAGACGGCGTTCGTCACCGGCGAGCGGCCGGACGACCTCGTCGTCGCGCTCGGGGACGTCGAGCTGTGCAGCTTCGACCACCGCGAGCTCGGGGCGCTGGTGCAGCACTATCCGGACATCGCCCTGCGCATGCTGCGCACGGTGACCGGCCGGCTCGACGAGGCGGAGCGCACCATTGCCGACCTGACCGCCTCCGACGTCGAGGGCCGGCTGGCCGGATACCTCATCGACCTGCCCACGCAGCGTCGGGACGGCCGGGTCGTGGCACGGCTGCCGCTGGCGAAGAAGGACATCGCCTCGCTGCTCGGCACGACGCCCGAGACGCTGAGCCGCAAGCTGGCGGCGTTCGCCGAGGCCGGGCTCGTCGAGGTGCAGGGCCGCGAGGTGGTCATCCTCGACCCGGTCCGGCTCGAGGAGCGCACCCGGCCCGCTCCCTGAGCATCCCAATCGACAGCACGATCCGCACGATCGAGAGCACGATCCGTCCTGTCGAAAGGACAATCCGTCACCCCGGCTCGGGGCCGGCGCGGCAGGGTCCGGGCCGGCGCGAGCCCCGAACCGGGACTGGGAGGCATGAACAAGGCGCCTCTCGCTCGGGGGTCCGAGAGGCGCCTCGTTCGACACCTACATCGGGGTGGGGATGGCATCGTTACAGGAAGTTTCGAACTTTCTTCTCGAAGCGTCTCGGAGTGGGGCGCTGAGGCAGGCACGCCAGGAGGGCCGGCTGCTCGCCAGGGGCACGGGGCGCGCGGGTCAGGCGGGCACGTGGGCGTCCAGCCACCCGATCAGCTCTGCGGAGACCTCGTCGCGGTTCGTCTCGTTGAGCACCTCGTGACGTGCCTCTGGCCAGAACTTCGTCGTGACGTCGGCGACGCCGAGGCGCCGGTACTGCCCGGCGACCTGCTGCACTCCCTTGGTGCGATCGCCGACCGGGTCCATCGCGCCGGACACCAGGTGGATCGGCAGGTCCTTCGGGACGCGGGAGACCGTGTCGTCCGAGCTGACCTCGGCGATGCCCCCGAGCAGGTCGGCGAAGAACCCGCTCGTGAAGACGTTGCCGCAGCGGCTGTCGGCGATGTACTTGTCGACCTCGGCGTCGTCCCGGGAGAGCCAGTCGAAGTCGGTCCGGTTGGGCTGGAAGGGCTTGTTGTACTGCCCGAAGGTCAGGGTGTTGAGCAGAGTGCTCTTGTGACGGCGTCCGCGCAGGCGTCCCTCCACCGTGGCCACGAGCTGGCCGACCTTGCCGAGCAGGCCCGGGTCGCCGCCGGTGCCCGACAGGATCAGCCCGTCGAGTTCGTCGCCGAACCGAGCGGCATACGAGCGGGCGAGGAACGAGCCCATGCTGTGACCGAGGAGGAAGAACGGGAGCCCGGGCTGCTCGGCCTTGGCGCGCTCGGTCACCAGGTGCAGGTCGTCGACCACGGTGGCGAATCCGCCGGCGTCGGTGAAGTATCCCTCGTCCTCGGGGGCGCTGGCCGTCAGGCCGTGGCCCCGGTGGTCCTGGGCATAGACCGCGTAGCCGGCCGAGGTGAGCTGCTCGGCGAAGCGGGCGTACCGCTCGGAGTGCTCCGCCATGCCGTGCGCGATCTGGACCACCGCCTTGGCCGGGCCGTCGGGCAGCCAGCGGTTGATGTGCAGGCTCGTGCCGTCGGGGGCCGCGATGGTGAAGGTGGCGCTCTGCATGACTGGACAGTAGCGCCCCACGCGATGTCCGGACCGGACGACAGGAAGGACAGGACCCGTCCGTCCTGTTGACCTACTCGTCGGTCCCCCTGAGGCTCGACGGACATCGTCGGCCGGCACGGCCACGGCTCCATGCACAAGACGGAGGACAGACCGATGGGTGTCAGAAGCAGTGGGCGGTCCGGCAGATGGGCCGCCATCGTCATGATCACGAGTCTCGCCGTCGTCGGCGCGCCACTCACGATGGCAGCAGCCGCAGGCACCGCCGCCTCCGCCACGCCGGCCGCCCCCACGGCGATGGGAGCCGGTGACTTCTCGACCTCGTTCGAGGCGGATCAGCCGCAACCCGCCGTATCGACCGTCGAGACCAGCCCCGACGGGCCGCGCCAACGCAACGTGTCAGGGACTGCTTCAGCGAACGGCAGCCTCCTCGGCGCCGTTGTCGACGTGACGGCGAGCGCGGAGAACGCGCCGAACGAGGTGGCCGCCAACCTCGCCGACGCGAACCCGGACACGAAGTGGCTCGCGTTCCAGCCGACTGGCTGGGTCCGCTACCAGCTGTCGGCACCGGCGAAGGTCGTGCGCTACTCACTCACCTCCGCCAACGATGCGCCCGAGCGCGACCCCAGGGACTTCACCCTCCAGGGCTCCACGGACGGGAGTACGTGGACCGACCTCGACCGGCAGACCGGCATCGACTTCCCCAGCCGCTTCGCGACGCGCACGTTCGAGGCCACGAGCCCAGCGGCATACACCTATTACCGCCTCAACGTGACCGCGGTGCACAGCGGCGGGCTCGTCCAGCTCGCCGACTGGGACATCTCCGACGGGTCGACGGGCGGCGGCACGGTCACGCCCATGGTCACGAAGGTTGGGTCCGGACCGATCTCCGGCTACAACATCAAGCCGAGCGTTGGGTGGACGGGTGTCAAGGCGCTGCGCTTCTCAGGCGGACACACCGATGACGGGCGCGGCTATGCCTGGAACCGGCTCTTCGACGTCGAGCTGCCAGTCAGCGACACCACCCGGCTGAGCTACAAGATCTTCCCCGACATGATCTCCGGTGACCTCAGCTATCCCTCCACCTACGCCGCCATCGACCTGCACTTCACGGACGGGACCTACCTGTCCGACCTCCCAGTCAAGGACGCGCACGGAGTGCTCGGCAGCCCGGGCGGACAGGGGAAGGGAAAGATCCTCTACGCCAACCAGTGGAACGCCGTCACCCTCCAGGTCGGCGCCGTCGCGGCCGGCAAGACCGTGGACCGCATCCTCATCGGCTATGACAACCCGACGGGCAAGCAGAACACCCGTTTCGGCGGCTGGATCGATGATCTCTCGGTGGTCGCGCAACCGACTGCGATCGACGCGAAGGACCTGACCAACTTCGTCGACACCCGACGTGGGACCAACGCTTCGAGCTCGTTCTCCCGCGGCAACAACCTGCCGATCAGTGCGATGCCGAACGGGTTCACGTTCTTCACCCCGGTAACGGACGCGAACTCCCAGTCGTGGCAGTACTACTACCAGGCCCGGAACAACTCCGCGAACCTCCCGGTCCTGCAGGGCCTCGCGATCTCCCACGAGCCGAGCCCCTGGATGGGAGACCGCAACCAGCTGTCCGTCATGCCGTCGATCGCGAGCGGCACACCAACGGGCAGTGCCTCCGGACGGGGCCTGGCGTTCGACCATGCCACCGAGGTCGCGCGGCCGGACTACTACAAGGCGGCGCTCGCAGGCGGCCTCACCGCCGAGATGACACCGGCCGACCATGGCGGCATGTTCCGGTTCACCTTCCCAGCCTCGGCCCCCGCCGGCCACCTTGTCCTCGACACCGTCAACGACAGCGGGACGTTCACGCTGGACACCTCAGCCGGAACCCTCACCGGCTGGGTCGACAACGGGAGCGGTCTGTCGGCCGGGCGCAGCCGGATGTTCGTCTTCGGGACGTTCGACCGCCCCGCGACGGGCGCAGGCACAGCCCCGAACGGTCACGCCGGGACGCGATACGCGACCTTCGACACGAGCAGCGACAAGCAGGTCGTCCTCAAGCTGGCGACCTCGTTCATCTCGCTCGACCAAGCCCGGCACAACCACGCCCTCGAGCTCGCCTCACGCAGCTTCGACCAGGTGCGAGCCGCTGCGAAGACGGCTTGGAACGACCGCCTCGGCGTCGTGCAGGTGCAGACCAACGCCGACGTCGTCGGGGACGCGGAACGGGGCACGCTCTACTCGAACCTCTACCGGCTGAACCTCTATCCCAACAGCCAGTTCGAGAACACCGGCAGCGCAAGCGCTCCGCGCTACCAGTACGCGAGCCCTGTTGCAGGAAAGTCAGGATCCGCGACGCCGACTGCGACGAACGCCGCCATCAAGGACGGCAAGATCTACGTCAACAACGGGTTCTGGGACACCTATCGAACCGTCTGGCCGGCATACTCGCTCCTCTATCCCGAGGTTGCTGCTGAGATCGCGGACGGCTTCGTCCAGCAGTACCGCGACGGCGGCTGGGTCGCCCGCTGGTCATCCCCGGGGTACGCCGACCTGATGACAGGCACGAGCTCGGACGTCGCCTTCGCGGATGCCTACCTCAAGGGTGTCGAACTGCCTGACCCCCTGGGCACCTATGACGCTGCTCTGAAGAACGCCACCGTCCTGCCGACCTCCAGCGCGGTCGGCCGCAAGGGCCTCGATACCTCGATCTTCCTCGGCTACACGAGCACCCAGACGGGAGAGAGCGTGTCGTGGGGTCTCGAGGGCTTCATCAACGACTTCGGCATCGGCAACATGGCGGCCGCGCTGGCGAAGGACCCAGCCACCCCTGCGAACCGGCGCGCGCAGCTGACAGAGGAGTCGAAGTACTTCCTGGAGCGCGCGACGCACTACGTCAACGTGTTCAACCCCAAGACCGGGTTCTTCCAGGGCCGGGCGGCTGACGGCAGCTTCGCGAAGGCCTTCGACCCGGAGGCCTGGGGTGGCGACTTCACCGAGACCAATGGGTGGAACTTCGCCTTCCACGCGCCCTTCGACGGGACCGGCCTGGCCAACCTCTACGGCGGTCGCGACGCGCTCGCCAAGAAGCTCGACGAGTTCTTCGCGACCCCGGAGACCGCCACGAAGCCAGGCGGGTACGGCGGCGTGATCCACGAGATGGTCGAGGCCCGCGACGTCCGGATGGGGCAGCTCGGGCAGAGCAACCAGGTCTCGCACCACATCGCCTACATGTACGACTGGACCGGCCAGCAGTGGAAGACGGCCGAGAAGGTCCGCGAGATCCTGCGGCGGCTCTACGTCGGCTCCGAGATCGGCCAGGGCTACCCGGGCGACGAGGACAACGGCGAGATGTCTGCGTGGTACGTCTTGTCGGCGCTGGGTGTCTACCCGCTGCAGGTGGGCTCCGCCGAGTGGGCGGTCGGGTCGCCGAAGTTCACCAAGGCGACGGTGCATCGCACGGGCGGCGACCTCGTCATCTCGGCGCCCGGCAACAGCGAGGACAACCTCTACATCCAGGGCCTCACGGTGAACGGCCAGAAGCACAAGAGCGTCTCGATCAACCAGTCGCTGCTGGGCGGTGCGGCGCGGATTGACTTCGCCATGGGCGCGAAGCCGTCCCCCTACGGGTCACGGGCGCAGGACGCGCCGCCGGCCCTCACTCAGGGCACCGAGGCCCCGCAGCCGCTCCGGGACGCCACTGGACCGGGCCACGGCACCGCCACCGCAGTTGGGGCTGACGATGCTGCGCCCCTCTTCGACAACTCCTCCAGGACGTCGGTCGAGTTCACCTCGCCGACCCCCGCCGTCACCTACACCCTCTCCGGGGTGGGTCAGCGGGCCACCTGGTACACGCTCACCTCGGGTCCCAAGCCGGGCGACCCCGCAGCCTGGCGGGTCGAAGGGTCGAAGGACGGCGGCAAGACGTGGCGGACTCTGGACACTCGCACGGGGCAGAACTTCCGCTGGCGCAACCAGACCCGCCCGTTCGAGCTGGCCGACAACGGCACCTACACGTCATACCGCCTCGTGGTGACCAAGACCGTCGGCGGGGAAACCCCCAATCTCGCCGAGATGGAGCTTCTCACGGACGGTTCGAAGGCGGAGAACACGTCGCTGAAGGTCTCAGCCGCGCCCGCGGCCGAGACGATGCAGGGTGAGTCGTGGAGCGGGACGCTCGCGACCTTCTCGGGTGGGAAGGGCACGACGCCCGATGCCTTCAGCGCGACGATCTCGTGGGGTGACGGGTCGACGTCCGAGGGCACGATCAGTGCCGGCGACCTCGGCTCGTTCACCGTCACCGGGTCGCACACCTGGAAGGAGCCCGGTTGGTACCAGCCGCGGATCACTGTGACGGACAGGCAGGGCTCGGTGAGCGTCCTCGGCGGAGCGACCGTCCACCGGGCCTCCGTCCCGTCGTATGCTGCCGGATTTGACTCGGTCTGCGTCGGCAGGGTTGGGACGATGGTGCCCTGCGATGGCGATCGGGCCGGTCTGTCGCGTGACGCCCTGAACGACGCCGGGGCCGCACCCGGGCGGATCGTGACGGTCCCCGGGACCGATCTGCGCTTCTCCATGCCGGCCATCCCGCTCGGCGAGAAGGACAATGCCACCGGCGTGGGCCAGACGTTGACCGTCCAGCTAGCACCGGGGGCGACGCGGCTCTCGCTCATCGGGACCGCCACGCAGCGGGACCAGGACACCATGGCCAAGGTCAACTTCACCGACGGGAGCTCCGTGGACTACCCCGTTCAGTACGGCGACTGGTGCGGTGCGGCGAAGTACGGCAACGTCGTCGCGGTCGAGATGGCCTACCGGCTCAATGGGACCGGCACCGATGGCTGCCACGCCAAGCTTTTCGCGACGAAGCCGCTGACGATCCCCTCCGGAGAAGCCGTCACGTCGATCACGCTGCCGACCCAGACCGGTGACCCCGGGGCAGTGGGACGCATCCATGTCTTCGCGGTCGCCGACGACGGCGCGCCCCTTGCCGTGAAGCCGGCGAGCGACCAGACCGTCACGACCGGCAGCGAGGCCACGGTCAGCCTGGGGACGGCCTCGGGCGGGACACCGGACAGCACGTACGTGGCTCGGGTCCAGTTCGGGGACGGCACCGAGACGGTCGACGCGACGGTGTCCACGCTGACAGGAGACGGGACCGCCACGATCCGGGCGCGACACGCGTGGACGACGCCGGGCACCTACACCGTTCGGGTCCTCACCTCGGACACGAGATCGGACGTCCTGAGCACGATCCGCGTGACGGTCGAATAGGGGACCAACACTCACGGCGCGCGCTCCCGGCCCTGCCCAGGCCCGGGGGCGCGTGCCGTGATGGTCGTCTCGGCAGCGAAACGGGCGCTCCTTCGGGCTGATACGGCTACGGGTCGGTCACGGAGGGGCGCCCCGTGCCAGGCCCGCAGGAAATGCTGGCAGAGTTGGGCGAGTGGTTGAAGCGTGGTTGCGGATTCAGGTCGACCTGACCGCCGGTGACGGACGGACCCTCGTGCCGTCTCCCGGCCGGCTCATGGTCGTCCCCCCGTCGGCCACCCTCGATCAATTCGGCCTCGCCGTCGACATCGCCTTCGGGCGGTGGGACACGATGCGGGACCGGACCTTCACCCGGCAGACGTCCGGGCGACCGACCCAACGGCGCCGGGACCGGCACCTGTCACCCGACCTCGTCCTCGCCGAGACCCTGTCGGTGGGCGAACGCTTCACGTACGTCTTCGACTCGGACCGCTGCTGGACGCACGACTGTCGCGTCGAGGCGCTCCTCGACCCCGAGGACACGGTGGGGCTCTCACCGATCCCGGTGCCGCTCGTCGGGTGGGGCACGGTCCCAGACCAGGACGGCCGGGTGAGCCGTGAGGTGCCGCTCCCCGCGACGCAGCTGCCCCCCGCCGACCGGTTCGCCGTCCGGGCTGCCGCGGCCAAGAGCGTCGACGCGCTCCTCGAGGAGATCGCGGACAAGGACCTCTCCCTGGTGCTGCAGCAGGTCGGGACCGTCCTGATGCGGGCCTACCGGGCCAACAAACCGCTCCGCAAGCGCCTCACCAGCCCGCTCGAGCGGCTCCGCACGAGCCTGCAGCAGCGGAACTGGACCGGGGACGAGATCCTCGCCTCGGAGATCGGGGCGCTCCTGACCAGGACGGAGCGCCGCGGCCGGACGCTCGCCGTCGACTTCGAGGAACTCGTCGACGTCATGCGCAACGCCGGCGACGAGCCGGGCGGCTACCTGCACCTCGACACCGGAGAGGCCATCCACGCCTTCCTCCGGCACGGCTCCCGCTACTGGGGTGACCCGGCCGAGGAGGGCGAGGACCAGGCCGAGGACGACGACCTCTGGCTCTACATCGACCATGACAGTGACAGCGAGTGGCAGGACATGGCCGACTTCACCGCCCTCGCCGGTGAGCACGAGACGATCCTGTCCGTCGCGATCCGCGGTCGCGGCGCCTTCCGCCGGTTCAAGGACACGGTCCACGACCTCGGCCTCGCCGACCAGTGGTACGCCTTCTCCGACGAACGCGCCTGGGGCCGGGCCCGCTCTGTCCTGCACGACCAGGGCATCCGCGCCGTCTGACCCCGCCCGGCCCCTCGGCGCGACAGCAGTTAGTCCCAGCGGTCACAGGGGTAGCATCACTGCACCCGGCGATGGAGCGCGCATGAACCTGGAGAAGGTGATCTTCGGCTTCTTCGTCCTGCTCGCTGCGACGCTCAACTTCGGCTTCTTTATCGGGCCGCTCAACGACCCCGACGTGCACAACGTCTACGAGCTGTTCGCCGCCGTCGTCGTCAACGTCGTCGCAACGGTCCTCAAGCTCGGCGACCGGACCCAGATCGGGGCGATCCACCTGGCCACGAGCCTCGTCGCCTCCCTCCAGCTCATCGCCGCCGGGATCCTCTGGACGTATGCGACGCAGGTCTCGACCGCCGGCCTGACCCCCGAGGCGACCGCGAGCGTCGTGTCGATGTCGGCCGGAGCCCTCTTCGCCAACGTCGTCTCCGTCGTCCTGCTCGTCATCGAGACGGTCTCCTTCCAGCGGCGCTAGGAGGACCCGTGGGCAACCCGCTGCTGCTCGCCTGGTTCCGGCTCACGCACGAGGACGAGGGTCACGAGACGAAGGGTCGGATCACCCCGGAGGCGCTCGCGCTGAGCCGGGACGAGGCCGCCGACCCCGCGAGCGCACTGCTGCTCTTCCTGCGACGGATGCGCTACCCCCTCATCGCGATCATCCTCATCTTTTCCGTCAGCGTCGTCGGGCTGACCCTGATCCCCAAGACCGAGCCCGACGGGACGGTCGTGCGGATGAGCCTGTTCGACGCGTTCTACGTCGTGAGCTACACCGCCACCACGATCGGCTTCGGGGAGACGCCGTTCGAGTTCAGCGTCGCCCAGCGGCTCTGGGTCACGGCCGTGATCTACCTGTCCGTCGTCGGCTGGGCCTACGGCATCGGCTCGCTCCTCGCCCTGACCCAGGACCGCTCCTTCCGGCGGGCGATCACCCGCCGGCACGTGTCCCGCAAGGTGACCCACCTGCCGGAGCCGTTCCACATCCTCGTCGGCTACGGCAACACGACGCGGCGCATCGCCCGTGCCCTGGACGACCTCGGTCGGCGGTTCGTCGTTGTCGACGAGGACGAGAGCCGCACCTCGTCGGTCGACCTCGACGACTACCGGGCCGACACCCCGGCCCTCTACGGCAATGCCCGCGAGACGCGCAACCTCGTGCTGGCCGGCCTGGCGCACCCACGATGCGAGGGGGTGCTGGCGATGACCGACGACGACCAGACGAACCTCGACGTCACCATGACGGCCGCTCTGCTCCGGCCGGGGCTGCCGGTCATCGCGCTGACCTCCTCCCGGGAGATGGCCGAGCGGATGCGGTCCTTCGACGCGTGGTTCGTCGTCAACCCGCTCGACCGGTTCGGCAACCACCTGCGGATCCTCGCCCGGTCGCCGGCTGCCTACCAGCTGATGTCCTGGCTGACGAGCCCGCCGGGGACCGAACTGCCGGCCCGCCGCCAGCCGCTCCCACACGGGCGGTGGGTGGTCTGCGGGCAGGGCCGGTTCGCCGACGAGATGGTGCGAGACCTGCAGGACGAGCACGTCCCGGTGACGCGGGTGATGGGCGGAGCGTCGGCGTTGGCCCGGTTGGAACGGTCCCAAGCCCGGGAACGGAAGGAGCCGGAGGCGTCGGGTAGTGGCCCTTCGACGGTTGGTGGCCCTCGTCGGGTAGTGGCCCCTCGACGGGGGAGGTCGAGGAGCTGCACGAGGCGGACCTGGAGTCGGCCGTCGCCTTCGTCGCGGCCGCGGACGACGACACGACGAACCTGTGGCTGCTCGACGCGGCCGCGGGCGTGAACCGCAACCTGTTCACCGTCGCCCTCGAGCACCGGGCCTCCAACGTGCCCCTCTTCGACGCGCTCGAGGTGGACTTCGGGATGACGGCGGCCGAGATCACCAGCCGCGAGGTCATGGCCCGCCTCACCAACCCCGGCCTGATGGCGTTCCTCCCGTTCGTGCCCCGGATGGGGGAGGCCTGGTGCGCCGAGATGGTGACCCGCCTCGTCGACCAGTGCGGCACGGGCACCCCGGAGCTGTGGCTGCTCGACCTCGATGCCGAGTCGGCGCCCGCCCTCGCCGCCTGGCTCGACGCCGGCACTCTGACCCTCGGCACCCTGATGCGCAGCCCGGTGGACCGCGACACCTCTCTCCACGCCGTCGCCCTCGCCCTCGTCCGCGACGGCGAGAGCCTGCCCGGCCCCGGGCCCGACGAGGTCCTGCGCCCCGGTGACCGGCTCCTCCTCGCCGCCCCCACCAGCACGCGGCGGGTCCTCGACGCGACCCTCGCGCACGAGCCGACCGCCGCGTATGTCGTCGAGGGGCGCTTCGTCCCCTCCGGCTGGCTGTGGCGCCATCTCACCCGTCGACCCCGCTGACGGGACCTTCGTCCCAGCACGGGCGAGTCCGCCGTCCCTAGGGTCGAAGCGACCCACCGAGTCAAGGAGGCTCCCCATGCGTGCCATGGTTTTCCACGGTCCGGGACAGGCGTCGTACGACGCGATCCCCGACCCCGTGCTCGTCGACGACAGCGACGCGATCGTCCGCGTCGAGGCGGTCACGATCTGCGGGACGGATCTGCACATCCTCAAGGGCGACGTGCCCGCCGTGACACCGGGCCGCGTGCTGGGCCACGAGGCGGTCGGCACCGTCGTCGCCGTCGGAGGCGGGGTGCGCCGGGTCAAGGCCGGCGACCGCGTCCTCGTCTCGTGCATCACCTCGTGCGGCACGTGCCGGTACTGCCGCGTCGGCAGCTACAGCCAGTGCCTCGGTGGCGGCAGCTGGATCCTCGGACACAAGATCGATGGCACGCAGGCCGATTTCGTGCGGGTGCCGTTCGCCGACTCGTCGACCTACCCGATCCCTGACGGCGTCTCGGACGAGCAGGTCCTCATGCTCGCGGACATCGGCCCGACCGGCTACGAGGTCGGCGTGCTGAACGGACAGGTCCGTCCGGGCGACACCGTCGCCGTCGTCGGCTCCGGCCCGATCGGGCTGTCCGCCATGTTCGGCGCGGGCCTGTTCAGCCCGAGCCACGTCATCGCCATCGACATCGCGGCCCCGCGGCTCGATGCGGCCAAGCAGTTCGGCGCCGACGTCACGGTCGACAGCACGAAGGACGACCCGGTCGAGGTGGTCCGTGGTCTCACCGAGGGCCTCGGGGCGGACGTCGTCATCGAGGCGGTCGGCGTGCCGGAGACCTTCGAGCTCTGCACGCGCCTCGTCCGGCCGGGTGGGCACGTCGCGAACGTCGGCGTCCATGGCGGCCCGGCCACGCTGCACCTCGAGGACCTCTGGATCAAGAACGTCACGATCACGACCGGCCTGGTCGACACGTACTCGACCCCGACCCTGCTGCGGCTCGTCGCGGCCGGCCAGTTCGACGCGGGACGCTTCGTGACGCACCGCTTCGCGATGGACGACTTCGAGAAGGCTTACGACGTCTTCCGGCGCGCCGGCGAGACGGCCGCGCTCAAGGTCGTGCTCACGCAGAGCTGAGTCCGTATGCCGCTCACCTCGCTCCCGCTCGGACGCCTCGTCCGGCGGGGGCGGGGTGATCTGCGCCCCACCGGGCCGACAGGGCCCCGCCGGGGAGGTGGGCGACATACCATCGCTGTATGGAGGGCCTCCGGGGCAGTCAGGCCCGCCTGATCTCGGGTGGGAGGACGGACGGCCAGGACGAGCTGCGCGAGCGGCTCGGTGCGACCGTCTCTGCGGCCCGCACGTCACAGTCGCAGCTCACCTCGCTGCTCGACGCGGTCCTGGCGATCAGTTCGGACCTGGACCTGCCGGACGTCCTCGAGCGGATCGTCGCGGCCGCGTGCCGGCTCGTCGACGCGCGCTACGGAGCGCTCGGGGTGCTCGGCCCCGGTGGCGAGCGTCTCGTCGAGTTCGTCACCCACGGGGTGAGCCCGGAGGTGCGGGCCGCCATCGGTGACCTGCCGACCGGGAAGGGCGTGCTGGGCCTGCTGATCCAGGAGCCGCAGCCGCTGCGGATCCGCGACATCCACCAGCACGCCGCGTCGCAGGGCTTCCCGCCGAACCACCCCGAGATGCGCAGCTTCCTCGGGGTGCCCGTCCGCACCCGGGACGAGGTCTTCGGCAACCTCTACCTCGCCGACAAGCAGGGGGCCGACGAGTTCAGCGAGGCCGACGAGTCGATGGTCGTGGCGCTGGCCGCCGCCGCCGGGATCGCGATCCAGAACGCGCGCCTGTACGACCAGGTCGAGCGCCAGACCGAGTGGTCGTCGGCGGTCGTCCGGTTCAGCCGACAGCTGCTCCAGGCGGACGACGACGGGCCGGCGCTCGCCATGCTCGTCGAGGACGTCCAGCTCCTCAGCGGCGCGGCGGCCGTCGCCGTCGTGCTGTGGGAGGACGGCGGTGTCTGGCTCGGCTCGAGCACGTCGGGCGCCGGCCCCGGACCGCTCGAGCCGGAGGACTGGCGGTCGGCCTGGGCGCTCGGCGACGGGGCGCGGCTGCTCCGCGAGGGCAGCGGGGCGGACCGGCTCAGAGCCTCCGCGCTGTCGGTGCTCGGGACGGGCCCGGACGTCGAGGTGGCCGTCGTGCCGGCCGTCATCGCCGAGGTGCCCTTCGCCCTGCTGCTCGTCGCGTGGCCGCCCGGCGACGACGGGCTGGGACGGGCCGAGGCCGCCCGGTTGCGGCCGCTCGCCGACTTCGCCCGACAGACCGGCCTGGCGCTGGCCGCCGCCCAGGGGCAGCGCAACCGGGCCCGCATGGCCCTTCTCGAGGACCGCGACCGCATCGCCCGCGACATGCACGACCATGTCATCCAGCGGCTGTTCGCGACCGGCCTCTCCCTCCAGTCGGCCTCCCCGCTCACCGTCCATCCCGTGGTGCGCGAGCGGGTGCTCGAGGCCGTCGACGACCTCGACACCGCCATCAAGGACATCCGGCACACGATCTTCGAGCTGCACCGGACCGGGGCGGGGTCGAGCAGCATGAGCGACGCCGTCGCGGAGCTGCACGGCGTGGCGGTCGACTACGCCGACGCCCTCGGGTTCACGCCGGAGCTGACCGTCGAGGGCCGGCTCGACTCGCTCAACGGCGACCTGCGGCGGGACGTCGTCGCGGTGCTGCGCGAGGGGATCGCCAACGCCGCCCGCCATGCCAAGCCCTCCTCGGTGCGCGCGCGCGTCACGGTGGCCTCGCAGGTGACCGTCGCCGTGCAGGACGACGGCGTGGGCATCCCCGAGGACGCTCCCCGCAGCGGCCTCGCGAACCTCGCCGACCGGGCCGAGCAGTGGGGCGGCACGCTCGAGATCCGCTCCGGGCCGCGGGAGGGCACGACCCTCGTGTGGCGGGTGCCCCGGCCGGCTCGCTGACGCGTCCCACCCCACGTGCGGGACCTTCGTCCCTGCCCGCCGCAACCGCCTCCGGAGAGGATCGCAGTGGCGGATGCGACCAAGGAGGAGTCATGGATACGGTTCCCACCACCCACAGCATCGTCGTTGGTTTCGACGGGTCACCGGCGGCCGAGTCGGCGGTGGACTGGGCCGCGACGCAGGCCAGGCAGCGCGGGGTCGGCTTGCGCGTCGTCGCAGCGATCCCGTGGCCCTACAACGGGATCGGGATGGGGGCCGCGGCGCCGTTCGACCCGCACCAGCTCGCCCGTGACCTCGCGGCCGACGGCCAGAAGCGGGCCCTGAAGGTCCTCGACGAGTCGGACGTGACGGTGATCGGCCATGCCGACAACGCCGCCAACGCGCTCGTCGACGAGTCCGAGTCGGCCGACCTCGTCGTCGTCGGTCACCCGAGCCGCTCGAGGCTGGGCCAGATCTTCATCGGCTCGGTCGTCTACGGAGTCGTCGCGCACTCGAAGTGCGACGTCGCCGTCGTGCCCGACGGCAACGTCGTGCTGCCCGGACCGCGGCACCCGGTCATGGTCGGTGTGGACGGCTCGGACGCCGCCCTCAAGGCCGTCGACCGGGCGGCGCAGGAGGCTCACCGGTGGGGCGCCCCCCTCGAGATCGTCCAGACGTGGTTCCTCTCGACGGTGACCGGCTGGTCCGGCGCCCTCGCCGGGACGACGATCGTCGACGAGGACGCGGACTTCTTCGGCAAGGCGGCCCGGGAGTCGGTGGCCAAGGCGGCGGCCGAGGCGAAGTCGCTCCACGAGGACCTGGCCGTCGAGACCCTTGTCTTCGAGGAGCACCCGGCTCGGGCCCTCGTCGACACGTCGAAGAAGGCCGGCCTCCTCGTCGTCGGCAGCCGGGGCCTCGGCGGCTTCGAACGCCTGCTGCTCGGCTCCGTGAGCCGGTATGTCATCCAGCACGCGACCGTCCCGGTGCTCGTCGTGAGACGGTGAGGACATGACGATCACGGTCTATCTGCTCGATGACCACGAGATCGTCCGACGCGGCCTGCGTGAGCTGCTCGAGTCGACCGGCGACATCACCGTCGTCGGGGAGTCGGGTCTGGCCCACGAGGCCGCCCGGAGGATCCCGGCCCTGCGACCGGACGTCGCGATCTTCGACGTCCGGCTGCCGGACGGCTCGGGCATCGACGCCTGTCGGGAGGTCCGCTCGGTCGACCCGACGATCAAGGCGCTCGTGCTGACGTCCTTCGACGACGAGTCGGCCCTCGCCATGGCCGTCATGGCCGGCGCGCACGGCTTCGTCCTCAAGGACATCAAGGGCACCGGCCTCGTCGACGCCATCACCCGGATCGCGAAGGGCGAGTACCTCATCGACGAGTCGCGGCTCGCACGGGTCCGCAGCGGCTGGATGCGCCCGCAGGACAGCGACCCGCGGCTCCGGTCCCTGTCACCGCAGGAGCGCCGGATCCTCGACCTCATCGCGGAGGGCATGACGAACCGCCAGATCGGGGAGCGCCTGTCCATCGCGGAGAAGACCGTGAAGAACTACGTCACGTCGATCCTCGGCAAGCTCGGGCTCGAGAGTCGCACCCAGGCCGCGGTCCTCGCCGCGACGAAGGGCCACGAACCGGAGCAGCGCGAGCGCTGGACGGACGCGATCGGCTGGCGGTGAGCGTCAGGGCAGCAGACCTGCCTCGCGCGCGAGCCGCACGGCGTCGACCCGGTTCGCCGCGCCGAGCTTGCGGGCCGCGGTCTTGAGGTAGGCCTTCACCGTGGTCGTCCGCAGGCCGAGGGCCTCCGCGACGGCCGCGTTCGTCCGCCCGGCGGCGACGTGGCGGAGCACGTCGTGCTCCCGGGGCGTCAGCCGCACGGCGGGCTCAGCCGGTATGCCGCTGACGCCGGGCCGGGTGCGCGCGGCCCGGTCGGCCTCGTCGGC
>NZ_AWQS01000044.1 GCF_000576575.1 Intrasporangium chromatireducens Q5-1
GACCGCGAAGCGCGGCCGGGTCACGAGGTCCCGAAGCATTTGGCGAGTCGGGGATGCCGAGCGGTTGTCCGGGGCGGTGCTTACCTCCGGTCCGATCTCGGCGGCGATGACGGCGGCTGGTTCAGTCATAGCGGATCCTCGGGTCGAGCACGGCGTAGATGACGTCGACGAGCAGGTTGGCGGCCAGGAAGATCAGCACGAGCAGGGTGGAGATGCCGACGACGACAGGGCCGTTCTGCGCCTTGATGCCCTCGAAGATCTGGAAGCCGAGGCCGGGAATGTTGAAGATCCCCTCGATGATGACTGCGCCGCCGAGCAGGCCTCCGAGGTCGATCGCGAGGTAGGTGACGACCGGGATCAGGGAGTTGCGCAAAGCGTGATTGACGATGACCCGGCGGCGTGGCAGCCCCTTGGCGACGGCAGTCCGGATGAAGTCGGCGGAGAGCGTCTCGACGAGGCTGGTGCGCATGAGGCGCGCTGTGGTGGCGAGCCCGAGGATGCCCAGGACGATTGCGGGCAGCAGGTAGGAGGTTGGCCACCCGTCGTCGATACCGGCCACCGGGAACCACCCGAGATTGATACCGAAGAGGATCTGCGTCGTGTAGCCGATGACGAAGATCGGTACGGCGAAGGCGAGGATCGTCGCGCCGAGGACGAGGTAGTCGACCGGGTTGCCCTTACGCAGGCCGGCCCAGATGCCGATCGGGATGCCGACGACGATCTCGATGACGAAGGCGGTGACGCCGAGCTTTGCGGTGGCCGGCCAGCTGTCGGCGATGATTGCGGAGACGGACTGCCCGTTGAAGTCCTCGCCGAGGTCGCCGCGGAGCAGGCCGCCCATGTACTTGAGGTACTGGAGGGGCAGGCTGTCGTCGAGGTGGTACCGCGCCCGCAGGGCCTGCTCGACCGATGGCGACAGGACGTGCTGGCCGCCGGCGAGCGCCTTGATGGGATCGCCGGGAAGTGCGAAGACGACGAGGAAGATGAGGAACGTGGCCCCGATCGCGACCGGGATCGCGAGGAGCACTCGTCGGAGGATGTATCGGCTCACGCCGGCTCCCTGGGAAAGGTGGGACGGGGCGGGGGGCGGCCCCGTCCCACCGGTTCGGGCCCTACCGCGAAGGACGGGGCAGGGACGGTGCGGTTGTTACTTCTTGACGACGGAGACCTGGCCCAGGTCGCCGAGGCCGTTGACGCCGACCGGGACGTTGGTCACGTTCTTGGTCCAGGCGGCAGTGAACCGGCCGTAGTAGAGCGGCGCGATGGGCATGTCCTGCCAGGCGAGCTTTTCGGCCTGCGCATAGAGCGGTAGTCCCTGCTCGATGGGCGAGCTGTCGGCCTGGTTGACGAGCTTCTCGAACTCGGCGTTGGTGTAGCCGGTGTCGTTGGCGATGCCGTCCTTGGTCAGCAGCGGCTGCAGGAAGTTGCCGACGTGCGGGAAGTAGGCGCCCCAGTAGTAGAGGAACGGCCCGTCTATCTTCTTCCCCTTGACCTTCTCGTCGAGCTGGGCGTAGGGCGGCGTCTCGAAGGAGATGTCTTTGATCCCGAGGTTGGTGCGCAACTGGTTAGCGACGGCTTGCAGGATCTGGTCGTTCGTCTCGTACTGGGTCGCGTAGAGCTTGAGCGGTCCGGTCCAACCGCCTGCCTCATCGAGCAGCTGCTTGGCCTTGGCCGGGTCGTAGGCGCAGGCGCTGCAGGCGTTCTCGGTGGCGCCGACGGCAGAGCTGGGCGCGATGCTGCGAGCCGGCTCACCCGAGCCCTTGAGGATGGACTTCGTCAGAGCGTCCCGGTCGATGGCCATGGAGAAGGCCTGACGAATCCGGACGTCGTGGAACCGCTTGTCCCATGAGGGGAAGGCGAAGTAGTTGAGGTTGGGGATCGTCGCGACGGCGGTACGACCCTTCAGGCGCGTCTCGGCGTCGCCCAGCCGGTCGGCCGGCACCGGGTAGACGATGTCGGTGTTCCCGGCGAGCAGGTCGTTGTAGGCCGTGCCGTAGGACGTGTACGGCTTGAAGGTGATCGAGTCGGCCTTTCCGGCGGTCCCTTGGAAGGACTTGTTGCGCACCAAGGTGATCGGCTTGTTCGGCTCGTGCTTGCCCTGGATCTGGTAGGGGCCGTTGCCGATCGGGGCCGAGTCGAACGCCTTCGGGTCGTCGAACGCGGCCTTGGGCAGCGGCGCGAACGCGTAGCTGGCGATGACGTACGGGAACAGTCCGAACGCCTTGGTGAGGGTGACCTCGATGGTGTTCTCGTCGATGACCTTCACCCCGGACAGGGACTTGGTCTTCGGCTCGCCTTGGGCCGGGTTGAGGTCGGCATAGCCCTCGAACAGGGCGAAGTTCGAGTTCTGCGCCCAGGCGTTGGAGCCGAGCGCGGTGGCGTTCCACGCGGAGACGAAAGTGTCGGCGGTGACCGGCTCGCCGTTGGAGAACTTCTGACCCGGCTTGAGTTTGATCGTCCAGACTTTCTGGTCGCTGGAAGTAACCGACTCGGCGGCGCCGGGGCGGGTCTCACCGGTCTGGGCGTCGATGGTGAGCGGGCCAGTAAACATGAGCGACTCGAGGTAGAACGACCACGAGTTGCCGGGGGTCAGGTGGTCCGGTTCGCTGCTCGCTACGGTGAACGATCCGCCGGGGCTACCGGAGCCGTCGGTGGCACCGGCAGAGGGGCTGTTGCTGCCGCCGGCGCCTCCGCCGCAGGACGCGAGCAGCAGCGCCGCCGCCGTCGCGCCAATGGCCAGGCGCAGGCCGGGCTTGGTCATACGTGTCATCCTTGATCCTTGTCAGTGCGTGTGGTGGTTGGCGCCGGTGCTCGGCGGCACGGGCAGGGCCAGTGCCTCCGCGGCGAAGGCGAGCACGGCTGCGCGCTCGTCGATGCGCTCGGCCAGGGTGCGGCCGGCCGCGTGTCCGGCGTTGTGCGCCACACGCATGAGCACTGCGCCGTCGCCCGACTGTGCGTCAGCGAGGGCAGCGAAGAAGGGGTACGAGTGCGGGCCGGGCGGGACGCGATCGTCCCGGTCGGCAGTCAGCACGAGAGTGGGAGGGTATGGCGCTGAGCTGGCGATGCGGTGTAGCGGTGAGTACGCCTCCAGTGCGGCCCGCTCCTCGGGGACCTCGACGCTGCCGAACTCCCTGACCCAGCCGTGTCCGGCCGTGAAGAGGTGGAAGCGGAGCATGTCGAAGACGCCGACCTCTGGCAGCGCGGCACCGAGCAGGTCGGGTCGTTGGGTCAGCACAGTGCCGACCATGAGCCCGCCGTTCGACATGCCATTGAGGGCGACCGAGCGGGGGGCGCTCCAGCCCTGTTCCTCGAACCAGGCGGCGCAGGCGATGAGGTCGTCGATGCCGCGCTGCTTGTGGGTCTTGGTCGCGGCCAGGTGCCACTGCTCGCCGAACTCACCGCCGCCGCGGATGCCCGCGTAGGCGAGGACGCCGCCGGCCTCGAGCCAGGGCCGGTGCCATGGCGCGTACCCGGTGACCAGGAACGGGACGGAGTAGCCGCCGTAGACCGAAAGCAGGACCTTCGCGGTGCCCTGGGGGGCGGCGCCGGCCGCGCGGATGATCCGCATCGGAACCCGGGTCCCGTCGGCGCTAGTGGCATGGACCGTCTCGACGACCACCTCGCCGGCGGACGGGATGAGGGTGTCGTGGACGACCTCGGACATCTCGGCGTGCAGGTCGTGCCGCACGATCTCGACACCGGGGCGCGAGTCGCACCGCTCGACCTCGAGGTAGACGACCGGCTCGTCCTCGACAGTCGCCAGGTCGCGCACGACGGCCTGGTTTGTCTGCAGGACGACGCGGGCGGAGCCACCGGCGAGCGGCGTCGCCTCGACCGTGCTGCCCTCGATGCCGTGGCGGATGGTCACGACCATCTCACCCGCCAGCTGGGCCCCATACCGGTCAATCGCGGTCGGTCCCTGCGGAACGATGATGCGCTCGGCGCCGTCCCGGCGATCGATCGCGACGACCTGTCCATTCGGCGCCTCGCGGAAGTCGAGACAGACCAGCTCGTCGCCGACCATGGCCAGGAAGTGGATCGGCCCGAGACCGTCGACGACGGTGTGCCAGGGGCCCTCGGCGTCGACCGCGCGGACGTGCAGGCGGGCCGGGACGATGCCGACCTGCTCCTCGACGACGAGCCAGCGGCCGTCTCCGGAGGTGTGCGGCAGGGCCCAGATCGCGTCGGTCGGCTCGAAGATCACCTCGTCCTCGACCTGTGGCTGCCCGAAGCGGTGGATTTTGATCCGGGGCTCGCCGTTCAGGGAGAGCAGGTCCTCGTCGGCGGCGGGGTCGGCAAGGGCCAGGTAGGCGATCGCGTCGGTGCCCAGCCAGGAGAACTCGGCCCACTTGATCCCGGTCAGGACGTCCGACCGGTCGGCACCGGTGCGGATGTCGCGGAACCGGACGGTGACCCAGTCGACGCCGGCGCGCGCGGTCCCCCACGCCAGCAGCGAGCCGTCCGGGGAGAGCGAGGCGGCCGCGACCGCCGCAAGCCCGTCCTCGTCGATCCGGGTCGAGTCGACGATGCATCGCTCGCCGGCGGCGTCCGTCACCCAGAGCGACGGGCGCTGTTCCCCGGCGCCCTGGCGGTACTCGACCCGGACGCCGGCGCGGCTCTCGGGCAGCCAGCGCTGCTCGACCGAGAGGATCTGCTGCAGCCGGTCACGGAACGGCTCGTGGCTGGCCAGCCCGTCGAGGTACGCGCGGCACGCGGCGTCGTGGGCAGCGGCCCACGCAGCCACCTCCGGCGAGTCCTGCCGCTCGAGCCACGCGTAGCTCGCGAGGGCGGCCTCGCGTAGGTCGATCGACGCGTGGATGGGCTGCGTCGCCGTGTCGGGCATGATGTCTCCTCGTCCGGTCAGTGCAATGGCACATTGCACGACGGATAGTCTGCTGATCTCAGTCACTTCAGTCAATAGTGAAATCTGAATTGACTCCATAGACTGCAGCAACCCCACTCCACGACGAGAGGTCCACCAAGCGATGACCGCCATGCGAGACGACGACGCCGCGCTCGACTTCGTCGAAGAGCTCGGCCTGCTCGTGGAGAGCGAGGGCTGGATGCCCCGGATCGCGGGCCGCGCGCTCGGGTGGCTGTTACTGGCTGCAGAGCCGCAGTGCCAGGCCGACCTGTGCGAGGCGCTACAGGCCAGCGGCGGCGCCATCTCGTCTGCGACCCGGCTGCTCATCTCAAAGGGCCTGGTGCAGAAGGTCACCCGCCCCGGAGACCGCCGCACCTATATGAAGGTCCCACCCAACGCATGGCGGGTCATGGAGGAAGACGGCCTGCAGACAGTGCGCCGCTACCGCGGCGTCGCCGACCGGGCCCGCGCCGCGCTGCCCAAGAGCAACGCGACCGGCAAAGCAAACCTTGCCCGGATGAGCGAGTACTTTGGCATCGTCGAGGACCGCATGCAGGCCGTCCTCGAACGCCTCGACACCATCGAGTGACGAGCGTCGGTCAGTTCGTCACTCCAGGTTGATTCGGCGCCCACGGGACGCCCACGGTTGGCAGGCGGGCAGAAGAGGTTCGTTCTACGACTCCCATACGCTCGACCCATGTTGGATCTGCATCGTCTGACGCTGTTGCGTGAGGTGAAGAGGCACGGCAGCATGTCAGCCGCCGCACGAGAGCTCTCATACAGTCATTCAGCGATCTCTCAACAGCTGGCCCTTCTGGAAAAGGAAACCGGTGTGGCTCTCCTGGAGCGAGTCGGTCGCGGGGTGAAGTTGACCGCCGCCGGTGAGAGCCTTGTGAGCCACACCGAGGCCATCCTCGCCGCCATCGAGAAGGCCGAGTCGGACCTCGCCCAGGCAGATGTGCGGCCACGCGGTGTCGTTACCCTCGCCGCCTTCGCCACGATCAGCCGCGGCATCATGCCAGTAGCGCTCAGCATGCTGGTGCGCGATCACCCTGCGCTCGACGTCCATGTCCATCTCGTCGATCCAGAAGATGCGGTCCGGCAACTGATATCGAGGCAAGTTGACGCAGTCCTGACCGACGGTTATCCCGGGATTGCTGGCGCGCCTCCGAGCGGCATTCACAGTACAGTGCTCGCAGTCGATCCGGTACGCGCGTACCTGCCCGATCCCAGCATGGACGGCGACCTGGAACGTATCCGGTATGTGCCTTGGGTCATGGAGCCCCTGACAAGTGGCTCCACACAGTGGGCCCTACGCGTGTGCCGGGAACGCGGCTTTGAACCAATCGTCGCCCATCAGTCGGCCGACCTACTCTTTCACCTGCGCATGGTCGAGCAAGGATTGGCCGCAGCGTTCCTGCCCGACATGGTCTTGGGAGAGACAGGGAGCACCCTGACGCCGAGCTCGTGGTTCTCGGCTGATCAGCACCGCAGCATCCTGTTCTTGGTTCGGGACGGTTCGGAGCGCCGGCCGAGCCTCATGGCCGTCTGTGAGGCCGTCTCCGCTGCGCTTTCCACTAGGCGATAGACGGTCCGCCGTAATCAAAACTGACGGATATCTGTCGGGAATGTTCGCTTCTCTTGCCAGGTGCGACTCACTAGCGTGGCCGTGAACGGCTGCGGGCTACGCACTGGGCCGCAGCCGTGGTTTCGGAAACCTAAAGGAGGACTGGGCATGTCTACTGCACAAGAGTCGCGGCCGGCGCCCGTGGCGTCCATTCTCGACGGGCCGGCGTTGTGGCCGGCGCAAGCCCACCTCCCCTCCGTGATCGGCCGACAGATTGTCATCGAGCGCGGTGAAGGGTCCTACGTCTACACGAGCGACGGCCGGCGCCTCTTCGACGGCACCGCGGGACTGTGGCACGCGAACATCGGACACTCGCATCCGGAGCTGGCGCAGGCCGCCCACGAGCAGATGCTGCGCTTGGAGACGTACCACACCTTCAACCGGTTCGCGAACGACAAGGCACTCGCTTTGGCGGAGAGACTGGCTGGCATCGCTCCCATCGAGCGAGCCAAGGTGATCCTCAACTCGGGCGGATCGGACGCGATCGACGTCGCGTGCAAGTTGGCCCGACGCCACTGGCACCGGGAGGGGCGGCCCTCCAAAACCGTGATCCTCAGCCGAGAGTTCGCCTACCACGGGCTTCACGCCTACGGCACGAGCATTGCGGGCTTGGACTTCAACCGCGAGGGCTATGGGAGCGACTCGCTCGTCCCCGAGACAGCGCGGATATCACTGAATGATGCGGAGCAGGTGGCCGACACCATCATGCGCATCGGCCCGGACCGCATCGCCGCAATGGTCACCGAGCCTGTTCAGGGCACCGGCGGGGTCAATCCGCCGGCGCCCGGTTACCTCCAAGCGCTGCAACGCCTCTGCCGAACCCACGACATTCTCCTGATCGTTGACGAGGTCATCACCGGCTTCGGGCGCACTGGAACCATGTTCGCCTCGGAGCGCTATGGGCTGGAGCCGGACCTCGTCACCTTCGCGAAGGGTGTGACCTCCGGATACGTCCCGCTCGGTGGCGTGCTGATCCATCCCCGCATCTGGGAGCCGTTCTATGTCGACTCCCCCGCAACGCCTGTCTTCCGACACGGCTCAACGTACGCCGGCCACGCAACAGCCGCGGCGGTGGCGCTGCGCAATCTGGACATTCTCGAGCGCGACCAACTGCTCTCTCGGGTCACCGAGTTGGAGGCGATCCTCGATCGTGAGCTCCCCGCTCTCCGGGACCGCAATCCCGCTGTCTCGGAAGTCCGGTCGGCAGGCTTGCTGGGCGCCGTCACCGTGGCGGGACACCTTTCCGCAGAGCGAATCGCTGACTCCTTGATCGACATGGGCTTCATCTCACGACCACTGCGTGGCAACAGCCTGCAGATCAGTCCGCCGTTCATCACAACGAACGACGAGCTCGTCTCATTTGTCCGAGCGATCGATGATGCCGTAGGGAACGCCCACCAGGCCTGAAAGCTGTCCCGCAAGTGGGCAAAGAGCGAGACCTCTACTGGCGTCCGGGGACATACCCCAGACGCTTGTCGACGACGTTCACGAGGGGCTCGTCGGCGAGCCACCGCTCGGCGTTCTCGACGAACTGGAGCGCCAGCGCGTCGCGCCACCCGACCACGTCGCCCGACATGTGTGCCGAGACAACACAGCCTGGAGCGTCCCAGAGCGGTGAGTCGGCCGGTAGCGGCTCCGTCTCGAACACGTCCAAAGAGGCCCCACTGATAGCCCCACGGCGCAGTGCATCGACAAGGTCGGCCTCGACGACAGTGGGGCCCCGACCGACGTTGACAAGATGCGCGGACGGCCTCATGGCCTCGAGAACCTTGGCGTCGATGAGCCCTCTGGTTTGAGGAGTGAGCGGCGCAACATTCACCAAGTAGTCGCACCAGCCAACGTGGGCGACGAGTTCGGCACTTGACACGATCATCCCGAAGTCGGGGTCGTGGTCTGCCTGCCTCCGACCGGCGCCCCGGACCTTCATGCCGACCGCGGTCAGGAGTCGCGCTATCTCGCGACCGATCGCTCCGGTCCCGATTACCAGCGCCTTGGCTCCAGTGAGAGGCAGCGACTCCCGGTGACTCCAGACCCGGGCTGCCTGGAGGCGCGCGCTCTCGTGAATGAGCTTGCGGTGTGCCAGGATCGATGCGAGGACGAACTCAGCCATGGGTCGGTCGAACGTTCCGCGCGCATTCGTCACGGTGACGTCCGACTCGCGCAGGGCGTCGAAAAGCAGTGCGTCGACACCGGCCGATGCAACGTGGATCCACTCCAAGGAGCCACAGTGAGCCCAGTTGTCAGCCAGGACGCTCGAGGAGAAATCCCAAACTAGAAGCGCCCGCGCGCCTTGGAGGGCCGTGGGCAAATCCTGGGCCTGGACGAACCTGAGTTCCACTTGGCCCATGAGCCGCTCAAAGTGTGCTGGACGTTCATCGCCGCTGGCGCATAGCACCACAAGAGCCGGCCGTTGTCCAGGCATGGACTCAGTGGGACTGACCAGCCGTACAGAGGAGCGCGCTTCTTCCGGTAACATTGTCGACATTCTACTGATCGGGAGTGCGTGCATGAACTATGGCCGCGGCCGTGTCTCGCGAAGGCACCCGGGCTCTCGGCGGGCTGCAAGATGACCATGACCCCACCCAAGGGCGGTGCACGGCCGACTCGTCAACCCATGGAGCCCCTGCTGCAAGAGTCCACACCGAGCATCATTGCCGAACGGGTCCGCCAAGCCATCGCGAAGGGCGACCTACCACCCGGATCCCAGTTGGGCGAAGCCGAGCTGGCCCGTGAGTTCGGCGTGAGCCGCGGACCGCTACGCGAGGGTCTGCAGCGACTCACCGCGGAGGGCCTGCTCATTTCCATCCGGAACCGCGGCCTGTTCGTCATCGAGATGACTGCCGACCGGGTTCGCGACATGTACGTTGCCCGTCAGGCCGTGGAACGTGCGGCCGCGGAGCAGATCCACCTGGGGGACGACGCTACTGCCGCCGGCCGTCAGCTCCTGGACGTGGTGGAGGAAATGGCGGAGGCGAAGACCGTCCGCGACGTCGGCGAACTGGACATCACGTTCCATGACCGGCTGGTCACCCTCGCGGGCAGTCCACGTCTGAGCCGCATGCACCTGACCCTGCTCACGGAGACCCAGATATGCATCCGGGCCTTGGAGCCTACCTATGCCCTCGAGGACGTGCGCGTCGAGGAACACCGTGAAATCGCGCAGTCCTTCATTGCCGGCAAGCGCGCCCTGACGGACCGGCTGCTCGTCGCGCACATGAAGGATGCTGTCCGAAGGTTGACACGAGGCTGACGCCGGAGGACAGGACAATCCGGGCTAGCGCATGGCGAGGCCGATGTACTTGACCTCGAGGAACTCGTCAATGCCGATCGCGCCGCCCTCGCGACCCAGACCAGACTCCTTGACTCCCCCGAAGGGCGCCGCTGGGTTCGACACCACGCCCTGGTTGAGCCCGACCATGCCGCTCTCCAAGCGCTCCCCCACCCGCAGCGCCCGGCGAAGGTCGTTGGTGTAGACGTAGGCAACGAGGCCATACGGGGTGTCGTTGGCAGCGGTCACCACCTCGTCCTCGGTCGTGAACGGAATGAGCGGCGCGACCGGACCGAAGATCTCCTCTGTCATGAGCCGTGCACGCCGCGAGACGCCAGATAGCACCGTGGGTGGATAGAAGTACCCGGGGCCAGGGGCCGGTTCACCGCCGGTGAGGACGTCGGCGCCGAGGGCGACCGCATCCGCCACAAGCTCGGATACCTTCTGTTGTGCTGGCGCATCGATGAGCGGGCCGACGGCCACACCGTCGTCGGTTCCGCGGCCCATGCTGAGCGATCCCATCTGCTCGGCCAAGCGCCGGCCAAACTCCTCGATCACCGACTCATGGACATACATCCGGTTGGCCGCGGTGCAAGCCTCGCCCATGTTGCGCATTTTGGCGGCCATTGCGCCACTGACGGCCTCGTCGAGGTCAGCGTCATCGAAGACGATGAATGGGGCGTTGCCGCCGAGTTCCATCGACGTTCGCAGGACACGTTGTGCGCACTGCTCGAGGAGCGTCTTCCCGACTTGCGTCGACCCCGTGAACGACAGCTTGCGCGCCAGGCCGGACCGGATCAGTGGCTCCATCACGTCATTCGCCTGCAGGCACGTGACGATGTTGACCACGCCGGCCGGCAGACCGGCCTCCAGGAGGATCGCCCCCAGAGCGAGCATGGACAGTGGTGTCTGGGGCGCGGGCTTGATGACGCTCGTACAGCCGGCGGCGATGGCGGGACCGATCTTGCGCGTGCCCATCGCCATCGGGAAGTTCCACGGGGTGATGAGCAGGCAGGGTCCGACGGGCTGCTTCGTGATGAGGAACCTCGCCCCTCCGGCCGGGGCAGTCTGATAGCCCCCATTGATGCGCAGCGCCTCAGACGCGAAGTGGCGAAAGAACTCGGCGGCATACGCCACCTCGCCGCGCGCATCGGCCAGCGGTTTGCCCATCTCGAGGGTCATCAGCAGCGCCAGGTCCTCGATGCGCTCATGCATCATCTCGAAGGCTCGCATGAGGATATCGGCGCGCTCGCGGGGCGAGGTGAGGGCGAAGGACTGCTGGGCAGCGACCGCGGCCTCGAGCGCTCTGCGGCCATCTGACGGCGTCGCATCGGCCACCGAGGCCAAGGGGAGACCGGTCGAGGGGTCCAGCACCTCGAAGGCGCCTTCACGCTCGGCGTCCACCCATGTGCCGTCGATGAGCAGTCCCTTCGGCACCGCCGCGATGACCCGCTCCTCCCTGTCGGAGAGGCGCTCCACCGGGTTCGTTTGTGCAGTCGTACCCATGGGGCTCCTTTACGAGGGCGTACGGTGCAATACTCTGATTGTCGACAATCTACCAGAGGAGCAGCCATGGCTGAGCTTTCCCCGGTCCTGAAGCAGGCCACGCCCGTAGTCGCCGCCTATGGGGAGGGGGTCAATCTCTTTGATGAGCAAGGCCGCCGGTACCTGGACTTCACGGCGGGCATTGGCGTCACGAGCACCGGGCACTGCCATCCGCGGGTCGTCGCCGCCGCTCAGGAACAGGTGGGGCGGCTCATCCATGGGCAGTACACGACCGTGATGCACCGGCCCCTGCTCACCCTCGTGGAGCGCCTGGGTGAGGTCTTGCCGCCAGGCTTGGATCGGGTCTTCTTCGCCAACTCGGGGTCGGAGGCCGTGGAGGCGGCACTCCGTCTCGCGCGCCAGGCCACCGGACGACCGAACATCGTCGTGTTCCACGGCGGATTCCACGGGCGGACCGTCGCGGCGGCCTCGCTGACCACCTCGGGCACGAAGTTCAGGACGGGCTTCGCCCCGCTCATGGCCGGCGTCCATGTCTCGCCCTTCCCCGACCCGACGCACTTCGGGTGGAGCCGCGAGGAGAGCACCAGTTTCGCCCTCCGGCAGCTGGACTACGTGCTCCAGACGTTGTCCGCTCCAGGGGACACGGCCGCTTTCCTCGTGGAGCCCGTCCTCGGCGAGGGCGGTTACGTTCCGGCCAGCCGGGAGTTCTTCGCCGGGCTGCGAGAGCGCGCTGACCGACACGGCATCCTCCTCATCATCGATGAAGTGCAAACCGGATGGGGTCGCACCGGGAAGTTCTGGGGTGCGGAGCATTTCGATGCGGCGGCGGACATTCTCATCACCGCCAAGGGACTCGCGTCAGGCTTTCCCCTGTCTGGAATCGCGGCCTCCTACGCCTTGATGGAGAAGGCCCTGCCCGGTTCGCAAGGCGGCACCTATGGGGCCAACGCGGTTGCCTGCGCCGCGGCAATCGCGACGCTCGACGTCATCAAGGACGAAGGCTTGGTGGAGAACGCCGCCGCAAGGGGTGCGCAACTGATGGATGTTCTCCATGAGGTCGCCGACCACTACAAGCAGATCACCGACGTCCGCGGGCTGGGACTCATGATCGGCAACGAGTTCCACGATGCCGAGGGCAACCCCGACGGTGCAACGGCGGCGGCGGTGCAGCAGGAGGCGGCTCGGCAGGGCCTGCTGCTGCTGACATGCGGCGCTTGGGGTCAGGTCGTCCGCTTCATCCCTGCGTTGGTGGTCGGCGAGCACGATGTCACCGAGGCCGGTGAGATCTGGGCTCGTTCCGTCGAGGCGGTGCTGGGAGGGACGAAATAGGACCGAGCCTTCCGCACGCGCGAACGAGCGCCCCACGAGCCGGAAGCTCGTGGGGCGCTCGGCACATCCCGCCAGTAGGAAGCGTTCAGCTCAGCGACGGCAGCGGGTAAATCATCTTCGCCTTCGCCTTGTCCTGGGGACCCACGGCCACCACTTCGCCGTTCTGGATCTGGACAAGAATCGGAGTCAGGGCGGTGTTGTCGTGGAAGTGGTCACCGGACGCCTCGAACTTGATCTTCCCGTAGAAGCAATCGATGTCAGTCGCCGCAATGGTGTCATTGAGCTTGCCGCGCTGCGCCTCATCCATGCCGGGCGCTGCGCCGAGCTTCTCGAGCGCCTTCTGGAGGACGACCCCGGCCGCCGAGCAGCCGGCCGCGGTGTAGTCGGGGTCACTTCCGTACTTGGCGTGGAAGCCCGATGCGTACTCGGAAGCCTTGCCGAAGACATCGTCTTGGGTGGGCGAGTCCGGCAGCCAGACGGCGATTCCGAGGACACCGTTGGCCTTCGCACCAAGGGCCTTGGCGAACGATGCATCCGTGATGCCGTAGTGCTCGATGACCGCCTTGGGAGTGAACCCAACCGACTGAAGGGCCTTGACGAAGTCGACCAGCAGGACATCATGACCGCCCACCGCGACGATGTCCGGCGCTTTTGCCTTGATCGCGTTGGCGACCGGGGTCAGGTCGGCGTTTGCCGGGAACAGCGTCGAGTAGACCACTTGGAGGCCGGCGGCCGTTCCCCCGTTCTCGAAGCCCTTCTGGGTCGCATCTGAGAAGGGCTCGTTGACGCCGACCGCGGCGATGGTGCCCGGGGCGGGGCTGCCGAGCTGCTTGATGAGCTCGATCGCCTTGCCTGCCGTGGTGTCCACCGACGGGATGATGCCGTAGGCGTATTTGGGCTGCGTGCTCCACGTCTTGGGCGACTCCGCAGATCCTGCCAGGCACGGGATCTGGTACTTCTCGCAAATGGGGTTCATCGCGATCTGGACCCCGCTGGTATAGGAGCCGAACATCGCATCGACCTTGTCCTGGGTAGCGAGTTTGGACACGGCGGTCGTGGCGTTTCCCGGTTGGCTCTGGCAGTCCTGCACCACCAGCTCGACCGGGTACTTCTTGCCACCGACCGCGATGCCACCGGCCTTGTTGACCGTGTCCACCCAGAACTGGTAGCCGCGTTGCGCGATCTGGCCACCCGTTGCATCCGCACCGGACAGCTCAAGTACAGCCCCGATCTTGAACTTTCCGGATGAAGATCCGCCTCCGCCTCCACCACCGCCGCCGCAGGCGGCGAGGCTCGGCGCCAGAACCGCGCCGCCCAGGGCGAGCCCGGCACCGGTCAGGAAGTGGCGTCGGTTCAACTCTGTCATCACTGCGGGTCTCCTTCGTCCTTGTGCACTCCCAGGTAGAGGTGCATCAGTTCCTTGTCGCTGTTGATGTCCCCCGGGCGCCCCTCGTAGCGGTTGCGCCCACCGACAAGGACGTAGACCTTGTCCGCCACACGAAGGGCCTGCTTGATGTTCTGCTCGATCATGAGAACGCCGATCCCCCGCTCCGCCAGAGCGGCGGTCCGAGCGAGCACGTCAGTCGTGAGCTTCGGCGACAAGCCCGCAGAAGGCTCGTCGAAGAGCAGGAAGCGGGGCTGCAGGATCAGTGCGCGGGCGATAGACACGAGCATCTGCTCTCCACCGCTGAGCGATCCCGCTGCCACACTCAAGCGCTCACGCAGCCGAGGGAATTCGTCAAGGACCTCCTCGATCCGAGCGTCCAGCTCCCGGCGCACCTTGATCGTGTAGCCGCCCATGCGGAGGTTCTCTTTCACGCTGAGCCCGGGAAACACCCCGCCGCCCTGCGGCATGAGGGCGATCCCCTGTGACAGCACCTTGTGCGAGGGCTGCCCAGTCAGATCGGTACCGTCCAAGGTGACCGTCCCACCCCACAGCGGGAGCGCGCCGGCGATCGACTTGAGCAAGGTCGACTTCCCGCAACCGTTCGGGCCGAAGAGGCAGGTCACCTCCCCGACGGCCGCAGAGAGCGACACATCGCTGAGGATCTGGACGGCGCCGTATCCGCCCGAGACGTCGCGAACCTCTAGAACCGTCATTCCACACTCACCCCGAGGTATGCCTCCATCACATGGGCATCGGAAGAGATCTCCTCGAAGGTGCCCTTGGCGACGACCTCTCCGGCGTCCATGACGATGATCCGATCACAGATCTCTCCCGTGAGTTCCATGTCGTGCTCGATAACGAGGAAGGTGGTTCCAGCTTCGCGTTTGGCTCGGATGACGTCCAGCATCAACTTTCGCAGATTGGGGTGCACCCCCGCCGCGACCTCATCCAGGAGGACGAGGTCCGGTTCGCGCATGAGCACTCGGCCCAGCTCGAGGAGGCGCTGCTGACCACCTGAGAGTGAACGCGCTGGTTCAGCGGCGACCCGCTGCAACTCCAGCAGTTCGATGACGGCGGAGGCGCGCTCGTGGACCCCGTCCCAGTTGTGTTCGACACTGGCGGTGAGCAGGTTCTCGAGAACTGTCATGTTCTCAAACAGGGCCGGGATCTGGAATGTGCGGCCAAGCCCCGACCGCGCGATGCGATAGGCCGGCCAGCGGGTGATGTCCTTGCCGTTGAGCAGTACGCGGCCGCTGTCCGGCTTGAGGGCTCCGGTGAGCACGTTGAACAATGTGCTCTTCCCACTGCCGTTCGGCCCGATCACTCCGACGATCTCCTGGGGCGCGACAGAGAACGTGATTCCTTGGAGGGCTTGGACCCCACCGAAAGACTTGCGGACGTCCTCAATAGCCAGTGCATCCATTAGCTGGATCCTGTCGTGGTTGTGGCCCTTGGGCGGATGAAGCGTCTGATGAGGTTTAACCGCCTCGAGCCGGGAAGAAGGCTCACCAAACCGTCGGGGAGGAAGAGCACGACGAGCACAACGAGAGCACCCACCAGCACGATGTATGCCGTTGAGTCCCCGAAGAGGACGACGAACTGTTGCTGCGCCAGGTAGAGGACGGTGCCACCGATCACCGGGCCCCAGATATGCCCGAGCCCACCGACGAGGACCATCACGACGAGCTGGTCCGTGAGGATCGTGTTGAGGGAGCTGTCTGGGTTGATGAAGGTGATCCAGTAGGCGTTTATGCCGCCGAGGACGGCCGGGATCACGGCGCTGAGGATGAACGCTTGGTTCTTCACCAGGTTGGCGTTGATGCCCTGGGCCCGGGCAGCCGGCTCGTTGTCGCGGACTGCCTTGACCTTGTACCCGAAGCGCGATCGTTCTAAGAGGAGGAAGCAGACGAGGTAGGCGCCTGCCGTCGCGGCGAGCATGCACCAGTAGAAGAAGGTGTCGTCTGACTTCACGGGCAGCACCAGCCCCCCGGAACCGCCCGTGATGCTCGCGACGGTTGCCAGCTCGCGAACACCCTCAGCCATCGCCCACGTCGCGATAGCGAAGTAGGCACCGCGAAGGCGCAGCGTAGGGAATCCGACGGCGAGCGCGATGACGGCAGCGACGACAGCTCCAACCGGCAAGGTCGCAAAGAAGTTCCATCCGACGCCTGGCTGCATCAGGATCGCGGTGACATACGCTCCGATGCCGAAGAACGCGATGTGACCGAAGCTGATGTAGCCCGCATATCCGCACACGACGTTCCATGACAGCGCCAGGCCGACCCACAGCAGGACGTTGGTGGCGAGTCGCAGGTTGTAGGAACCTGCCCAGAACGGCATGGTCAGGAGCGCGAGCGCCACGATCCCCAGAACGATGAGGCTCGACGTTTTCCTGCGTCGGATCGGGGCGCTCATGCCACTGACCTCCGGTTGCCGATGCCGTTGGGCAACAGCAGCAGGACGACGAAGAGGCTCAGGAAGACGACGAGGAGTGTGTAGTCGGCGCTCCAGAAGGTGGAGACCAGTGACTGGAGGACCCCGAGGAGCAAGCCGGTCACCAGCACCCCCCAGATGGAGCCCAGCCCGGCGAGAACCACCACGAAGAAGGCGAACAGCGTGTACCTGGGGCCGAGTTCCGGCGTCATCGCATAGATCGCCCCCATTACCGCGCCGCACATTGCCGTGAGGCCGGTGTAGAGCGCGTAGATCAGGGTGCTCGTTCGCTTCACGTCCACCCCCATCAGGCCAGCATTCTCCTTGCTCTGCGCGACGGCACGGACCGCGAGACCGCTTCGAGTGAAATAGAGAAACCAGGCAAACGCGAGGGTCAGGACAGCTGCGGTGAGGAAGCCGGCAACTCGCTCAGCGGGGAGCACCAGGCCGAAGATGTTCCAGCTCGTGTTGGCCAAGCCCGTCCTGACCGTCCGTGGCGTGTAACCGAAGCCGGTGAGCAGGCTGCCTCGAAAGATGGTGGCGAACCCGAAGGTCAGAGCGAGCCCCATGAGGGCAGGCATGGCGTACCGGTTGTTTCGCACTCGGTAGATGAGCGGAGCCAGAACGGCGCCGACGAGCGCGAAGAAGAGGAAGTACAGCGGGAGAAGCAGCAAGGGGTCGACATCGAGCCAGTCTTGGACCACGACGGCTGCATAGGCGCCCATGACGACCCACATGCCGACGGCGAGGTCCACGACGTCCAGGACGCCGAAGGCCACCGAGAAGCCGAGACTGATCGCCACATAAAGCCCGCCGATCAGCAGTCCCCCGACGATGGACGCAAACAGCTCCACGGCACGTCTCCCTTGACTCGTTGTGGCGTAAGGCACACTAGAGGATCCGCGGATTGTTGACAATCACAAGGAGGCATGTCCCGGGGAACTTGGTGAGCCGGAATGCTGGCCCTCCTGCGCGCGGGGTTGCCGAAGTTGTTGCTCGATCTTCCTCGGCTGCGGCGCCCGGCGCAGGGGAGGCAAGGGGAAGCGGTGCCCCGTTGGGTTCCCTACGAGAGCCGCTCGAGGACCGCCGCTGTGAAGTCGTGCGTGTCGGCGCTGCCTCCCAGATCACGGGTGCGGATACCGTCTGCGAGGGCCTTCTCGAAGCCAGCGGTGAGGCGCTGCGCAGCCCGAGCCTCACCCAGGTGCTCGAGCATCATGGCGCCGGCCCAGAGTTGGCCGACAGGATTGGCGATCCCTTGTCCGGCGATGTCGGGAGCGGAACCATGGACCGGTTCGAACATGGAGGGATAGTCCCCGGGCGGGTTCAAGTTGGCCGATGGCGCCACACCGATACTGCCGGCCACGGCCGCGACGAGGTCCGACAGGATGTCCCCGAACAGGTTTGATGCGACCACCACATCGAGGCTCTGGGGTCGCAGGACGGTGCGAGCCGCGAGGGCATCGATGAGCACTGGTTCAAGGGTGACACCTGCGCTGGTGGCGACCTCGCTGACGACCTCGTCCCAGAACGGCATCGAGTGGATGATCCCGTTGGACTTGGTGGCTGACACCAGGCGACCTGTTCGGGAAGCGGCGAGCTCAGCGGCATATTTCGCGACCCTGGTGACGCCTTCTCGGGTGAACAGGGCCTGCTGGAAGGCCATCTCTTCCGGTCGTCCTCGGTATGCCCGGCCACCGATCTCCGAGTACTCGCCTTCCACGTTCTCCCGGACGACGACGATGTCGAAGTTTCCCGCATCGCGCACCCGGGGCTCGATTCCCGGGAGGAGGCGCACCGGGCGGAGGTTGACGTACTGGAGGAATTCGCGCCTGATCGGGATCAGCAGTCCCCAGAGGGTGACGTGGTCGGGGATGTCCGGGGCGCCCACCGCACCTAGAAAGATGCCGTCTCCATCGGCGAGCTGCTCGAGGCCATCCGCTGGCATCATGGCGCCATCCTTGCGATAGCGCTCCGATCCCCAGTCGCGGTGTCGCCAGTCAACGGTGAAGCCCTCGCAGCGGGCTACCTGGTCGATGCACTTGATGGCGGCGGGCACGACCTCGGTGCCGATTCCGTCGCCCGCGATCACATCGATCGTGTATGCCCGTTCTGCAGCTGCTGTCGACCCGGTGAGCCGGCTCATGCTCATCAGACTTCCTTCCCCTCGCCCGCATGGACGAGGTACCTAGGAAACGACGACTGGCTCGGCCCACCACGGAAAGGACGAGCGAGCCGCGATTATTGCTGGCCCAGAGAGTACCCGTGAAGACGTCGGCCCGATTGACAGCAATGGCGCCAAACCTGGAGCCAACCGGGTTGCCCGGTTGCGGAGATCGAGGGCGTAGTCCCAAGACGAAATGGTGACCGGGGCGCACCCTGCTCCTGAGGGAGCCGGTGCTTGGACTCAATCGGGTGTCTCGTCCTGAGCCGGTCCATGAAGCCTGTCAGCCGCCCGCGCGCGGAGGGCGCGGCTGCCTCAGAGCTCGATACGAGACCAGGCTTCGGCTCGTCCCGGCAGATCCTTGCCAAATGAGTCAGGGTTGGTGCCCCGTGTCTCGGCTGCCTCGAGCGCGACCTTCTGGACGAATGTCGTCAGCGGAAAGATGGACAACGCCTCACCGAGCTCACGACGCCGAATGTGGTGCACTGTCGCGCCCTGCGCGCCGACGACACCGCCAATTTCCTCAAGCCGCATCTGCTCCGGTCCGCCGCCATCGAGGATGACGAGGGTGTCCGAAGGGCCCAGGGCAACGGACGGGCCGTGGAGGAATTGTTCGGCGTTTCCTCCGGCGCAGGCGATGTATGACGTTTCTCTGGTCTTCAACGCCCCTTCGGCGGCAGTCCAGGCGTTGATCCCGCTCCCCACGAACTCCAGCAGTCGGGCCGGCGGAAGCACGCCGCTGCGTCCGGCCTTGAGTTCGTCGGCCACGGCCTCCGGCACTCGGTCCAGGGCCCCCACGTCGGCACCCAACTCTGCGGCCAACTGAGCCAGCCGCATGAGGGCGCAAAGATGGCTCGAGGTGAACGCGGATGACTTCTCCTCCTGGGTCGTATCCAGTTCGGATACCGCACTGCCGACCTTGGAAATGACCACGGTAGGGACCCCGTCCCCGTGCGCCCTTCTCAACAGCTCGGTTGTGTGCCGCTTCGTACCACGATGGGTCAACAGCACCAGGGCGTCGGACGCTTGCGGGTGCGGCCCGTTGGTGACCGCGTCTGCCGCGGGGACAGCGCGGGCGTCAACTCCGGCCATCTGTAGTAGTCGCGCGCCCTGTTCGGCCGCATGGAGGCTTGTGCCGGTTCCAGACAAGAAGACGCGACGGCCGCGTACCTTGTCGGCCGCCCCAGCCAAGCCCGTTGTGTCCTCAAGGACGCGCCGGAGCGCCGCCGGCTGACTGTACATCGCCTCGCGCATGGCGCTCATTTGGCATCCCTTCTGCCGGGTCTACCGAGGACTTCGAAGCTGTCAGCCGAAGCCTGGTCCTCCTTCAAGACCACTCAATCTATCCGGAGCCCCTAGACGGCGCGTGGCAGAACCTAAGGGCGGAGGACGTGCATGTCCCGAGGCACTCGCCGCCCTCTCCGCCTTGAAGAAGGGCCGGATCCGCCACTCCCCGTGACCGAGTGGGGCGGGATATCGGAACCATCCCGAGAAGAAGGTGCGTTCGGCGGGCTGGATACGCCAACTTGCTGGGAGAGAGGGGCTGAAGCGGATCGGTGCGTCAGGCCAGGCGGACGAGGTCTGGCGTGAGGTCGTCGACCGTCCGCGCGCCGAGGAGAGCCATGCAGGTGCGGATCTCTTGCTCGAGCAGTTCCCCTGCCCGCTGCACGCCCCGCTCGCCACCGGCCATCAGCCCGTACAGATAGGCCCGGCCGACGAGGACTCCACGTGCGCCCAGCGCGACCGCTGCAACGACATCGGCGCCGCGGAGGATGCCGCTGTCGATGAGCACTTCCGCATCGTTGCCGAGCTCGCGGACCACCTCTGGCAGGAGTCTGAGTACTGACGAGGTCCGGTCGAGCTGGCGGCCGCCATGGTTGGACAGGACGATCGCGTCCGCCCCACGGGCGACGCTCTCCTTCGCGTCCTCGATGGTTTGCACGCCTTTGACGACCAAGGTGCCGGGCCAGATGGTCCGGAGCCATTCGAGGTCTTCGTAGGTGACTGCCGGGTCGAACATGTTCCCGGCCATGTCGACCTCGTCGCTGCCCCAGGCCTCCGGGACGCAGGCGAAGCCCATCGTGGGCGTGGTGAGCTTGTTGATCCACCAGGCCGGGCGGGTTGCCATCCCGGCGATGGTGCGGAGGGTCAGCTCGGGCGGGATGGTGAGTCCGTTGCGGGTGTCGCGTTGTCGGTTGCCGGCGATGGGCGTGTCGACGGTGAACAGCAGCGCCGTGTATCCCCTGTCGCGGGCCCGTTCGACCAAGCGCTTCGTTTCGGCGCGGTCCTTCCACACGTAGAGCTGGAACCACAGACTGGCGTCGGGGCACGAGGCGCGCAGGTCCTCGGGAGTGGTTGTCCCGACCGTCGAGAGGCCGTACGGGATGCCGAGCCGCTGGGCGGCCCGGCCGACCGCGATCTCGCCCTCGTGATGCATCATCCGTGTGTATCCGGTGGGCGCGAAGGCCAGCGGCAGGGATGCCGGTGAACCGAGCAGCGTGGTGGACGGGTCGATCATCGAGACGTCTCGAAGGACGCGCGGGCGGAACTCGATTGCCCGGTACTCCTGCCGGATCCGGGAGAGGGTCAGTTCTTCCTCAGCGGCACCGTCGACGTAGTCGAACACGGCTTTGGGTGCGGCTCGTTGGGCAGCGGCACGTAGTTCCCAGATGTCGGTGGCGCGTGCCAGTCTCCTGTCGACCGGGTTGAGCGTCGGACGGCGCAACCGCAGCAGCGGCGCGAGTTCGGCCGGTTTCGGCAACTGCCGCCGTGCATGCGGGTTCCTGGCCTCAGCGGGCGGCGTTGTCATCGGTGGCTGCTCATCACGTGCTTGATTCGGGTGTAGTCCTCGAAGCCGTACATCGACAGGTCTTTGCCGTATCCCGACTGGCGGTAGCCGCCGTGGGGCATCTCGGCGACGAGCGGCATGTGCGTGTTGATCCAGACGCAGCCGAAGTCGAGGCGCTTCGAGAGCCGCAGGGCCCGTCCGTGGTCGGATGTCCACACACTCGAGGCGAGCCCGAAGGGGGTGCCGTTGGCGAGCCGGACCGCCTCGTCCTCGTCGCTGGCGCGCTGGACGCCGATGACCGGACCGAAGATCTCCTGCTGGACGATCTCGTCGTCCTGGCGTAGGCCGGCGACGACGGTGGGTGCGACGTAGAAGCCGCGGTTACCGAGCCTCGATCCACCCGCGCTGACGGTCGCGTGGCTGGGCACCCGGTCGAGGAACCCTGACACCCGGTCGAACTGGCTGATGTTGTTGACCGGCGGCACGATGGCATCCGGGTCACCGGGACCCTGGTCGTACGTGGTGGGCAGGGTCCGCGCCTGCTCGCTCAGGGCGGAGACCAAGTCGTCGTGAATGCGCGGGTGGGCGATGACGCGGGTCGCGGCGGTGCAGTCCTGCCCGGCGTTGTAGTAGCCGGCGAGCGCGATCTGTGCTGCCGCCGCCTCGAGGTCCGCGTCGTCGAAGACGAGGACGGGTGACTTCCCGCCGAGCTCGAGGTGGACCCGCTTCACGTCATTGGCGGCGGACCGGGCCACCTCGATACCGGCCCGCACCGAGCCGGTGATGGCGACCATCTGCGGGGTGGGGTGCTCGACGACGAGGCGTCCGGTCTCCCGATCGCCACAGACAACGTTGAGGACCCCGGCGGGCAGGTGCGCGGCGGCGATCTCGGCAAGCAGGAGGGCCGATGCGGGCGTCGTGTCGCCCGGTTTCAGCACGACGGTGTTGCCGGCGGCGATCGCAGGAGCCAGCTTCCAGATCGCCATCATCATCGGGTAGTTCCAGGGGGCGACCTGGCCGATGACGCCGACCGGCTCGCGGCGGATCCACGAGGTGTGACCCTCGAGGTACTCCCCCGCTGACCTGCCCTCGAGCATGCGCGCGGCGCCGGCGAAGAATCGCACTTGGTCGACAATCGCGGGTAACTCGTCGCTGCGCACGAGGTGCTCCGGCTTGCCGGTGTTGCGCGACTCCGCCGTGATGAGTTCCTCTGCCCGGGCCTCGAGACCGTCGGCGAAGGCAAGCAAGGCGCGTTGCCGCTGTGCTGGCGTCGTCTCGCGCCAGGACTCGAAGGCGCGAGAGGCGGCGGCGTAGGCGGCATCGACCTCCCGGGTGCCGGAGACCGGTGCCTCGGCAAACACCTGCCCGGTGGACGGGTCCACGAGCTCGGCGGTCGGCCCGGTCGACTCGACGAAGCGGCCGTCGATGAAGTTGGACAGCGTGCTGCTCACGATGCCGAACCTCCCTCTGCTGCTGAAGCGGGAGGAAGCGAGGAGTCGATGGGCACCTCGATGAGTGTGGGGCCTGGCCGCTGCAGTGCTCGGCTCACCTCGGCGGCGAGCTCGTCCGGGGAGGCGACGCGCACCCCGTGACCGCCGAGGGCCTCTGCGAGGAGGGGGAAGTTGGGGCTGCGCACGTCCACTCCGAGCTGTGCGATGCCGCGCGCCTGCATCTCCTCGCGGATCTCCTGGAAGCCGGAGTTGTTCATCACGATCACCGTCAGCGGCAGGCCCAGGTCGGCGGCTGTGGCGAACTCCTGGATCGTGAACATGACTCCGCCGTCCCCGCTGATCACCACCACGGGCGTGTCCGGGGCGGCGAGAGCCCCGCCGATTCCGGCCGGGATGCCGTAGCCCAAGGTTGCGAAGCCCGACGGGTAGAGGAACTGACCAGGGCGCATCGCCGGCCACTGGTGCACGGTGCCGAAGTAGCAGGCCTGCGCGCTGTCGCCGGCGATGATCGTCGCCGGCGGCAGCACCCGAGCGAGCGCCTCGTGGTAGGGCGCATACACGGCACCGTCCCGCATCGCCTGCTCGTCCAGTGTCTTGCGGAGCTCCGGGGCGCACCGACCCAAAGAGCCCGCCACGGTGGCAGGCAGCGCGTCCCCGAGGGCGGAAAGGGTCGCTGCGGCGTCACCGTGCAGCGGATGCGTGGCCGCGAGGTTCTTGTGCAGCTGCGCGGCCTCGACGTCGATCCGCACGACTGCTCCGCGGGCCTGCAACTGGTGTCCCCAGAGTTCGTCGTCGCCAAGGACGGCACCGACGACAAGGAGTGCGTCGACCTCGGCGATCAGCCGGTGGGCCTCGGTAAGGCGAATTGCGGCGCCGAGCGAGAGCTCGTGGTTCTCCGGCAGGACACCCTTGCCGGAGGTGGAGGTCAGCACCGGGGCGTCGAGGGCCTCGGCGACGGAACGCAGCTCCGAGGCGGCGTGCCGGGCTCCCCCGCCGGCGATGACGAGAACCGACGCCGCCTCGGCAAGGACCTGGGCCGCGGCGCGGAGATCCTCGGCGCACGGCACGAGTCTGTTCAGCGCTTCGGCAGAGTGGCTGTCGCCAGTGGTCCGGTCCCCATCTCCGCGCTCCCACGGCTCGTCGAGAACATCGACCGGGGCCTCGATGTGGACCGGCCGACAGCGTCCCGACTGCCAGCGGGTGAAGGTGTCGGTGATCGCCTCCCGCGCCTCGTCGCCGGACTGGACCCGGACACTGCGCTCGAGCGCGGCGTCCAGATGACCCTGCTGGTCCTTCATCTCGTGCAGCCAGCCGACGTCCGAACCGGGCGCCATATTTCGCGGCATGCCGGGCGAGAGGACGAGCATCGGGATCGAGTCGGCGTAGGCCGTCGCTGCGGCCGTCGTGACATTCGTCAGCCCCGGTCCGGTGGTCGTGATGACAACGCCGGGTTTCCCGCTCACCCTCGCGTAGGCGTCAGCCGCGTAGCCCGCGCCCTGCTCATGCCGCGGCGTGACGACGCGGATTCCACTCTCGGCCAGCGCGCGATAGATCTCGAGGTTGTGCGTGCCCGGGATGCCGAAGACCACTTCGACACCGGCATCGACCAGAGCACTCACCACCGCGTGGCCCCCCGTTGGGCTCACTGGTTTACCTTCCTTGTGTCGGC
>NZ_AWQS01000045.1 GCF_000576575.1 Intrasporangium chromatireducens Q5-1
CCTCTCGACGGTGTTATCCGTCGAGAGGCCACTACCCGTCGAGGGGCCACTACCCGTCAGGGCACGAAGTGGCTCACGAAGGTCGACCAGTTGCCCAGCGCGGTGCGCGGACCCGGACCGTAACCTGAACCGGCGCAGGTCCCGAGCAGGTTGTCGCCCGAGCCGCCGATGAAGAACGGCCCGCCCCACGTCGTGTAGTCGCAGGCCTCGGCGATGTACTCGCTGGCGAGCCAGACGTGCTGGCCGTCGACGGCGGCCGCGCCGTAGTCACCCCACCGGGTGCGCGGTGGGTTGCCGACCTGCGCCTTGTAGCTCGTGAAGCCGTCGTCGGTCGCCTGGCCGGCACCCCCGGGAACGACGTTCCACGGACCGACCCCGACGATGGCGTCGATCGGCGCGTAGCCGGCGCTCGGGTAGGTGCTGTCACCGGTGGCGGTGAACGCCATGACGCCGCGGCCGCTGGCGGTCACCCCGATGGCGGGATAGGTGAAGTCCTTGCCGGCCGCCCCCAGGTAGCCCTCCATCGCGACCTTCGGTGCGAGGGTCGAGCCGCCGGGCCTGACGACGTACCACGCGACACCCGCGCGGTTGGTGGTGCTGCCGACGGGCGTCACGGCGGTGTCCAGGGCGCCCCAGAGCTTGCCGTTCGCGTAGGTCACCTGCTGCATCCGGGTGTCGTTGGAGTCCGGGGTGGAGACCACCTCGTTGTGCGCCGGCTCCGTCCCGAAGAGCAGCCGCCAGCACCCCACGCCCGCGATGGTCGGCGTCGTCGTGTCGTTGATGCACCGACCCTGCGGTGTGGCGTCGGTCGGCGGCTGCCCGGATCCGGGCTGCTGCTGCTTCGGCGGCAGGGCATAGAGCCCGACGTCGACGATCTTGTTGCTCAGGTGGACGTTCGGTGTCGCCGAGTCGAGCGACGCGGTGTTCGTCATCGACCAGACCACGAGCTGGCTGGACGTGTAGCTGCCGCCCGTACCCGTCACGGGGTGCGTTGCCTCGTCAGCGGCGTTCGAGCTGAGGAGGTATTCGGTGCCGTTGCTGGCGGTGTTGAACGACGACGTCCCGGGTGACTGCGCAGGCCACACCGTGAAGCCAGGCTGCGTTGCTCCGGCCTCGCTCGGGGCTGCGACCATCCCGGAGGTGTCGAAGTGCTGCAGTCGGACATTCGCGGCGCCGCGTGCGAGCTGAGCCTTGGACAGCGCGTAGACCTGCGCACCGGCGAAGCCGTTGCTGTTCCACGGGTAGGCGTTCGTCGTGAGGTAGAAGCCGTTCGCGTCGGCGCCGATGTGCGGGTAGTCACCGAGGAACGGGCCGGGGTTGACGCCGCCCGCGTTCGTGCCGTCGTTCGTCACGTCGAGGCGGTAGATGTTCCACTGTCCGGTGGGGTTGGCCGTCTGCGTGACCGCGATGTCCAGGTGGTTCTGCGTGGTGTAAGCGCCGGTCGCCGGGTTGACCTCGAGGGCCAGCACCACGAGGAAGAACCGCTGCGTGGCGGCGTCATACAGGCAGCTGGGGTCGGTGACGAACTGGCCGCGTGCCCCCGTCGTCCGGTTGACGGCGGCCGGGTAGCCGAAGAAGGAGTTGAGGTCGACGGCGTGGTCGACGTTGCGCGGGTGACTGCCGACGACGTTCGTCGCCGTGTTGTCGGGGAGCACCGACGCGCCGGAGGAGTCGTAGACGTTCATGACGTCGTTGACCGCCTCGACGACGTAGCCGCCGCCGACGCAGAGGCCCTGGTCGGGCGGCTCGAGAGTGAACTGGTTGCCGCCGCGGGCATACCGCTGCTGGTAGAGGTTGAGGCCCGCGAACCCGTTCTGGAACGTCGGGTTCGACTTGGCCTTCTTGCCGCTGTTGACCGAGGCGCCCTTGCCCGGGGCGTGGCCCTGGGACAGGGTGCGGTCGGTGACGACACCGGCGTACGGCTCGGGCGAGTTGTTCTCCGCCTCCTGGGCGGGGAACTCGAGCGAGCTGCCGGACCCGGACGGGGTGAAGAGGCCGGTGAGCGGCGAGGTCGTGCCGACGAGGCTGAGCGACTGGGGGGCCGCGTTCGCCGGCAGTGACGGCAGCGCCATCGCTGCCAGGACAAGGGCAGGTGCTGCAAGAGCACCGGTACGCGCAAGGTGCGCGCGACGCAACGCCATGGTTGGTGTCCTTTCGAGGTACGGCCAGCCCCGGGGCGCGCCGCACGGAGACGGTGGCGTCTCGAAGGTCTGGCCTGCCAGACCGATGCGGGGGCGACCGACCGCGGTTATCGGCGTCGCCGTGAATGCCGCGTCGTCCTCCCCGCCACTGTCCCACCGCAGGCTTCTGCGTGGGGGCGGAACGAGCACACGAGACGACAGCGCGACCGAGCCGTCCCACGGCAGGTGGCGGAGCGGCATACCGACGAATCCCCTTTGCCCCGATACGGGCCCCCGATTTCCAACGCGCGCGATCGGAGGACCGCTGCTAGCGTCAAATGCCAGCAATCAGACCGTCGCCGCCGTAGCCAGTGCTCCTCCTCCAACCGTCCGCCGCAGCTACAGGAGTCTTGATGGCAAACCAGACCATGTCGCCTCAACCCGGACAGACCCGCCAGATGCTCGTCTCCCGTGGCTGGGTCCAAGGCGTCGCCCTCGTGATGCTCTTCAGCTTCTTCGTCATGGGCTTCCTGACCTTCCGCACCTACACCGCCTCGATGCCGCAGCCCGACAAGGTCGTCACCCAGGACGGGCAGACGCTCTTCACGGGGGCGGAGATCACCGAGGGGCAGCGGCTCTTCCAGGCGCGGGGCCTCATGCAGTACGGCTCGATCATGGGCCACGGCGGCTACCTCGGGCAGGACTTCACCGCTGAATACCTGCGCAACGCAGCCGAGTTCACCAAGAAGCACTACACCGACGCCGGGGCTCAGGACCCGCAGGGCCGGACGGTGACGGAGTGGCGGACCAACCGCTACGACGCGTCGACGGGCACCCTGACCTTCACGAACGTGCAGGCCGACGCCTTCCGCGCCCAGCTGCAGTACTACACCAGCTTCTTCGGCGAGAACTCCACCAAGTACGGCCTCAAGCCGCAGGTCGTGACCGACCCCGCCGAGGTCAAGGCGCTCACCTCCTTCTTCGCCTGGACCGCGTGGGCCTCCGCAGCGGAACGACCCGGGTTCGGCTACTCCTACACGAACAACTGGCCCATGGAGCCACGCGTCGAGAACGGGCCGACGGCCGACATGCTCGTCTGGTCCGGGCTGTCGCTCATCGTGCTGATCGGTGGCACCGGCATCATGTTCGCCATCTATGGGCGGTGGAGCCGCAAGATCGGCTGGCACTCCGAGGAGGCACCGACCATCTCGTTCCGGCAGCCGGGCGAGGTCGGCCTCACGCTGGCCCAACGGGCGACGGCCTGGTTCTTCTTCGTCATCGCACTGCTCTTCCTGGTCCAGACCGTCCTCGGCGCGGCAGCCGAGCACTACCGGGCCGACATCCTGTCCTTCTTCGGGTTCGACCTCGCCCGCGTGCTGCCGTTCAACCTCGCTCGCACCTGGCACCTGCAGCTGTCGCTCTTCTGGACCGCCGCCGGGTTCCTCGCCGCCGGCATCTTCCTCACCCCGATGATCTCGGGCCGGGAGCCGAAGGGGCAGAGCAAGCTCGCCTACGCCCTCCTCGGCGCCCTCGCCGTCGTCGTCTTCGGCTCGCTGGCGGCGGAGGGACTCTCGATCCACGGCGTCTCGTGGGCCAAGGGGCCGCTGTTCGAGCAGCAGTGGGAGTACCTCGACCTCCCGCGGGTCTTCCAGATCCTGCTGACGCTGGGGATGGTGGTCTGGATCGTCATCATCTACCGAGGGATTCGCGGCCGGCTGCGCGGCGAGTCGAAGGGCAACATGCCCTGGCTCTTCTTCTTCTCGGCGCTGACGATCCCCGCCTTCTACGCCGTGGGGCTGCTCGCGACGACCGAGACCCACCTGTCCGTCGCCGAGTTCTGGCGGTTCTGGGTCGTGCACCTGTGGGTCGAGGACTTCCTCGAGCTGTTCACCACCGTCATGGTCGCGTACATCTTCGTCATGCTCGGCGTCGTCCGCGAGAAGATCGCCCTCGGCATCATCTTCCTCGACGTCATCCTCTACTCGATGGGTGGCGTCATCGGCACGATGCACCACCTGTACTTCTCCGGCACCCCGGTCGAGCACATGGCCCTCGGTGCCTTCTTCTCCGCAGCGGAGGTCATCCCGCTGACCTTCCTCACCGTAGAGGCCTGGGCGTTCATGCAGCTCGGCTCTCGGCAGGAGGCCAAGTCGTCCAAGCCGTTCCCCCACCGCTGGGCCGTCATGTTCCTTGTCGCGGTCGGGTTCTGGAACTTCCTCGGCGCCGGCGTGTTCGGCTTCCTCATCAACCTGCCGATCGTCAGCTACTACGAGATCGGCACCGCACTGACCGCCAACCACGGCCACGCCGCGATGATGGGCGTCTACGGCATGCTCGCCGTCGGGCTGGCGATGTTCGCCCTGCGCTATCTCATCCCGGCGGACAAGTGGCCTGAGAAGTGGGCTCGAATCTCCTTCTGGAGCCTCAACATCGGTCTGGCCTGGATGGTGTTCGCCACCCTCCTGCCGCTCGGGGTGCTCCAGCTCTACCACTCCGTCGGCAGCGGCTACTACGAGGCGCGCACGCTGGGCTACATCACCAACCCGAACAACGCGCTCCTCGAGTGGAGCCGCATGCCCGGCGACATCATCTTCATCGTCGGCGGCGTCCTGCCGTTCCTCTGGATCACCTGGCTCGGCGTGCGGCACTTCCGGCACGGCGAGACCGTCGAGGAGATGCCGCAGGACGTCCTGTTCGTCGAGCTGGAGCCGGCCGGCCGAGAGCGGAGGTGACGGGTCGATGCAGCCGCCCTCCGTCACCGTCCTGCTCGTCAGCGGCTATGCCTTCGTGCTGTTGCTCATCGCGTGGGGCTTCGACCACATGGGCCAGCGGTCGGCCGAGAAGGCGGCCCAGTGGCGCACGGGCAACTTCGTCTACCACTCGGACCAGGACGCGTGGAAGTGCCACCAGGACGAGTGGCTCTATCCCGCCTCGTTCGACCCGGACAAGCGGGTGATCCGGTATGCCGGTCAGCACGCCATCTGCGGTCGGTGCCCCATCAAGGACGAGTGTTCGCCGAGTCCGGGGCCCCGCGAGCTGACCCGTGCGATCGACCCGTGGCCCCACTCCGAGTCGGGGCGGTTCCACCGTGGGATCAGCCTCTGCGTGGCGGTCATCGCGGTCTTCCTCTCGGCGGCGATGCTGCTCGGCGCCCACGATGCGGCCGACGTGATCATCCTCGTCTCGACCGTCATCGTCACCCTCGTGGTCGCCGCCGGCCTCGGGCGCGCGTTGGTGCGCACGCCGGCCAACTTCCCGCAGTCGGTCCCGCACGAGGCCTCGTCCGCGGCGGTCGACGTGCCGCGGCGCCGGCCGGAGCCCGCCCCGGCCTCGCTCGACCAGGTCGTCGACCGCTACGCCAGGCGCTGGGCCAGCGAACGCCGGCGCGCCCCGGTCGACCTGCCCAACCCCTCCGTCAGAGAGTGATCACATGCCAAGTTGGATCGCCCCCGTCGCCTCCGTCGTCATCGTCGTCGTCGCCCTCGTCGTGACGTGTCTGCGGGTGATCCCGCAGTACGAGCGGGGCGTCGTCTTCCGCTTCGGCCGGCTGCGGCCCCTCTATGGCCCGGGACTGAAGTTCCTCGTGCCCGGCATGGATCGGCTCGAGCGGGTCGACCTGCGGGTCGTCACCCTGACGATCCCGCCACAGGAGGTCATCACCCGCGACAACGTCCCGGCCCGGGTCAACGCGGTGGTCCTCTTCAACGTGGTGGACCCGGAGGCGGCCATCATGCAGGTCGAGAACTACGCGATCGCGACCTCGCAGATCGCGCAGACCACGCTGCGCTCGGTGCTCGGTCGCGCCGACCTCGACACCCTGCTCGCGCACCGGGAGGACCTCAACACCGACCTGCGCGAGATCATGGAGCTGCAGACGAAGCCTTGGGGCGTCGACGTGTCGGTCGTCGAGATCAAGGATGTCGAGATCCCCGAGCAGATGCAGCGGGCCATGGCCAAGGAGGCCGAGGCCGAGCGGGAACGGCGGGCCAAGGTGATCAATGCCCGAGGTGAGCTGCAGGCGTCGGCGGAGCTCAAGCAGGCGGCCGACATGCTCTCGCAGAGCCCGGCCTCGCTGCAGCTGCGCTACCTGCAGACGCTGCTCGAGCTCGGCGCGGACCAGAACTCCACGGTGGTCTTCCCGCTGCCGATGGACGTCATCGGCCCACTCATCAACCGGTTGGCCCCTCCGGCCGGCAGCACCCAGAACGGCGACAACGGCCAGGGAGAGGTCGTCGCCGACTGAGGGGCCGGCGCCGACGACGCGCGCGCCGGCCCCTCGTGCCGACCCCTCGTGCCTTCGCTCAGCTGCCGGACAGCTCGGGGCGCCGGTCCTTGGCGGCCGGCTCCCAGGGCACCTCGAGGCGGGAGGTCGAGGCGGGAACCGGCGGCATGAAGCTCTTCGTGTCGTCGATGCAGGCCCGCAACAGCCGGACGAGCCGGTCCGGCGTGTCGGTCACGCACGCCTCCGCGATCGCGTCGATCGAGAGCGCGACGAGCCGGCGGGCGGCGTGCGAGCGCAGCGGCCGACGCAGGGCCCCCGCGCGGGCGGTGAAGTCCCGCGCCCACTTCTCGGCGCTCGGCGCGGTCGACAGGGCCTCGCGGCACATCCGCCCGAGCGGACCGGTCTCGCCCTCGAGCTGGGCGAGCGTGCGTTCCGCGGCGAGGAGGCCGACGGCGAGAGCGTGCTGCGCGCGCTCCGACGAGACGGGGAGCGCCTCGGTGGCGCACCGCGCGGCGATGGCCGCGTCGACGCGCGGGTCGTCCGGGTTGAGACCGACGACCTCGGGGATCATCACGACCAGGCGTTGTCTGGTCGGGTCGTCCACCGCGTCGTTGACGCACCGCGCAGCCGCGGCCAGCACCGGATGCGTGCACTTGGGGTGGTCGCTCCATCGCTCGCCGGCGAGGAACGAGGCCATCTCCATGAAGCAGGCGCCCGATCTGGGGTTCCAGTGGCGACCTTGGGACAAGACCGGGACTCCGTCAGGGATAGGCATGGCTCGTCGTGGCATGACGCCTCCTGCTGTGATCGGGAACCATGAGGGCCCACGTCCAGAATGCGCCACCCATACCCCGGTTGGCCAGAGTCCATTCGGATTCGGCTGTACGAAAAGCACGTCGGCGCCGCGACGCCCCCCAGCCCGTATGCCGCTGAGCCCGCCCCGCGCCCACGTGGGCTTCGAGCGGGGCGGGCTCAGCGGCATACCGCGTACCGTGTTGGCGAGCCCGCTGGGACGGCGCTCGTCGACGCGTGCCGTGTCAGGCGGTCGGCGCGGGCTCCGGCTCGGGCTGGACGGCCTCCTCGGCCGGGCCGCCGCCGTCGCCGCGGCGGACTGCCGCGAGCAGCATCTGCGCCACGTCGACGACCTCGACCTCCTCGGTCGCCTTGCCGTCCTGGATGGCCGCGTTGAGGCCGTCGCTCAGCATCACCTTGCAGAAGGGGCAGCCGATCGCGATCCGGTCGGCGCCCGTCGCGAGCGCCTCCTCGGTGCGGTTCGTGTTGATCCGGGTGCCGAGCTTCTCCTCCATCCACATCCGAGCCCCGCCGGCGCCGCAGCAGAAGGACTTCTCCCGGCTGCGCTCCATCTCGGCGTACTCGACGCCGGGCAGGATCTGGAGCAGCTCGCGCGGCGGTGCGTACACCTGGTTGTGCCGGCCGAGGTAGCACGGGTCGTGGTAGGTGACCTTGTGGCCGGTGGAGGCGGCGCCGGTGGAGGAGGCATCGTCGGGTCGGGCGACCGGGGTGAGCCGCTTCTCGCGGACCAGCCGGTTGAGCAGCTGGGTGTGGTGCAGCACCTCGTAGTTGCCCCCGAGCTGCGGGTACTCGTTCTTGATCGTGTTGAAGCAGTGGGCGCAGGTGACGACGATCTTCGTGGCGCCGACCTCGTTGAGCGTCTCGACGTTCTGCTGCGCGAGCATCTGGAAGAGGAACTCGTTGCCGGCGCGGCGGGCCGAGTCACCGGTGCACGCCTCGCCGTCGCCGAGGACGGCGAACTTCACGCCGGCCGTGTGGAGCAGCTCCGCGACGGCGCGGGTCGTCTTCTTGGCGCGGTCCTCGTAGGCGCCGGCGCAGCCGACCCAGAAGAGGTAGTCGACCTCGGAGAGGTCCTCGACGTCGGCGCCGACCTGGGGCACGTCGAAGTCGAGCCCCTTGGCCCAGTCCATCCGCAGCCGCGGTGCGAGGCCCCACGGGTTGGCGTTCTTCTCGAGGTTCTTGAAGAGGTTGCCCAGCTCGGCAGGGAAGGCCGACTCGATGAGGTTCTTGTAGCGGCGCATGTCGACGATCGCATCGACGTGCTCGATGTCGACCGGGCACTGCTCGACGCAGGCACCGCACGTCGTGCACGACCAGAGCACGTCGTCGTCGATGACGGCGTCCGGACCGTACGGGGTGTAGGCGCCGAGCGGGTCGCCCGGCTGGTAGCCGGTCGCCCCGACGAGCTGCTCGACGGAGGCGGCCGCCTTCGTCCGGTCGGACAGGCCCTCCGCCTGCTCGAGCCCGGCGGCCCGCACCTCCTCGGAGGCGAGCAGCCACGGTGCCTTCGCGTGCGCGTTGTCGCGCAGCGCCATCACCATGAGCTTGGGCGACAGCGGCTTGTCGGTGTTCCAAGCCGGGCACTGGCTCTGGCACCGACCGCACTCGGTGCACGTGGTGAAGTCGAGCAGGCCCTTCCACGTGAAGTCCTCGACCTTGCCGACGCCCAGTGCGGCGTCCTCGTCGAGCTCGTCGATGTTCTCGAAGTCGAGCGGCTTGCCGTCGACCTTGATCGGCTGCAGCTCGGCGAGGGAGGTGCGCCCGTCGGCGTGGCGCTTGAACCAGATGTTGAAGAACGCGAGGAACCGGTGCCAGGCCACCCCCATCGTGGGGGTGAGGGCGATCGTGATCATCCAGGCGAAGGAGATCAGGATCTTGACGGCCGCGACGATGACGATCGCGTTGCCGAGTGCGGCCGCGGACGCGCCGGAGAAGAGGCCGCCGAGCCACGCCGTCATCGGGAAGTGGAGGAGGGTCGCATGGCCCGGGTCTTGCTGTTGGCCCAGGGCGTACTCGAGGCCACGCAGGAGCAGGATGCAGATCGTGACGCCGAGGATGGTCAGCTCGACGTAGTACGCCTGCCAGAAGGTGGAGCCGAAGAACCGGCTGCGGCGGCCGTGCTCGCCGGGGGCCGAGCGAGGGTGCTTGACCTGCCGGATGGTCATGAGCACGAGGATCCCGACGAAGCCGGTCCAGGCGAAGAACTCGGTGACCCACTCGAACGGCGGGAACTGCCCGATGAGGGGCAGGATGAAGGAGGGGTCGAGGAGCTGCCCGAACGCGTTGACCAGGGTGAAGAAGAGGATCCCGAAGCTGATCATCGTGAACCAGTGCGCGACTGCGACGATGGGCAGCCGTGACATCCGGGTGTGCCCGAGGAACTCGCGGACCAGAGTCGCGGTCCGCTCGCCCTTGTGGTCGCTCCGCGCCTCCGGCTGGCCGAGCCGGAAGGTCGCCAGGAAGTGGTTGATCGTGCGGACGAACAACGCGACGGCGACGGCGGTCACGGCCAGGCAGACGACGATGGCCACGATCTGTAGGGCAGACATGCGCGGCAGTCTACTGACGAGTCACTCGAACCCCACGGGACTGTGACGTCCGTCGCCCGCCTGCTGACCGAGGGCCCTGCAGCGTCTCGGCAGACGGGATGACGGCTCCGCGGTGTCGCCCGGCAATAACGGCGTGTTGGAATAGGCATAACGCGTCGCCGGTTGTCCCGGGGACACGACATCCATCCGTCCGCCAGCTCGAAGGGGGCCCTCGCCCATGCCGATCCACGATGACGTCACCCAGCTCGTCGGCAACACGCCGCTCGTCCGGCTCAACAAGGTCATGGACGGCGCCGACGCCACGGTCGCCGCCAAGCTGGAGTTCTACAACCCGGCCAGCTCGGTCAAGGACCGCATCGGCGTCGCCATCGTCGACGCCGCCGAGCGCAGCGGCGAGCTGAAGCCCGGGGGCACGATCATCGAGGCCACCTCCGGCAACACCGGCATCGCACTCGCCATGGTCGGGGCCGCACGCGGCTACAAGGTCGTCCTGACGATGCCCTCGTCGATGTCGAACGAGCGCAAGGCGCTGCTGCGGGCCTTCGGTGCCGAGCTCGTCCTGACCGAGCCGGCCGCCGGCATGAAGGGCGCCGTGGAGAAGGCCGACGAGATCGCTGCCGAGCGTGGTGGCGTGCTCGCCCGTCAGTTCGCCAACGAGGCGAACCCGGAGATCCACCGCCGCACGACGGCGGAGGAGATCTGGAAGGACACCGACGGAGCCGTGGACATCGTCGTGGCCGGCATCGGCACCGGTGGCACGATCACCGGCGTCGGCCAGGTGCTCAAGGAACGCAAGCCGGGTGTGCAGATCGTCGCGGTGGAGCCGGCGGAGTCGCCGATCCTCAACGGCGGCCAGCCCGGACCTCACAAGATCCAGGGCCTCGGCGCGAACTTCGTGCCCGAGATCCTCGACACCTCGGTCTACGACGAGGTCATCGACGTCGACGCGGAGACCGCCGTGAAGTATGCCCGCCGCGCTGCCACCGAGGAGGGCCTGCTCGTGGGTATCTCCTCCGGAGCGGCGCTCGCCGCCGCGGCCCGGGTCGCGAAGCGCCCGGAGAACAAGGGTAAGACGATCGTGGTGATCATCCCCTCGTTCGGCGAGCGCTACGTCTCGACGATCCTCTTCGAGGGCCTCGGCGAGTGAGCCGGCGGCTCGAGCACCGGAAGGTGAAGCACTGACATGTCGACCGCACCTCGCGACGCGGGCGCCGAGGCGACCGCCCGGACCCCGCTGACGCTCGTCCGCGGGGAGGAGCGCCAGCCCGCTCAGCGGCATACCCGGCGTTCGTATGCCGCTGGGCTCGGCTTCGTGCGCACGCTCGCCCAGCGGGTGGCCGAGGACGTCACCGGCGCGATGGAGCGCGACCCGGCGGCCGGCTCCCGGCTCGAGGTCGTGCTGACCTCGCCCGGGCTGCATGCCGTCTGGGGCCACCGCGCGGCGCACGCGCTGTGGCGGCTGCCCGGCGGACGGCTGCCCGCACGGCTGCTCGCGACGGGGGTCCGCTTCGCGACGGGTGTCGAGATCCACCCCGCGGCGCGGATCGGGCGGCGCTTCTTCATCGACCACGGAATGGGCGTCGTCATCGGCGAGACGGCCGAGGTCGGCGACGACGTGATGGTCTATCACGGCGTGACGCTCGGCGGCCGCTCGATGGCCCGGATCAAACGCCACCCGACCGTGGGCAACCGCGTCACGATCGGCACCGGCGCGCGCGTGCTCGGTCCGGTGGAGATCGGCGACGACGTCCAGATCGGCGCCAACTCCGTTGTCGTCAAAGACATTCCGTCCGGCGCGGTGGCAACCGGGATCCCGGCGCGGCTCCGCTTCCCCAAGAAGGGCGGGCTCAACCAGTGGGTGGACCCGGCCATCTACATCTGAGCGGAGGGCCCCGCCGGCGGTCCACGAGCGGTGGGGTGGATAGCGTGGGCACATGTCGGCGGTGAGCAACGAGGTCAACTTCACGACGGAGCGCGTGGAGCTGCCGGGGGTCACCCCCACCGACCCGCCCACCGTGCAGTTGCCCGGCCAGCTGTGGCACGGGGGGTGCCCGGTCGACTTCGACTGGGTGCGTCGGACCGGCATCGACGTCGTGGTGGACCTGGCCGACGCGGACAGTGTCGCACCCGCCGGCGAGGTGGAGCACCTCACCTATCTGATGTGCCCGCTGGTCGACGGCTCGGAGCTGCCCTCGCCCGTCCTCACCCTGGGTCTGGCCCGGCTCGTGGCCGACCTCGTCAGGGACGGCCGTCAGACCCTGGTCCACTGCACCTTCGGCCGCAACCGGTCCGGGCTGCTCGCCACCCTCGTCGTGCGCGAGCTGCTCGGTGTGTCCGGGGCCGATGCGCTGGCCCACGTGCAGGCCCACCGCGCCGGTGCCGTGAACAACGACGGCTTCGCCGCATGGTTGCGTTCCCTGCCGCCGCCCGGCGGCGACGCCTCCGCCGGCTAGAGGGGCTGCCGCCAGAGGGCGACCTCGGCCGGGACCCAGTCCAGGGGGCGCCCGTGCTGGCGGTCGTCCCAGAGCCGGAACGCCACTCCGCCGAGGTCGGCGATCCGATCCAGCACCGGAAGGCCGGGCCAACCGCGCACATCGAACCCGTACGCATCACAGAAGGCCCGGTAGTCCTCGGCGCTGATCTCGCCGTCCGCGACCCGGCGCGCGGCCGAGGCCAGGTCGTACTCGCGCGGACCGACTGCCGCCCAGTCCAGGTCGATCAGGCGCGGGCCGTCGAGGGTGCGGATGACGTTGGAGGGCGAGACGTCGCCATGAATGACGCCGTGGCCGAGGTCGGAGCGGAGCTCCGCGAGCGCAGCGAGGAGTCCTGCTCGGGCGTCGAGCAGGACGGCGGCCTGCTCCGGGGCAAGGCCGGCGACCTGCCCGGGGAGGCGGGACAGCGGGGACCAGGCGGGCAGGCCGGTCAGGTCGTGCTCGGTGTGGAACCGGCGGAGCAGCGTGCTGACCTCGAGCCAGGTGGCCGGACCGCATGCGGTGAGCCAGCGGGAGACCGTGACGACCCCGTGGTCGGTGGACACGGCGCCCTCCTCACTGACGTGGGCCGTCAGGGAGTCCGCGAGCCGCCCGGCGATCATGTCGAGGTGCTGTGGACAGGTGCCCGGCGGGTACACCTTGACGGCATGGTCGCCGGCTCGGAGGATCACCGTCGTGAGCGCGCTGACCTCGGTCACGACCCGCCCGAGCGCGGTGCGCAGCTGCGGCCGGGCCGCTTCGAGCGCGGCCAGTGCCTCGGCGGCGCCCCAACCGGGGGTCGGCAGCGGCAGCGGCGGTGTGACCTCGGGCACCGGGGCCGAGGTCTGCACGGTGGGCGACGTGGTCATCGAGGCAGGACTCCGAACTTGCAGTGAACAGCTGATGAAGTGTGCCAGATGGCGCTGCCCCTTCATGCCCGGATGTGCGTTGGCCGGGGGCCGCGAACCCACCCAGCGGTCGGAGAGCGCAACTCGACCATCGAAAGCACGATCCCGACGATCGAGAGACCGCTCAGGCGGACGGCGGTTCGCTTGCTCGGGCCAGTGCTCAGCGCTGTGGTCGATGGGGCAGAATGACTGTCCACTGGAGGGCTCGCATAGTGGCCTAGTGCGGCGGTCTTGAAAACCGCTATGGGGTTACACCCATCGTGGGTTCGAATCCCACGCCCTCCGCCGATCCCGCCGATCCCGCCGATCCCGCCGGTTCGAGGTAATCCAAGGACACCACCGACCGGTAATTACCTCGAACCAGCGCGGGGTGGTGGGGTTCGAGGTAATCCAAGGACACCACTGACCGGTAATTACCTGGAACCAGCGGGGGGGCGGGACGACAAAAGGGCCCCAGCTCGTGCTGGAACCCTTTGCTTCGTCGAGGAGCGGCGACCTCAGAGCAGGCCGAGCATCTCCTCTGCCGTGGTGTGAGCCTTGAACTGCGGGACTGGGCCGCCTACGGACGGGCGGGCCATCGCCGCGAAGAACGAGACGAGGTACGACATGGCTGTATTCAGTTTCCTCAGGTTGCAAACGGCCCTGTGGGGCCAGGTGGTCGGCCGTCATTGCGGGACGATCGGGACCGGCAGCTCTTCGTCGTGCGGCCCCCGAGTGCAACCGTGGCGACGAAGTTCGTCTGCATGGCCAGCATAACAGTTCGGACACCATGCCCTGACCACTCTTGACCCTCCTGAGGCGCCATGAGATACGAGGGTGTGACCAGCCGACCTGAGGGTGACCCGACCCTGCGTGCCGACGAGATCCTGCGGCGGCTGGCGCCGGTGGACCTGCCGGCCGCTCGGCCGCTCGTCCTGCGCGGCCGCCGGTTCGACGCCGCGAGACCGGCGGTGATGGCGATCGTCAACCGCACTCGCGACTCCTTCTTCAGCGGCAACCGCCATGCCGACCTCGACGCCGCCAAGCGCGCGCTCGCGGCGGCCGTCGAGGCAGGTGCCGACATCGTCGACGTCGGCGGCGTCCGCGCCGGGCAGGAGGGCGAGGACGTCGATGCGGCCGAGGAGGTCCGTCGCGTCGTCCCCTTTCTCGAGTGGGCCCGCGCCACCCACCCCGACGTGCTCCTCAGCATCGACACATGGCGCTCGGAGGTCGCCCGTGAGGCCGGTGCCGTCGGCGTCGATCTCGTCAACGACACGTGGGCCGCGGCCGATCCCGACCTGGTCCACGTCGCCGCCGAGATCGGCGCCGGCTACGTCGTGTCGCACACCGGTGGGCTCCCGCCGAGGACCGACCCGGTCGACGTCACCTATGGCGAGGACCCGCTCGACGTCGTGCGCGACGTGCTGACGACGCTCGCCGAGGGCGCGCGTGTGGCCGAGCTCAGCGGCATACCGGCTGACCGCGTCCTCGTCGACCCGACTCTCGACTTCGGCAAGACGACCGCGAACTCTCTGGAGGTGCTGCGGCACACGGCCGACGTCGTCGCCCTGGGCTACCCCGTCCTGCAAGCGATGTCGCGCAAGGACTTCGTCGGCGAGACGCTCGACCTGCCGCCCGAGGAGCGGCTCGAGGGGTCGCTCGCGGCGACCGCGGTCGCGGCGTGGCTGGGGGCCACCGTCTTTCGCGCGCACGACGTGCAGGCGACCCGGCGCGTCCTCGACATGGTGGCGACGATCCGCGGTGACCGAGCACCGCTGCTGGCCGTGCGAGGCGTCTCGCGTCCGTCTGGTGAGAACACCGGGTGAACAGTGAAAAACCGGCCCGACTTCACCGCGCGCAGCGATGCCCCGCATGCTACGGTCGAGCCGGTTGCAGTTGCAGTTCCTCGCAGTCGAGTAGGTGCCCGTCATCCAGATGGTGACGGGATTTCTTTTCGGCGTCGACGGGTCCGCCCGACGAGTGGAGTCAAGCGGCAGCCACGGGGTTCCGCGCGGTGCGGGATCCCACTGGCTCAACAGAAGGAAGAGTTACCCGTATGGCACAGGGCACCGTCAAGTGGTTCAACGCCGAAAAGGGCTTTGGTTTCATCGCCCAGGACGGCGGCGGCCCGGACGTCTTCGTCCACTACTCGGCCATCCAGTCGAACGGCTACCGTTCGCTGGAAGAGGCACAGCGCGTCGAGTTCGAGGTCACGCAGGGCCCCAAGGGTCCGCAGGCCGACCAGGTTCGTCCGCTCTGACCCAGGCAGCGCGACACCGCGTTCTCTGACAACAGCCCCCCGGCTCCGGCCGGGGGGCTGTTGTCGTCTCAGCACTCGTCTTCGTTGGTGAGGCCGGCCGTGCCCGACGGGGTGGGCGTCGGAGTCGGGGACGGCGTCGACGTCTCGGGTGCGACCGTCTCGTGCGTGGCGGTGCCGGCCGGCTTCGGCTTCGGCTTCGGCGGGTTGAGCGCCTTCTCGATGGCCTTGCGGATCACCGCGAAGTCGGGCGACGCCGTGTTGACGCCGTGCTTCGGGTCGAGCGCCACGCTGGTGATCTTCGCCTGCTGGACACGCTCGATGAGGTCGACGTAGGCGCTGAGGTTCTGGCCCGGGATGTCGGTGTAGATGTTGTCCTTGGCGATCCGCGCGATGTCTGCGTACTTCGCGAGCATGGCCGCCGGGTTGACTTGGTTAACGACCGCCTTGATGACGCACCGCTGCCGACCCATTCGGGCGTAGTCGTCGTCCGCTGCACGAGTACGCGCGTACCAGAGGGCGTGATATCCGTCAAGGTGCTGCAGGCCCGGCTCGAAGTAGCCGTTGACCCCGACAACTTTCCCGTTGACAACGTGCCCGCCGATCGGCAAGCGACCTCCGTATGCGCCGGTCCGTACATTTATCTCGACCCCCCCCATGGCGTCGACCAGTTGCACGAAGCCCTTGAGGTCAATGACGACAGTGTGGTCCAGTTTCAGGCCGACTACCTCGGAAATCACGTCCCGGATCGTCTCGCGGCCGGGGCTGGCCACTCCTGGGTAACTTCCTGGGTGATTGGCTGCCCACTGATCCGCCTCAGTCCAAATGGCGTTCAGGAGGCAACCGTCGGAGGAGTCCTTCTGTTGGCGGATGCAATAGGGCTTGCCGTACACACCGGACGGGTAGAGCTGGCGGAGCGGGCTCTTCTTTGGGATCGGCACGTACTGCAGGTTGCGTGGAAGCGAGATGAGCACCGTGTTGCCGGTGTGGGTGTTGATGCTCGCGACGATCATCGAGTCGGTCCGGGTCCCGGTGCGTCCGACGCCGGCGTCGGAGCCGAGCAGGAGGATGTTGACCCGCGGGGTGTTGGCCCAGGGGTCCTCGCCCTCGGCCAGCTGCGGGCCCTCAGTCGTCCCGGTCGTGTTCGTCTTGAAGACCGACTGGATCGTGTCCTGGGTGATCGTCGCGTACTCGGCCGCCTTGTAGGACGTGCCCCCGACGAGCAGCACCATGACCGTCGTGAACGCGGCGAGGACGCGACTCCGTGTCCGGTCGAGCCATGCCGGCCGCGTCCGGATCGCGGTGAGGACGATCGAGCCGCACCAGACGAGGCCGCCGACGACGAACGCGATGGCCGCGAAGCGGAGCAGTTCCGGACGCCCGGCGAGGGCCAGCCCAGATCGCATCACGCCGTGGGTGAGCACGAACCACGCGAGCGCGGCCAGGGCGACGACGGTGACCGCGACAAGGGCCCAGCCGAGCCGTCGGTTGCGGGTACGTGTCAGCCCGGCGCCTGGAATGAGTGTGCCGAGGGCGGTGAGACCGACGGCTCGCCGAAAGCGACGGCCCAATTCACGGCGGCGGCTCTCGCGGCTTTCCGGGCCCACAGCGCGTCGGTCGGGCGCGGCGGTCATCTCGTTCTCCTTCAGACGGTGCAACGCCTGCATTGTGCCCTGCGGCCCTGTGGGCCGCATGCGAGCGCTGTGTTTTGGTCACCGGCCGCCGCACCGGTAGCCTGTGCACGCCCGTCCGTCTTCGACGTGTGGGTGTGGAGGCGTCGCATAGTGGCCTAGTGCGCCCGCCTGCTAAGCGGGTTGGGGTTGATTACCCCTCGCGGGTTCAAATCCCGCCGCCTCCGCCAACTGATGAAGGGCCGCCCCCGGAGCCAAGCGGAGGGGGCGGCCCTTCATCACGGCTCCCGCGCCACATACGGACTGCATCGTCGGCGGTCCACGCGGGCCTCAGTCGTCTCCCGGGGGCTCCTCCTCGCGGTTGTGCGACGGCGTCGTCCGCTTGTGCCACTCCGGCACGGCGACCCACAGCGCAAGCGCGAGCAGGGCCACGGCCGCTCCCGTCACGATGGCAAGGACCGGGCTGAACAGGACGTCGAGCACGAGGACGACGCCGCCCACGACCGCGAGCGCGAGGGTGAACAGGCCCCACGAGAGCAGCCCCGAGGTGTACTTGACGATGAAGTCCTTGACGCCGCGGCGGAACAGCACCCGGTGGATCGCGACGGGTGCGGTGAAGAAGACGACCGAGAACGCCGACGCCGTCAGGATGACGAAGTAGATCCGCAACTGCACCGGGGTCAGAACGGTGAACCGGGACTGGAAGGGCAGGGTCAGCAGGAAGGCGAACAGGATCTGCACGCCGGCCTGCGCGATCCGCACCTCCTGGAGCTGCTCGTTGAAGTTGCGGTCGAGGCGCTGGCCGTCGGACTCGTTCCGCGAGTAGGGCTCGTCGCCATGCATGAAGTCATGCTGGCACGAGCAAGGCCCGGCGCCACCGAGGAGGTGGCACCGGGCCCCGCATCACGTCGTCCGCCCCGCTACCGGCGAGGGCGGACAGACCTCATTCGGCCGCGTCGAGGCGGGCCTTGAGGCCGTCGTACTCGGAGCGCAGCTCGGTCGGGAGCTGCTCTCCGAACTTGTCCAGCCACTCCTCGATGAGGGGCAGCTCCGCGCGCCACTCCGCGACGTCGACCTTGGAGGCCTTGGCCACCGTCTCGGGGGTCGCGTCGAGGCCGTCGACGTCGATCGAGTCGGGGGTCGGGACGAAGCCGATCGGGGTCTCGACCGCGTCGGCCGTGCCCTCGATGCGCTCGACGACCCACTTGAGGACGCGGCTGTTGTCGCCGAAGCCCGGCCACAGGAACGAGCCGTCCTCGTCGCGACGGAACCAGTTGACCCCGAAGATCTTCGGCAGCTTCGACGCGTCGGCCTGCTTGCCGATCTCGAGCCAGTGGTTCATGTAGTCGCCGGCGTGGTAGCCGATGAAGGGCAGCATCGCCATCGGGTCACGCCGCACCACGCCCACTGCGCCGGTCGCGGCAGCGGTGGTCTCCGAGGAGAGCGTCGCGCCGACGAAGGTGCCGTGCGTCCAGTCCCGGGACTCGTAGACGAGCGGCACGGTCGTCTTGCGGCGCCCGCCGAAGAGGATCGCCGAGATCGGCACACCCTGCGGGTCGTCGTACTCGGGGGCGATCATCGGGCACTGCTTCGCCGGGGTGCAGAAGCGCGAGTTCGGGTGCGCTGCCGGGGTGCCGGCCTCGCCGTCGGCCGGCGTCCAGTCCTTGCCCAGCCAGGAGGTGAGGTGGGCCGGGACCTCGTCGGTCATGCCCTCCCACCACACGTCGCCGTCGTCGGTCAGTGCGACGTTCGTGAAGATCGAGTTGCCCTTGTTGACCGTCGCCATGGCGTTCGGGTTCGTCGAGTCACCGGTGCCCGGGGCCACCCCGAAGAGGCCGAACTCGGGGTTGACGGCGTAGAGCCGGCCGTCGGCGCCGAAACGCATCCAGGCGATGTCGTCGCCGACCATCTCGGCCTTCCAGCCGGGGATGGTGGGCGTCAGCATGGCCAGGTTGGTCTTGCCACAGGCGGACGGGAATGCCGCGGCGATGTAGTGGACCTTCCCCTCGGGGGAGGTGAGCTTGAGGATGAGCATGTGCTCGGCCATCCAGCCCTCGTCACGCGCGATGACGGAGGCGATGCGCAGGGCGTAGCACTTCTTGCCGAGCAGCGCGTTGCCGCCGTAGCCGGAGCCGTAGCTCCAGATGGCCCGCTCTTCCGGGAAGTGGACGATGTACTTCGTGTCGTTGCACGGCCACGCGACGTCCTGCTGGCCCTCCTCGAGGGGGGCGCCGACGGAGTGCAGCGCCGGCACGAACTCGACCTGGGTCTCCTCCATCTTGCGGAGGATGTCGCTGCCGATGCGCGCCATGATCCGCATCGAGACGACGACATAGGCGGAGTCGGTGATCTCGACGCCGAACTTCGGGTCCTCGGCCTCGAGGTGGCCCATGACGAAGGGGATGACGTACATGGTGCGGCCCTTCATCGAGCCGCGGTAGAGGTCGGTGAGGATGGACTTCATCTCGTCGGGCGCCATCCAGTTGTTGGTCGGCCCGGCATCCTTCTCGTCCTGCGAGCAGATGTACGTGCGGCCCTCGACGCGGGCGACGTCGCTCGGGTCGGAGGCGCAGTAGAAGGAGTTCGGCTTCTTGCTGTCGTCGAGCCGCACGAAGGTGCCCGCGTCGACGAGCTCGTCGGTCAGCTCGGTCCACTCCTCGTCGCTGCCCGTGATCCAGCGGACGTCGCGCGGCTGCGTCAGCTCGGCGACCTCGCTCACCCACTCGGCCAGGCGAGCATGCGTCGTCTGGCTGGTCGTCGTCGTAGTCAACTTCAGAACCTCATCCCTTGCTGGTGGTGCCCGGACCACCTCGTGCCGGTGCTTGTTCAACCGTGGACGGCCGATGGGTGTCCACATCGTGAACAGATGACGTGATGGGTTCACGGTACGCCGGGGCGTCCGTGGCCTTCGACGGCCAGATACCCGCTCGCTCGTGAATCCGCTCACAAGCGCGCGGAGGCGCAAGGAATTCGACAGGAGGCTGTCGGTTTCTTGCAGAACTTTCAGGCCGGTATGCCGCTGAGCCCGGTGCCGCTCGTCCGCTCGCGCCCGCGGACGGGTCCTGCCGCTGGTCCGCGGCTGAGCGCCATACCTCCCGATTTCGTGGGCGGCAGCGGACGCGCTAAGGTAACTGATCGTCCCGCCTGCGGAAGCGACCGGGACCTGCACCCGTAGCTCAACGGATAGAGCATCTGACTACGGATCAGAAGGTTAGGGGTTCGAATCCCTTCGGGTGCGCGCTGTGTTGAGACAGTAACCAGAGCCCTGACCAACGGAGACGTCGGTCGGGGCCCTGCGCTGTGCCCGGGGCCGAGGATCGGTCCGGCGCTACTCCAGCTCCACCTGGGGGCCGACCTCCTCCTCTGCGGGGGCCAAGGCCGCGAGCCGGTCCTGCGCGGCGTGCTCGACGAGGACGGGGACGAAGTCCCGGATCGGTCCGTCCAGGCTGGCATGGGCGGTGCGCACCGCTGCCTCGACCACCGTGGGGGACAGGCCCGGGAAGCGCTCCTGCAGCCGCGTCTGTACTTCGGCCAGCGACTCGGCCTCGGTCTCCTCGCCCATGTCGGCCAGTCTGACCCATCAGCCGCGGACTGGACAGGTTCGCGACCTGTGAACCCTCTGCCATCCACCTGAGAGGGGGGTCGCGCACCACTCCCACGCCGCCGGTGTGAGGTCAGCCGCAACGGAGCGGGCCGGGGGCTACTGGCCCACGTACGGATCAGTGATCTCCCGGAGCTGCGTGAGGGCTTCGCGGAGCTGCCGCATGCGACGAGGACCGAGGTGTGCCGCCCACTCACCCTCGATGCGCTGCTCCTCGGCTCGGGCGACGGGGATCATGGCCTCGGCGCGCCCGGTGAGGCGGACCAGTCGGGCTCGACCGTCGCCTGGATCGGGCACCCGCTGCACGTAGCCGGCGGCCTCCAGCTTGTCCACGAGGGCCGTCGCCGTCTGCTTCGCGATGCCGGCCCGGTCGGCGAGGACCGTGAGTCGTGTGCCGGTTGGGTCGATCCCGGCGAGCAGGCGCCCCTGTGCCTGCGTGACGTCGGTGAAGCCGGCATCGCGCAGGGCGGTGAAGATGCTGCCCTCGGCGGCGCGGTGGGCAATGAACATCAGGAGTGGAGTGGGCAGCTCGCGGGTCACTGGGCCTCTTGCGCTCGTCCTATGGCAGAACTAAATTGGTTCGATTCACGAACCAGTTCGACTGTATCACCCGCTTGCTCGGCGGACGGGAGTGGCGGCGGGAAGGAGAGCCATGGACGATGACCAGCTCTGGGCGGCGATCGACGACCAGCGCCGACGCACGGCCGACCTGCTCGACTCCCTCACCGACGAACAGTGGGACCATCCCTCGCTCTGCGCCGGCTGGACGGTGCGGCACGTCGCGGCACACCTCACCCTTCAGCAGCAGCGCCTGCGCGACATCGCCGTGTTCACGCTGCACAACCCCCGGCTGCTGCGCAGCGGCACCCTCAACCGCGTCATTCACGACACGGCGGTGATGCAGGCCCGGCTCCCGCGCGCGGAGATCACCGGCCGCATCCGCGCCATGGTCGGGTCGCGGCGCCACAACAGCTTCGTCACGCCACGTGAGACGCTGACCGACATCCTCGTGCACGGCCAGGACATCGCGGTCCCGCTCGGGCGCCACCTCGACATGCTCCCGCACGCTGCGGCCGAGGCGGCCGGCCGGATCTGGGACACCCGAGGATCCTGGATGGCAAGGGTCTTCGACACGCTCCCACTCGAGGGCTACCGGCTCTCGGCCACCGATGTCGAGTGGACGGTCGGCGACGGCTCCGAGGTGGCCGGGCCGGTCCGCGCGCTCCTGCTCCTGCTCACCGGCCGGCCCGTGGCGCTGGGCGAGCTGGTCGGGCCCGGGGCCGAGGAGCTGCGTCGGCAGCGCCAAGCGGCGTGATCGGGGAGCGGTCCCGTGAGCTCCAGGGTGAAGGGTTCACCCGTCCACGCGCGTGCGACGTCGCGCACCACCTGTGCGACCACTTCGGGCTCTGCTGTCGACTCCGCCATCGGTGTCTCGGTCGCTCGCGAGATGTCGACTCGGTGCATCCAGATGTCACGGGTGTAGATGACGTCGCAGAGGTAGCCCAATGTGTCACCGGGCAGTCCGCCCTGAGAGGTCGGCAGCGGCATCCGGCGCAGCAACGCGGGCAGCCGCTCACGCCCCCGAGTAGCCTTGGGCGCCAAGGGCTCCAGCTCCGCCATGAGCTCGTCAGGGGTGGCAGTGCGCCGGTCGGCCAGCTGGGCGTCGTTCACCTTGTCGACGAGCAGACGGTTGCGGTCGCGGACGAGCGCCGGCAGATAGTGCCGCGCCTGCACCCACGGGCGGGCGGACTCCTCGGCGGCCCCGACGACGTGCGCCACGATGTCGCGCACCGTCCAGCCAGTGCAGTCGGTCGGAGCCGACCACGCGCTCGACGGAAGAGCGCGAAGGGAAGCAAGCAGAGCGGCATACTCCTGCATGGACTGCGCCCCAGCGGCAGCCCGCGGCGTCATCGCGACGGTGCTCATGAGCCCCCCAGTGAAGTCCTGATCACGATTCCACACGACGTGGACAGGCCTCACCGCATCGAAGGAAGAGGTTCGGCAACGGCCTCGTTCGTATCTCGGCGCCCGCCGGAAGGAAGCGCGATGGGCGCCCGTCCCTGCTCGGGGGATCAGGGACGGGCGCTACCTGTAGGACGCTCGGCCGGGCGCTTCATGACGACGTTTTCGGTGTGACTCCTGACGCGTCGCCCTTGCACAGCGGCCGGGTGCAGGATTTGCTGTGGAATGAACGAGCCCACCGACCCGGAGGACACCGATGTCCGCTCCTGCCCAGACCGCATCCGAGACCCTGTCGCACACCGTCGGTGAGACCGAACCACCGCTCATCGAGCAGACGATCGGTGACAACTTCGACGCGACCGTGGCGCGGTTCCCGGACCGTGAGGCGTTGGTCGACGTGGCGCAGGGCCGGCGCTGGACCTACGCGCAGCTGCAGGAGGACGTCGACCGGTTGGCGCGGGCCCTGATGGCGGTCGGCGTCGCCAAGGGTGACCGTGTGGGCATCTGGGCGCCGAACTGCTCGGAGTGGACGCTGACGCAGTACGCGACGGCCAAGATCGGCGCGATCCTCGTCAACATCAACCCCGCGTACCGGGCCCACGAGCTGCACTACGTCCTTGGCCAGGCCGGGATCTCGACGCTCATCTCGGCCAAGGAGTTCAAGTCGAGCAACTACGCGGCCATGATCGACGAGGTCCGTCCGGACCTGCCCGGTCTCGAGCGGGTCATCCTGATCGGCACTCCCGACTGGGACGAGCTGCTGGGGCACGCGGACGACGTGTCGGCCGAGCAGCTGGCCCAGGTGCAGGCCGGCCTCGACAACAACGACGCGATCAACATCCAGTACACCTCCGGCACGACGGGCTTCCCGAAGGGCGCGACGCTCTCGCACCGGAACATCCTCAACAACGGGTTCTTCGTCGGCGAGCTGTGCGACTACACCGAGCAGGACCGGGTCTGCATCCCGGTGCCCTTCTACCACTGCTTCGGAATGGTGATGGGCAACCTCGCGTGCACGACCCACGGTGCCTGCATGGTCATCCCGGCGCCGGGCTTCGACCCCGCCATCACGCTGCAGACCGTCCAGGACGAGAAGTGCACGAGCCTCTACGGCGTGCCGACGATGTTCATCGCCGAGTGGAACCTGCCGGACTTCGCCGACTACGACATCTCGACGGTGCGGACCGGGATCATGGCCGGCTCGCCCTGTCCCGCCGAGCTGATGAAGAAGCTGATCGCCTCGGGCATCGAGGAGATGACGATCTGCTACGGCATGACGGAGACCTCGCCGGTGTCGACGCAGAACCGGACGGACGACACGTTCGAGCAGAAGACGCGGACCGTAGGCCGGGTCGGCCCGCACCTCGAGATCCGGATCGCGGACCCGGCCACGGGCGAGGTCGTGCCCCGCGGCGTCCCGGGCGAGTTCCAGACCAAGGGCTACTCGGTCATGCTCGGCTACTGGCAGCAGCCGGACAAGACGGCCGAGGCGATCGAGGACGGCTGGATGCACACCGGTGACATCGGGATCATGCACGACGACGGCTACGTCGAGATCACCGGCCGGATCAAGGACATGGTGATCCGCGGCGGCGAGAACGTCTATCCGCGTGAGATCGAGGAGTTCCTCTACACCCACCCGGACATCCTCGACGCCCAGGTCATCGGCGTGCCCGACGCGAAGTACGGCGAGGAGCTCTGCGCCTGGATCCGGATGCGCCCGGGGACCGAGCCGATCACGGCGGAGTCGCTCCGGGAGTTCTGCAGTGGGCAGCTCGCGCACTACAAGATCCCGCGCTACGTCGAGATCGTCGACGAGTTCCCGATGACGGTGACGGGCAAGATCCGCAAGGTCGAGATGCGGGAGGTGACGACCAAGAAGCTCGGCCTCACGTGAGCGCAGTGGAGCGGTATGCCGCTGAGCCGGCTCAGCGG
>NZ_AWQS01000046.1 GCF_000576575.1 Intrasporangium chromatireducens Q5-1
CTCGAGGCGGCGCTCTGGTCCGAGTCGCTCGTCGGCCGCGCCGGCACGCCGAGCGCCGACGGCTGCGCGGTCGAGGTGACGGTCACCCCCAGGGCGGCCGCCGGCCAAGGGTGAGCGAAGTCGGCGCAGCCAGTCCGGTCCGCGCGGCGTGAGCACGGTCCGCGCGGCGGACCCCGCTCAGTGCAGGGTGAAGACGACCTTGCCGAAGACGTCGCCGTCGACCATCTTCGCGAAGCCGTCCCGCGCCTTGTCGAGGGGCAGGACCGAGTCGATGACCGGGTCGATCCCGGCCGCCTGGACGAAGCGGGCCAGCTGGGCCAGCTCGTCCCGGGTGCCCATGGTCGACCCGATCACCTTCAGCTGCTTGAAGAAGATCTTGTTCAGCTCGCCCTTGCGCGGGTCGTAGCCCGACGTCGCACCGGCGATGACGATCGTGCCACCCGGCTGCAGGGAGTTGACCGAGTGCGACCACGTGGCGGCACCGACGGTCTCCATGACGGCATCGACCCGCTCCGGCAGCCGCTCCCCCGAGCCGAAGACCCGGTCCGCGCCGATCTCGAGGGCCCGGTCGGCCCGAGCAGCGTCCCGGGACGTCGCCCACATCCGCAGCCCCGCAGCGCGGCCAAGCTGGATGAGGGCGGTCGCGACGCCGCCTCCAGCGCCCTGGACGAGCACCGTCCCACCCGGCTGGACACCCGAGTTGGTGAAGAGCATGCGGTAGGCCGTGAGCCAGGCCGTGGAGAGGCACGCCGCGGTCTCCCACGACATGCCGGCGGGCTTGGGCACGAGGTTGGCCGTCGGCACCATGACCTGCTCTGCCATCGTGCCCTGGTGCAGCTCGGACAGCAGGGTGCGCCTGGGGTCGAGGGTCTCGTCGCCCCGCCATCCGTCGGACGGCACGACCGAGTGCACGATCACCTCGTTGCCGTCCGCGTCCGTGCCGGCGGCGTCGCAGCCGAGAATCATCGGCAGGCGGTCGGCGGGCAGCCCGACTCCCCGGAGGGACCAGACGTCGTGGTGGTTCAGCCCGGCGGTGCGGACGTCGACGACGGACCAGCCCGCGGGAGCCTCCGGCGCGGGGCGGTCGCCGACGACCAGGCCGGACAGGGGGTCGGTCTCGGACTGGGTGGCTGCGTAGGCGGCGAGCATGTCGTGAACCCTAGCCATGCGACCCCCGCCGCAACAGGTATGGTCCGACCGTGATGACGGAGAGCACCGACGCGGCCGCACGCAGCGTGACGAACACCACCACGGCCATCCGGCCCCGCTCGATCGCGCTCGTCGCGGTCTTCGCCGCCCTCATCGCCGTGGCGGCGATCGTCCCCGGGATCCCGGTGGGCAGCGTCGGCGTCCCGATCACGCTGCAGACGTTGGCCGTGATGCTGACCGGGCTCTGCCTCGGCCCCCTGCGCGGCGGCCTGGCCGTCCTGCTCTACCTCGTCATCGGCTTCGTCGGCTTCCCGGTCTTCAGCAAGGGCCAGTCCGGTCTCGGCGTCCTCGCCGGGCCCTCGGCGGGCTACCTCGTCGCGTTCCTCCTCGCCGCGGTCGTCGTGGGGTTCGCGGCGACGCGCGTCGTGCGCCGGCGCCCGGCCGTCTGGGCGCCGCTCTTCTTCGTCGCCGCGATGCTCACCTCGATCGTGTTCGTCCATGGGCTGGGCGTGCTCGGCATGGTGCTCAACGCCGACCTCAGCCTCGCCAACGCCTTCAAGGCCGACCTCGTCTTCTATCCGGGGGACGTCATCAAGAACCTCGTGGCCGCGAGTGCGGCAGCCGCCGTGCACCGCGCCTTCCCCGACCTGCTCGCCCGTCGGCCCCGCTGACCCGGACCTCCCCCGCGGGCCGGTGCCGACGATCGAGCTGCGGGACGTCGTCGTCGACGTCCCGACCCCCGGCTCCGACACTCCACGCCGGCTGCTGGGGCCGGTCGAGCTGACGCTCAGCGAGCAGCGGATTTCGGTCATCGGCGCGAACGGCTCCGGGAAGTCGACCCTGCTGCGCCTGGTCAACGGCCTGGTGCAGCCCAGCCGCGGGCACGTCCGGGTGGACGGCCTCGACACCGTCCGGCAGGGCCCCGCCGTGCGACAGCGGGTCGCGTTCGCGTTCACCGATCCCCTCTCCCAGCTCGTCATGCCGACCGGGCGCGAGGACGTCGAGCTGTCCCTCCGCCGCCGCCATCGCCGCGCCGACGAGCGTCGCGCCGCGGCCGAGGCGGTGCTCGCCCGCTTCGGCCTCGACGGCCTGAGCGACCAGAGCGTGTACGACCTGTCGGGCGGCGAACGCCAGCTCATGGCCCTCGCGGCGGTGCTCGCCACCGACCCCGAGGTGCTCGTGCTCGACGAGCCATCGACCCTGCTCGACCTGCGCAACACCCGGGTGCTCCGCGAGCGGCTCACCGCCCTGCCCCAGATGGTCGTCCTCGCCACGCACGACCTCGGACTGGCCCGGGACGCGGACCGGACCCTCGTCGTCGAGGCGGGACGGGTCGTGTTCGACGGGCCGCCCTCCGTCGCGGTGGACGAGTACGTACGGCGGAGCGGGGGGTGAGCCGCGGCGACGGCCTGTTCGGCTCCTACGTGCAGGGGACCTCAGTGGTCCACCGCGCGCCGTTGGCGGCCAAGTTCGTGGCCCTGCTGGCCGTGGGCGTTGCGACCACCCTCCTGCCCAGTTGGTGGACCGGCTGCCTGCTGCTCGCGCTCGTTGTCGGCACCCACGCGCTGGCCGGGCTCGGGCTGGGTCGTCTGTTGCGGACGATGCGCCCCGTCCTGCCGGTGCTCGTCGTCCTGTTCGCGTTCCAGTGGTGGAGCCAGGACGCCGCCATGGCCGCCCGGCTCGTGCTCGGGATCCTGGCGTGCTACATCGCGGCGGGTGTCGTCACCGGTACGACGAGCCCGAGCGCCCTGATCGACGCCGTCGTCGGCGCCGCCCGACCGCTGCGCAGGTGGCTGGACCCGGAGGCGGTGGGCATCGCCGTCGCGGTGATGTTCCGGAGCATCCCGTGGATCGCCGACGCCTTCGGAGAGGTGCGGGAGGCGGCCCGCGCCCGCGGGCTGGAGCGCAACCCGCGAGCGCTCGTCCTGCCCGTCGTCATCCACACGGTCGGCTATGCCCGCGCGACCGGAGAGGCGCTCGCGGCCCGCGGCCTGGGAGATCCGGTCGAGGGACCGCAGGACGCCCCGGCCGGCGGCTCGCGCCCCGGTGGGCCCGGGGCTCCGTCCACGAACGACGGAGCCCCGGGGTGAGGGGTCAGTAGGACGCCAGGCGTCGCACGGCCGCCGCGACGGCGGGAGCAACGCGATCGTCGAAGACGCTCGGCACGACCTGGTCCGCCGTCGGTGTCGGCACGAGGTCCGCGATCGCGTGCGCGGCGGCGAGCTTCATCTCCTCCGTGATCTGCTTGACGCCCGAGTCGAGGGCGCCGCGGAAGATGCCGGGGAAGGCCAGGACGTTGTTGATCTGGTTCGGGAAGTCCGACCGGCCGGTCGCGACGACCTCCGCGAACCGGTGCGCCACCGTCGGGTGCACCTCCGGGTCGGGGTTCGCGAGGGCGAAGATGATCGCGCGCGGGGCCATGCGCAGGAGGTCACGCTCCGCGATCGTGCCACCCGAGACACCGACGAGAACGTCGGCGGAGTCCAGGGCGTCGCCGATGCTGCCGACCCGGTGGCCGCGGTTGGTCACCTCCGCCAGGGCCCGTTTGTGCGGGGCGAGGTCCGCGCGGGACTCGTCGACGATGCCCTTCGAGTCGACGACGATCACGTCGCGCACGCCGGCGAGCAGGAGAATGCGCGCCACCGCGACGCCCGCGGCGCCGGCCCCGGACACGACCACCACGAGGTCCTCGAGCTCCTTCTCCACGACCCGGGCCGCGTTGAGCATCGCTGCAAGGGCGACGATCGCCGTGCCGTGCTGGTCGTCGTGGAAGACCGGGATCCCGAGCCGCGCCTTGAGCCGCTCCTCGATCTCGAAGCAGCGCGGCGCCGAGATGTCCTCGAGGTTGATGCCACCGTAGGTGGGCGCGATGCGGGCCACCGCCTCGACGATCTCGTCCACGCTGCCGGTCTCCATGCAGACCGGCACCGCGTCGACGTCCGCGAAGTGCTTGAACAGCACCGCCTTGCCCTCCATGACAGGCATCGCCGCGAGCGGCCCGACGTCGCCGAGACCCAGCACCGCGGTCCCGTCGCTGACGACCGCGATGGTGTTGCGCCGGCTGGTGTAGTGGTTCGCGAGGACCGGGTCGCTGGCGATGGCGCGGGACACCTCGGCGACGCCGGGGGTGTAGAGCAGCGACAGGTCGTCCGCGTCCTGCAGGACGCTGGTCGCGTGTACGGCGAGCTTGCCCCCCTCGTGGGCTCGGAACACCGGGGACTGGGGGTCGAAGGACTGGCTGACAGGCAGTGCACTCACCGTGGGAACACCTCGATCGCGTCAGACAGGCGCCAGGCCACACCGCGCTGGTGCGGTGGCGGCGCCGGAAAAGAAAATGGGCCGACACGCCCTGCTGGATCTCCGAGCCGGGGGTCTGGCCTCAGGTACTGCTCACGACGGGGGTTGCCCGCGGAAGGCACCAGTGTGCCACGTGGACGGCGCCGGCGCGAGCACGTTCCCGGCCGCGGCGTGTGACGCGCGCCTCAGCGGACGCCGGCGGGCGCTCGGACGACCTGGACGAGCGCGTCGACGACGCGGGGGTCGTACTCGTAGCCGAGCCCGAGGAAGATCCGCTCCACAGCGGCGGCGCGCCGCTCGTCGGAGTCCACTCCGCCGGTCAGGTCGTCGTAGGCGTTCGCCACCTTGAGGATGCGGCTCGTGAGCGGGATGTCCTCGTCGAACTCCAGCAGCTGCCGGTAGGGCGTGGTCTGTCGCTCGAGGATCGCGCCCACCTCGTCGAGGACCCCGGTCTCACGCACGATCTGAACGGTGTCGTGGGCGATGCGGAGCTGGTCGGCAGGCGCTGCGTGGACCGTCGCTCCACCCGGAATCGGCTCCACGAGGGCGACCTGACCGATGTCGTGCAACAGCGCGGCGTACTCGAGGTCGAACAGCTCGCGTTCGGGGATCGCGAGCACCGAGCCCATCGAGACGGCGAGGTCCGCGACGCGGGTCGCGTGTCCCGAGGGGGTGTAGCCGGCGACCTCGGTCAGCCGGGACAGGGTGCGGATGCCCTGGCGGTAGGTCTCGCGGACGGCGACGTAGCGACGGAAGGCGAACAGCGACAGGATGAGTGGGAAGAGGAACAGCGGCAGGGCTGCGAGTCCCAGCGGCGGCGAGGCGATGGCGATGAGCACGCCGGTCACGGCGACGGCGAAGGACAACGCCACCGACGAGGACAGGTCGTCGAGGAAGCGTCGCCGCCAGGCCGTGAGCCCCCGGCCGGCGCCGCGGCTCGAGTGGATGAGCAGGTCGACGAGGAGCGCGATGGCGGCGACGCCCAGCATGAGCCCCGCACGCCGGGCCGGCGGGAGGGGATCTGCGTCGCCCGAGACCTGGGCGAGGTAGCCCACCCGAAAGAGGAGCGTCGCGGCGACCACGCCCGCGAAGCGGCCCGCCAGCTCGAGTGCGCCCACCTGGGCCCCGGCCAGCGACCGCGCGAGGGATCCGATGGCCATGGCCGCGCCCGCGACGAGCGGCACGGCAAACCACGGGTACGACACGGCCTGCCCCGCCGGGACCTCGGTGACGAACGCGAGGCCGAGCGCCGAAGCGCTGCCGATCGGGGCGCTGGCGCGGAACCCGGGTGCCGACAGGCGGAACCACTCCCCCGCCAGGATTGCCGCGCCGAAGCAGACCAGCACGACGATGTCATGGGCGCTCATGCCGGCGCGCCCTGCTGCTCCACCTGCACGGCCGGCGGCCAGGGATGCCGTTGCAGCGCCGTCTGCAGTGCGTCGACCACGTCGGGGTCGAACCGCCCGCCGGACTCCGCCCTGATCCTGCGGACGGCCTCGTCGCCGTCCAGCAGGCGGCGGGTCAGCGTTTCGAAGGCCGTGGCCACGGCGACGATGCGCGCGGAGACCGGGATCTCGGGGCCGGCCAGCGACCCCTCCCGGCCGTCGTAGGCGTCGTGCTGGTGCTCGATGCCCGGACCGGCTGGCTCGAGGAACTCGATGCCCTCGATCATCCGGGCGCCGAGCCGAGCCTCCGCCTCCCGGTGCGGCGCGTCATCCTGCGCTCTCCAGTGGTCAGGTGGGGCATCCATGGACCCGGTCGTGGCGGGGTCCACTCCGAGCTCACCGAGGCGGTGCAGGAGCGCCACGTGCTGCGCCGTCGCCACCTGCGGGGCGGACAGGCCGAGCTCTTCGGAGATCCACTCGGCCAAGAGGGCTGCGTGCCGGCTGCGCTCAACGGCCTGCGGATCCTTCGTGCCGAGAGCTGTCACGAGCGTGTCGACAGTGCGCTGGTGGGAGCGCATCTCGTCGACGTACTGGATGAAGCCCCACCGCGCCACGAGGAGCGGGGCGAAGATGAACAGCGCGCTGACTGGCCCCACATGCGCCGGGTACCAGAGGACGACGAAAAGGAAGCTGATGACGCCGTAGCCGATGTACGACGGCCCGGTCGTGGCCAGCATCTGCCGGACCATGTGGGTGAAGGGATGCCCCTGGTCGATCCGCATCACGGCAGCGAGAAGCACCGCGTTCGACACGCAGAGCACGACGTCGGCAACGAGCAGTGGAAGCCCGACGCGCAGACCGATGGCCGCCACCCCGGACAGAGATCCGACCTCGACTGCGCCACCCAGAAGCCGATACGTCAAACCGCCAAGGGCCCCAACAAGGCCGAACATCGCCATGTTGTAGACGCCCTGGTACCAGTGCCCGGCCCGGCGCAGCCCGCTCAGCACCGCGGTCACACCGACAAGCCAGGCGCCGAACGGCCCGATGATCACACCCGATGCGAGCAAGACGACGCTCAGGAAGGAGATGGTGACCCGGGAACCGACATCAGGCACGCGCAGGTTGAAGCTGACCATACCCATCGCGACAAAAAGCACCGTTGGGCCGACGGCCGGTGGGCCAGTCGGAACGAGGACGGCGCCACCAAGGCCCATAGCGGCGGCGGCCACGACCAAGACGTAGACGATGACACCGGGGGACGCGGAAGGCGTCCGAGCCTTCCTCGCAGCCACGTTCCTCACGCTAGCAGGGGCTGAACGCAAGGGACTTCCGCCCGTGCCGGGCGGAAGTCCCTCAGTTGTGTTGCTGTCACTCGTGGGTCACGGACCCCAGCCCCACGTGTTGGCAAAGTTCATGAAGGCCGCGGCGATGTTGGTCGTCGCCAAGGCCGAGAAGAACGCGCTGAGCATTCTTGGCTCCCTTCCACTGTTGGTCCGCCCACCCCGAGCCGGCTGGGGGCAGCCGACACCGAAGAGGCCGGACTCGGTCTCCCTCGCAGGACAAAGACTGCCCGTACGCAAGGGCGAACGACGCAAAAGCCCGAAAATTTTACCAACTTCTTAATGTTGACACCCGCTGATTCGCGAGTGGAGGACGTCGTGTGGGAGGATTCAAGGCCGCGCCGTGCACACGCGCGCGACGACGTCCGCCCCGACCGCTGGGGAGATCACGACAGAGGAGCCACGATGAGCAAGCGCGCCCGCAAGCGCCGCTCGCGCAAGGGCAACGCCGCCAACCACGGCCGCAAGCCCAACGCGTGAGACCGCCCGTGATAGCCGAAAGGCCCGCTCCCCCTGGGGGAGCGGGCCTTCGTCGTGTCGGGGCACCGAGCTAGCGCTGGCGCTCGATCCGGATCACCGTCATCGAGATGCGCGACATGATCGTGGTGCGCAGCGACTCCGGGGCCGGCTCGCGGGAGCACGCCCGCTTGATCAGCGCCTTCATCGTCGTGTCGAGGTCGTACTCCTTCAGGCACGGGCCGCACTCATCGAGATGGGCCCGAATCCGCAGGCAGTCCTCGGGCGACATCTCGCCGTCGAGGTACTCGTAGAGGCGCAGCAGGGCCTCGGAGCAGTCGGTGCGCTCGCTCATCATTCGGCTCCCTTCGCACCCGACGCGACGAAGCCCCGCTCGGCCGCGTACTCGGACAGGAGCTCGCGCAGCTGACGTCGTCCGCGGTGCAGCCGGCTCATCACGGTGCCGATCGGCGTGTCCATGATCTCGGCGATCTCCTTGTAGGAGTAGCCCTCGACATCAGCGAAGTAGACGGCAAGGCGGAAGTCCTCGGGGATCTGCTCCAGGGCACGCTTGACGTCGCTGTCGGGCAGGTGGTCGAGTGCCTCGGCCTCCGCGGAGCGCAGGCCCGAGGAGGTGTGCGACTCCGCGCGGTGCAGCTGGTAGTCCTCGACCTCGGCGGCATCGGACTCCAGCGGCTGCCGCTGCTTCTTGCGGTAGCTGTTGATGTAGGTGTTGGTGAGGATGCGGTACATCCAGGCCTTGAGGTTCGTGCCAGGGCGGTACTGGTGGAACGCCCCGTAGGCCTTCGCGTAGGTCTCCTGGACGAGGTCCTCGGCGTCGCTCGCGTTGCGCGTCGTCCGGAGGGCTGCGCTGTAGAGCTGGTCGAGGAGCGGCATCGCCTCTCGCTCGAAGCGGGCGCGGCGCTCCTCGTCGGTCTCCTTGGCGACGTCGACCGTCGCGTCGGCGCGCGCCTGGGCGGCCCGCGTCTCCTCGGTCTCGATCAGCCCGACCGGCATGGCCGGGCCGGGCTGCTTGTCGTGGCTGTGGTCGGTCATCACCATCCAGCCTAGCCCGCCCGGATGTGAGGTCGCTGGTCGCGCGAGGGAGGGCGGGCGGCTCAGACAGGTGACCATGCCGGGTCCAACGACGTTCAGTCGGGCAGCATTCCCGCGACGATCTCGAGCGCGGCCCGCAGGGCCCCGGTGGAGGAGACGGGGAAGCTGTGCGCACCGGCGACCTCGATCACGGACGTCCCCGATGGCAGGTATGGCGCGAGCTCGGCCGGGGTGCCGAACGGGTCCTTGGTGCCCTGGACGACCCACGACGGAGCGGGAGCCAGGGCCAGCTCGTCGGCGCGCAGCCGTTCGGGCCTGCCCGGTGGGTGCAGCGGGAAACTGAGGAGCAGGCCCGCCGCAGCACCGAGCTGCGCTGCGGTCCGGCACGCGACGCGCGCGCCGGCGCTGCGCCCTCCGACGACGAGCGGCCTTGGCAGGCGGCCCCGCCCGGCCAGGAGTGCCTCGACGATGGCCACCCACGCCTCGTCGAGGGTGGCCGGCCGACCGGCGACGCGACGGCCCGCCACGAGCCACGGCTGCTCGATCACCGCGACCGCCCAGCCGTGCTCTACGAGGACGTCCCGGGCGATGCGGAGGTCGAGGGCACCGAGCCCTCCCCCGGCCCCGTGCCCCAAGGCCACGGTGCCGCGGGGGCCGGCGGGACGCCATACGTGGGCGCGTCCCGGCCCCTGCGGCGTCGGGATCTCGCGCACCGTCTCCTTCGTCATCCTCCGATGACCTCGCCCGTCATCGGGTCGACGACGCCGTCGAGCTCCTCAGGACCGGCGGGCTCGACGAGGAGCGGGCCGTTGGCGCTTGTCGAGCCGACGGCCCGACCCACGGGATGCGCCTCGAAACGGCCCGGCTCCGCGAACTCGAGGAAGCGGCGCACGGCGTCGGGGTCGTGCTCGTCGGGGTCGAGCCACTGCCGCCACTGGGCGGGCTCGAGGACGAGCGGCTGGCGGTCGTGGATCCGGTCCAGCCCCGGCTCCGCCTCCGTCGTGATGATCGTGAACGTCGTGAGCCAGGCGGCCGGGTCGTCGTCCGGGACGGACCGGTCGCGCCAGAACTCGTAGAGGCCGGCGAAGGCGACGGTCGCGCCGTCCGCACGGTGGATGTAGAACGGCTGCTTGCGCGGCTTGCCCTTCGCGTCCCGGGCCGTCGGCGACTTCTGCCACTCGTACCAGCCGTCCGCCGGCACGATGCAGCGCCGGGCGAGGGCGGCCTTCGCGAACGCGCCCTTGCCGAGCACCGACTCGGCCCGCGCGTTGATCATCCGCAGGCCCGTCTTCGTGTCCTTGGCCCACGACGGGACCAGGCCCCAGGTGAGCAGCCGCAGCTGCCGGGTCGGCGCGGCGTCGTCGATCCCCCGGGGCCGGCGCGTCAGCACCACCGGCGCCTGCTTGGACGGGGCCATGTTCCAGTCGGGCTGCCCCGGTGGCGGGTCCTGCGGGGTCCGCAGGATGCTGCGGCTCGGCTCGCCCGTGTGGTCCTCATCCACGTCGAACTCCTCGACGAGCTCATCCGGCCGGGCGCTGGCGGCATACCTCCCACACATGGCCCCAGCGTAGGGACGCACGGGAACGAGCGGGGACATGAGGACTCGCCGCCGGGGTATGTGGCTACGGTAGGTGTTCACGGATCGTCGAGGTCCCGGCGGCTGCCGGGGCCGGAGGAGGACCCCCATGCTCGTCCGTCGCATAGCCCGGCCACTGCTCGCTTCGGTGTTCGTCGTGACCGGGCTCGATGCCCTGCGCAACCCCGGCGCCCGCACGGCCCAGGCGGCTCACCTGCTCGAGCAGGTGCCGACGCCGACCTCGATGCCCGACGACCCGGACTTGCTCGTCCGCGTCAACGGCGGCGTGCTCGTCGCGGGGGGTGCGCTGCTCGCCACGGGCCGTTTCCCCCGGCTCGCCTCGACCCTGCTCGCCGCGTCCCTCGTGCCGACGACCGCCGTGGAGCACGCCTTCTGGGAGGAGTCCGACCCGCAGCGCAAGGCGCAGAGCCGCAGCCTGTTCCTCAAGAACGTCGGCCTGCTCGGCGGCCTGCTCCTCGCGGCGGTCGACACCGAGGGCCGTCCCGGCCTGGCCTGGCGCGCCCGGCACGTGACCCAGCGGACGCGGCACGAGGCGAAGCACGCGACGAAGTCGGCCAAGCGCGAGGCGAAGCTGATGGCCCTCAAGGCACAGGACGCCGTGAGCTGACGTGTCCAACCCCGAGCATCAACCCAGCACGACCTCGCTCCTGTCCGCCGAGGACTGGGTCGCGCCCCTCGCCGAGGACCCCCTCGATGCGACTGTCACGCTGCCCGGCAGCAAGTCGCTGACCAACCGCTACCTCGTCCTGTCCGCGCTGGCGTGTGAACGGTCCCGGTTGCGGGCGCCGCTGCGGTCCCGGGACACGCTCCTGATGGCCGACGCGCTACGCCGTCTGGGGGTCGGTATCGACGACCTCACGAGCGAGACCGACCAGTGGCCCGACGGCGTCGCGGACTGGCTCGTCACGCCGCCCGAGCGACTCACCGGGCACGTCGCAGTCGACTGCGGTCTCGCCGGCACCGTCATGCGTTTCCTGCCCGCCGCGGCCGTCCTTGCGGACGGGCCCGTGCGCTTCGACGGCGACCCCAACGCACGTGTCCGGCCGATGGGCACGCTCGTCGACGCGCTCCGGGACCTCGGCGGGCGGATCGACGACGGCGGGACCGGGCACCTGCCCCTCACGGTCGAGGGAACGGGTGGCCTCCGCGGTGGTGACGTCACCCTCGACGCCTCCGCGTCCTCGCAGTTCATCTCGGCGCTCCTGCTCGCGGGTGCTCGGTATGACGCCGGGGTCACCGTCCGGCACGCCGGCCCGCCGGTCCCGAGTGAGCCGCACGTCCTCATGACCGTCGAGACGCTCCGTGACACGGGCGTCGTCGTGGACGACTCCGAGCCGAACACGTGGCGCGTCGAGCCGTCCGAGGTCAACGGCCTCGACGTCGTCGTCGAGCCGGACCTGTCCAACGCCGGGCCGTTCCTCGCGGCTGCCCTCGTGGCCGGCGGCACGGTGCGGGTGCCCGGGTGGCCCCAGCACACGACGCAAGCGGGCGACGCCATGCGCGAGATCCTCGACGCGATGGGCGGCGAGGTCCGCCTCGACCGGGCGGGCCTGACCGTCATCGGCAGCGGCGAGCTCGTCGGCATCGACATCGACCTGCACGACGCCGCAGAGCTGACCCCGACCGTCGCCGCCCTCGCGGCCCTCGCCTCGACGCCTTCGTCGATCCGCGGCGTCGCCCACATCCGTGGCCATGAGACGGACCGGCTGGCCGCGCTCAGGACCGAGCTGGCGGCCCTCGGTGGACGGGTCACCGAGACGGAGGACGGGCTGCGGATCATGCCGGCCGCGCTCCACGGCGGCCGGTTCCACAGCTACGAGGACCACCGTATGGCGACGGCCGGCGCCATCCTGGGCCTGCGCGTGCCCGGCATCACGGTCGAGGACATCGCCACGACGGGCAAGACGCTGCCCGACTTCGTCGGACTCTGGGACCGGATGCTCGGGCCCGGTCGATGAGCTGGCGCGACCTCGACGAAGGTGACATCCGCGTCCGCCCGAACCGGCGCGGGTCGCGGCCCCGCACCAAGGAGCGCCCGGCCCACGCCGACGCCGTCATCGCCCTCGTCGTGGGCGTCGACCGTGGTCGCTACACGTGCCTCGTCCCCGCCGACGGCGGCGGGGACGGCCGCGAGCGCACGGTCGTCGCGATGAAGGCGCGGGAGCTGGGGCGGAGCCGGATCGTCGTCGGTGACCGGGTCGCCCTCGTCGGCGACACGTCCGGCGGCCCCGACGCGCTGGCGCGGATCGTCCGGGTCGAGGACCGCACGTCGGTGCTGCGGCGCACCGCCGACGACTCCGACCCCGTCGAGCGCGTCATCGTCGCCAACGCCGACCAGCTCGTCATCGTCACCGCCCTCGCCGACCCCGAGCCACGCCCGCGGATGATCGACCGGTGCCTCGTCGCCGCATATGACGCGGGGCTCGAGCCCCTCCTCGCGCTCACCAAGGCCGACCTCGTCGACCCCCAGCCGTTCCTGTCGACCTATGCCCCGCTGGGGCTCGACTATGTCGTGACCGCCCGGGACGACGGGGACATCCGCGGGCTCGACGAGCTGCGCCGGCGGCTCTCCGGCCGGATCTCGGTCCTCGTCGGCCACTCCGGCGTGGGCAAGAGCACGCTCGTCAACGCCCTCGTGCCGGGCGCGGCCCGGGTGACCGGTGAGGTCAACGACGTGACGGGTCGCGGGCGGCACACGTCCACGAACGCCGTCGCCCTCCGACTGCCCGACTCCGGCTGGGTCATCGACACGCCCGGCGTGCGGACGTTCGGACTCGCGCACATCGACCCCGATCGCATCGTCGACCACTTCCCCGACCTTGCCGGGGGCACCGACGAGTGCCCCCGCGGGTGCACCCACGACGAGCCGGAGTGCGCTCTCGACGCCTGGGTGGCCGGCGGTCATGCCGGCCCGGCCGGTCCAGCACGGCTGGAGTCGCTGCGACGGCTGCTCGAGAGCCGGTCCGCAGCGGAGGAGTGGTGAGCCACTAGGCTCCGCGACGTGACGACCTACGACGACGATCTCCGGCTCGCGCACGTCCTGGCCGACGCCGTCGACCGGCTCACCATGGAGCGGTTCCGGGCTGCCGACCTCGTCGTGGAGTCCAAGCCCGACCTGACGCCCGTCACCGATGCCGACCGCGCCGCCGAAGAGCTGATCCGCGCCCAGCTCAAGCGCTCGCGACCGCGGGACGCCGTCGAGGGCGAGGAGTTCGAACGGACCGGGCACGGGCCGCGGCGGTGGATCATCGACCCCATCGACGGCACGAAGAACTTCGTCCGGGGCGTGCCCGTCTGGGCCACCCTCATCGCGCTCGTCGACGACGGACGGCCGGTCGTCGGGCTGGTCTCGGCACCGGCGCTGCAGCGTCGGTGGTGGGCCGCGACGGGGTCGGGTGCGTGGACGGGTCGCTCGATCACCTCCGCACGGCGGATCCTCGCCTCGGGGGTGACCCGGCTCGAGGATGCCTCTCTGTCGTACTCGTCCCTCTCGGGCTGGCGCGACCGCGGCCTGCGCGATGCCTTCCTCGACCTCATGGACGCCTGCTGGCGCACCCGCGCCTACGGCGACTTCTGGTCCTACATGCTCGTCGCCGAGGGCGCGGTCGACGTGGCGGCCGAGCCGGAGCTTGCCGTGCACGACATGGCCGCCCTCGTGCCAATCGTCGAGGAGGCCGGTGGCAGCTTCACCGGCCTGGACGGTCGGCTGGGCTGCTGGAGCGGCAACGCCGTCGCGACGAACGGGCACCTGCACCTGCAGGTGCTGCGCCGTCTCACCCCCGAGGACGATCCGAGCGGCGGCGGTGCGACCGTGCGGGTCGCCGAGGCCGCCGACATCGACAAGGTCGCCCATGTCGCGGCGGCGACGTTCGGGCTGGCCTGTCCACCGACGATCACCCCCGAGCGGGTCAGCGCCTTCATCACGGAGGTGCTCTCCCCCGAGCGTTTCGCCGACTACCTGGCCGATCCCAGCCGTCTCGTCCTGGTCGCCGAGGAGGCCGGCCGGGTCGTCGGCTACGCGATGCTCGTCGCGGGCGAGCCGGCGGACGGCGAGGTCCGCGCCGCGATCCGGCACCGTCCGACGGTCGAGCTGAGCAAGATCTACGTGCTGCCCGGCTCGCACGGGAGCGGCGCCGCGCGGCAGCTGCTCGAGGCGGGGCGCGGCTGGGCGAAGGACTCCGGGGCAGCGGGGTTGTGGCTCGGCGTGAACCAGCAGAACGCCCGGGCGCAGCGGTTCTACACCAAGAACGGCTTCCAGGTCGTCGGCACGAAACGGTTCAACGTCGGCGGCGCCGAGGAGGATGACTTCGTCATGGAGCAGCCCCTCTGAGCCTCGCCGTCGCCCGTTCGGTGGCGAGGTCTCAGCGGTCGTGCACGACGGTGACGGAGCCGAAGCCGAGGCCCTGGATCCCCGCCATGTGCTCGGCGGCATCGCCGACGAGCACGATCGTCCACCCCGACCCGGGCCGCTCCGGGTCGATGCCGGCGCCGTCCGCGAACCGGGCGAAGGCCGCGTCGACCCGCGCTGCGTCGACGGTCACGAGGTCGTGCAGGTTGTCCGTCGTGAACTGCGTCGTCCGGCCGTCGAGCGCCATGATGACCGCCTCGTCAGCGACCTGGTCCGCCGTGGCGTAGCGGCCCGGAGCCGTCTTGGCGATGAAGTCGACGCCGGAGCGGACCTCCTTCTGCGAGAAGCCTTCCCGACCGGAGGTGAGCAGCTCGACCAGCAGGCGCAGGGACTCGACCGTCGCGTCGGCCCGCACGGAGCCGGCCGTGAGGAAGAGGCCCCCGGATCGCCGGGGCCGGAAGCTCGACCGGATGCCGTACGTGTAGCCCTTGTCCTCACGCAGGACGGCGTCGATGCGCGCGTTGGGCGAGCCGCCGACGACGAACCCGATGACGGGATAGGGCGCCCACCCGCCGGCCACCGACCGGTCCGGGCCCGGGGCACCGATGACGAACTCGGTCTGCACCGCCCCGGGGCGGTCCACGACGACGATGCGGCAGCGGTCCTGCGCGAGCGTGGCGGCCCGCTCGATGGCGGAGGGGCGCTCCACGGCACCGGCGTCCCAGCCGGCCAGCGCCCGGCCGACAAGGTCCGGCACGTCGAGGTCGGACAGGTCGCCCGCGATCACGACCGTCGCCCCGCTGGCGACGACGTGCTCGGCGTGGAAGGCCACGACCGCCTCGCGGGTGATGGCGGAGACGGTCTCGCGGGTGCCTCCGATCGGCCGCGCCGAGCGCTCGTCCTCGGCGTAGAAGGTCCGGACGAACTCGATGACGGCGCGGTGGGCGGCCACGGCGCGCTCCTGCTCGATCTCCGCGAGCCGGGTGCGCACCTGTCGGGCGACCTCCTGCTCGGGAAAGACCGGCTCGGTGAGGATCTGGCGGAGCAGGTCGAGGGCCGGCTCGAGGTTGCCCTTGACGACGTCGAGGTCCATGGTGAGGCCGGCGTCGCCGATGCCGGCCCCGAAGCTGACGCCCTTGCGCTCGAGGAGCCGCGCGAACTCCTCGGCGCTGTGGTGCTCGGTTCCCTCGTCGAGCGTGCGCGCCATGACCGTCGCGATCCCCTCGAGGTCGCGCGGCTCGTCGGCGAGCGAGATCGGCAGGCCGACGCGGATCGACAGGACGTACTGGCCCGGCACGTCGTAGGTCAGCAGGGTCGCGCCGTTGGGCAGCGCGGTCGCCGTGGCCTCGGGAAAGACCCACGGCTCGGGCGCGGCGACCTCGGGACGGGCGATGGTGGTCATGCGGCGGCCTCCGCGTCGGACTGGGCAAGGAAGCGGACCACCGCACGGCTCTCCGGCTGGAGCCATCGCGCGGCAGCGGCACGGACGTCGTCGGGGGTGACGGCGCGTACGTGGTCGACGAAGTGGTTGATGTAGTCCGGGTCGTCGTGCAGCAGGGTGTACTGGCTGATGTGGTCGGCCCGCTCGTCGAGACTCGCGAGGGAGCTGAGCCACGCGCGCTCGGTGTCCGCGACGACCGACTCCATCTCCGCCGCGTCGGGCCCCTCCTCGATGAACCGGGCGAGCTCCTCGCACAGGGCCGCCTCGGCCGCTTCGGCGTCGGCACCGGGCGTCACGTCGATGGTGAGCGCCCCGAGCCCGACCCCGTCGACGAGGCCCATGGTCCACCCGCCGACCGACGTCGCGGTCTCGTCGCGCCGGACCAGGCGCCGCATGAGCCGCGAGCTCGCGAGGCCCCCGAGCACGTCGACCGCGATGGCGCAGGCGTGGTACTCCGGCGTCGCGTCGACCGGCAGCCGGAACGTGACGTAGACCCGGTCGTTGGGAACGTCCTTGACCCGGTCGAGACGGACCGCACCGTGGAGCGGCGGCAGCTGCGGCAGGAGGGGCCGCTGGTGCAGCTCGATCGGCGGGAGGTCACCGAAATAGCGCTCGGCCATGGCGAACCCGTGCTCGGGGGTCAGGTCGCCGGCGAGAGTCAGCACGGTGTTGTTCGGCCCGTAGTGGGCCCTGAAGAAGGCGTGGACGTCCTCGAGCGTCGCGGCGTCGAGGTCTTCCATCGAGCCGATGGTCGGGTGGTGGTAGGGGTGGCCCTCCGGGAAGGCGGTCGCGTAGACGTCGATGAGCGCGGTGCCGTAGGGCTGGTTGTCGTAGCGCTGGCGCTTCTCCTCCTTGACGACGTCGCGCTGGTTGTCGAGGTTCTGCTGGGTCACCGCGTCGAGCAGGTGGCCGTGCCGGTCCGCCTCGAGCCACAGGGCGAGCTCGAGCGCCCCGGTGGGGACGGTCTCGAAGTAGTTGGTGCGGTCGAACCACGTCGTCGCGTTGAGCCGCGCGCCCTGGTCCATGAGCAGCGAGAAGTGCTCACCGGACGCGACGTTGCGGCTGCCCTGGAACATCAGGTGCTCGAAGAGGTGGGCGAGGCCAGTGCGCCCCGGGCTCTCGTGCCGCGACCCCACCCCGACCCAGAGGTTGACGGCGATGTTGGGGACGGCATGGTCCTCCGAGACGACGACCCGCAGGCCGTTCTCGAGGGTCGTCCGGGCGAGCGGGTAGGCGTTCCTCGTCACGGCTCGACCTTATGCGATCGTCCCGCCGCCACCCCGGGTGGTGCGCGGGTCCCACCGGGCGTGGCTGAGCGGCATACCGTGGCTGGGCGGCATACGGACGGATGGAGCGTCACTGCGCCTCCGCGCGGAAGGACAGCCCGCGCAGCCCCGGCGTACGGCTCTCGCACGGTGCCTGCAGGGCCGTCACGGTGGCCCAGCCCGCCCGCAGCAGCGCCTCATCCGTGTGGTCGGAGTCGTCGTCGTCGGCCTGCTGGATCGAGACGCTGACGTAGCCCTCCCCGACCCGGCCGCGCTCGGCCTCGACGGTACCGAAGGTCGCGAGCCGCGCCCGGGTGAGCCCCTGGAAGTCGGCGGGTGCGACATCGGGGATGTTGACGTTGAGGACCGGCGCGCCGTCGCTCGGCCACTCCCGCTCGCAGAACCACGCGAGCACGCGGGAGACGACGGCGACGTGGGTCTCCTCGTGCTGGGGGTCGGTCCCCGAGGACGAGAACGCGATGGCGGGGATGCCGTGGGACGCAGCGGTGAAGGCGGCCCCGACGGTGCCCGAGTGCAGGATCATGCTGCCCGTGTTCGGTCCCCGGTTGATGCCGGACAGCACCAGGCCGGGCACCTCGCACAGGTCGCCACCCGCGCAGCCGCGCACGATGAACGCGGGTGCGCCCTCGACCCCCCACGCCTCGATGCCGTCGAGGCTCGCTGCCTCGAACGGTTTGGCGACCGGCCCCTGGTCGGTCTCGAGTCCGGACAGCGAGGCGCTCGCCCCACTGCGCTCCTCGCTCGGCGCGGCGACATAGGGGTCGAGTCCGTGGTCCCGAGCGGCGCGGGCCAGCCAGTGCAGCCCGAGGCTGCGCACGCCGTCGTCGTTCGTCACGAGAGTCCTCATCTCCCGCCCCTACCCACGGGGTCGGCCGCCTACCGGCTAGGCGCCGGGTCCGACGGGTAGTGCTTCGTCATGGTTTCGGAGACGGTCGACAGCCTCGCCACGCCCGCTCGACAGCGGGCCGCGGTCTTCTGCCCGACCCCGTTCCTGACGGTGACCATCGAGGACGTGTCGGGCTCCCCCGACATCCACATCCACGCGGGCGGGCAGGGCGTCTGGGTCGGGAGAATGCTGCGCGCGCTCGGGGTGCGCCCGGTGCTCTGCATGCCGTGCGGCGGCGAGACCGGGCGGCTGCTCGGGCCCCTGCTCGAGGCGGAGTCGCTCGCCGTCCGCGCGGTCGAGGCCGCGGGGCAGACGGCCGCCTACGTCCATGACCGGACCGGCGGCGAGCGGAACGTCATCGCGACGACCGAGCCGCCCCCGCTGGGTCGGCACGAGGCGGACCAGCTCTACACCGCGATGCTCGAGGCGGCGGCGCGGGCGGACGTGGCGGTCCTCTGCGGACCGGCGAGCGAGGGCGTCCTGCCGGAGGACACCTATCGCCGCCTCCCCGCGGACCTGCATGCCCTCGGCACACCGATCGTCGCCGACCTGTCAGGCGCGGTCCTGCGCGACGCCCTGAGCGCCGGCGTCGACGTGCTCAAGGTGAGCCACGAGGAGCTGCTGGCCGACGGGTGGGCCTGCGACGAGTCGACCCCGCAGCTCGTGACCGCGATGGAGCGACTGCACCGGGCCGGGGCCGCTGCCGTGGTCGTGTCCCGGGCCCACGAGCCGGCACTCGCGCTCATCGAGGGGCGCCTCCTCAGCGTCCACGGCCCGGTCCTGCAGCGGGTGGACCATCGGGGCGCGGGTGACTCGATGACGGCCGGGCTCGCGGCGGGAGTGACGCGCGGCGTCGCCTGGACGCAGGCCTTGCGGCTCGGCGCCGCGGCCGGGGCCCTCAACGTGACGCGGCACGGCCTGGCGACGGGCGAGCGCGCAGCGGTCGACGCCCTGGCCGAGCGGGTCGAGGTCGCCAGCCTCGATGCCGGTGTCCGGCGCGGGCCCCGCTGACCGCCAGGGCCCGAGGCTTTTCGTTTGTGCCGGGTGCGCCCGGGTAGCGGGCTTGGCAAGCTAGATCCGAGGAGGTTCCCGTGCAACTCGACTGGCTCCGGCCCCTCACCCGTGTGGAGGGCCCTTACGCCACCGCGACCCTCGACGCCAGCCGCGTCGATCCCGCGACGTCCGACCGGCCGGAGGAGATCTGGGCGACCGGCCGCCGCCACCTCGAACAGCTCGGCGCGACCGCCGAGACGCTCGACGCGATGGAGGAGTCGGCACTCGAGCCGTCCGGGCGCGGTGGCGAGCTGACCCGGGTGATCTGCGGGGCCTCCGGGTCGCTGCTGCTCGACCTGACCTTCCCGGGCCGGCCGGTCCGGCAGAAGACGTCCTTTTCCGCGGCGCCGCACCTCATGCCGCTGCTCCGCGGCCTCGACGCGCACGAGCCGTATGCCGTCGTGCGGGTCGACCGGACCGGTGCCGACCTCGAGATGGTCGGGATCACGGGCACCGTCCTGGAGGACACCGACGTCAGCGGCGACCACGACGTCATCCACAAGGTCTCCGCCGGCGGCATGGGCGAACGCCGCATCCAGACACGCGCCGAGGACTCCTGGAAGCACAACGCGGGCGAGGTCGCGCAGGCCGTCGACAGCCTGGTCCGCCGGGGCAAGCCGGCGGTCGTGTTCCTGATGGGCGACGAGCGCGCGATCTCCTTCCTCGGGGACCAGGCGTCTCCGGACGTCCGCGAGCGCCTCGTCCCGCTCGGAACCGGCGGCCGGGCCAAGGGCGTGTCCCGGGAGGCCGAGGCGGAGGCCATCGCGGAGGAGCTGGTGCGGCGCCGCGCCGCCCGGCAGCAACAGCTGCGCGACGACTTCGAGGCCGCGCGCGGCGCGACCGGGCGCGGCGCCGAGGGGCTCGAGGCGGTCGTCGAGGCGGTCCGCAAGGCGCAGGTCGACACCCTGCTGCTGCGCGACGACCCCACCTCCGAGCAGACGCTGCACGTGGGCGAGGCCGCTTCGATGATCGGGCTGACGGAGCAGGACGCGCGGCAGGCGGGCGCGAGCGCGCCGACGACCGACCGAGCCGATGCGGCCCTCGTCTGGTCGCTCGCCGCCACCGGAGGCAGCGTGGGCCTCGTCGACGACAGCGTGCAGCTGCGCGACGGGGTGGCCGCGATCCTCAGGTGGGACGATGACTCGACCCGGCACTGAGCGGGAGTCCACCGGCTCACGGCCCGGTCGGCACCCGTGGTGGCTGAGCGCGGTCTGCTACGAGGTCTACCCCCGGTCGTTCGGCGACAGCGACCAGGACGGCAACGGCGACCTCGAGGGCGCGCGCCAGCACCTCGACCACCTCGAGTGGCTCGGGATCGACTGCATCTGGATCTGCCCGTTCTACCCGTCACCGATGCGGGACAACGGCTACGACATCACCGACTTCTGCGGCGTCGACCCGCAGTTCGGCACGATGGCGGACTTCGACCGGCTCCTCGCCGATGCCCATGCGCGGGGCATGAAGGTCATCGTGGACTGGGTGCCGAACCACACGTCGTCCGACCACCCGTGGTTCGTCGAGGCCCGGTCGGCCCGCGAGAGCGCCCGCCGGGAGTGGTACTACTGGCGCGACGAGCCGAACAACTGGCGCGCGGCACTGGGGGCCGGCAGTACGTGGACGCTCGACGAGCAGACCGAGCAGTACTACCTGCACTTCTTCTACGCCTCCCAGCCCGACCTCAACTGGTACCACCCGGACGTCGAGGCCGCGATGCACCAGACGCTGCGGTTCTGGCTCGACCGCGGTGTCGACGGCTTCCGGATCGACTCGACGCAGTGTCTCGGCAAGGACCTCACCTTCGCCGACGACGACCGGTGCCTGGCCGGGGAGGCGATCAACAAGATCAACGACCACCCGTACACCCACGAGATCCTGCGCAAGGTGCGCCGCCTCACCGACTCCTACGACGGCGACCGGGTCCTCGTCGGCGAGGTGAACCTGCGGCAGGAGGCCCGGATCGTCCAGTACTACGGCTCCGGTGACGAGCTGCAGCTGACCTTCAACTTCCCGCCCCTCGACGCGCCGTGGGACCCGATCGTGTGGCGGATGATCATCGCCGAGATCGAGCGGCGGCTCGGCCCGGCCGACGCTTGGCCGGTGTGGACGCTGTCCAACCACGACAACTCCCGGCTCCGCACCCGCTACGGCGGCTCGATCCGGCGCACCCGGGCGGCCGCGGTCCTGCTCCTGACGCTGCGCGGCACCGTCTTCCTCTACCAGGGCGAGGAGCTCGGTCTGCGCGACCTCGACCTGCGCCGCAGCGAGATGGTGGACCCGGCCGGCCGGGACGGCTCGCGCGGCCCCATCCCGTGGACCGCTGACCCGCCGCACGGCTGGGGCCCCTCCCCCTGGCTGCCGTTCCCGCCCGACGCCGGCACCGAGAGCGTCGAGGCGCAGCGGGCGGACGACGACTCGGTCCTGCACCTCTACCGGCGGCTCATCCGCATCCGGCACAGCAGCCGGGCGCTGCGCTATGGCTCCTGGACCGATCTCGACCTCCGGCCGGGCGTGCTGGCCTACCGCCGCCGGCTCGGCGAGGAGGAGTTCGTCGTGCTCATCAACTTCATGGACGCGGACCGCGAGGTGCCACTCGAGGGTGACTGGCAGGTCCACGTCGACAGCGTCGCGTTCCAGGGCAAGGGCGAGCTGGCGCCCTACCACGGGGTCGTCGCTGCGGAGCAGGCACTGCTGCTCGCCCCCGCGAGCGCCGCGGGGCGCGCGCAGACGGACGTGGCGACGGAGGACTGAGGCGCAGACCGCTCAGACGAGGTCGCGCAGCGCGCCGAGGGCCCGGTCCACGTCGCCGTCACTGACGTATGGCGCGAGCGACGCCCGCACGACCGTGCCCTCGGCGGTCTGCCCCGCCCACAGCTGGATCCCTCGGGCCGCGAGGGCCCGCCTCAGTGCGGCGCCGTCGCTCGCCGGGAGCCGGACGGCCGCCATGAGGGGCGTCGCCGCGTTGCCGGGGACCGGCTCCGCGCCGGGCAGCTCCTGCAGCTCGTGCCGGAGCCAGTCCGTGAGGAGGGCGGCGCGCTGCACCGCCCCGGCCCCCTCGAGATCGCGGTGGACCGCCCGGACGTCGTCGGTCACGAGCAGGGGCGCGACGTCGGAGGTGCCCAGCCATGAGAACCGTTCGGCCGCGGTGCCAGCACCGACGTGCCAGCTCGTGACGAGGGGCCGGACGGTGTCGCGGGCGTCGGCCGGCACATGGAGCGCACCGGTCCCTCGGGGGAAGTAGCCCCACTTGTGCAGCGTCGCGGCGTACCACGCCCCGTGCCGGGTGACCGCGCTCGTGTCGACGAGACCGGGACCGTGGGCGCCGTCGACGAGCAGGGTGGTCCGTGTGCCCGCGAGCGCTGCTGCCGCCAGCTCGACCGGCAGGACCTCGGCCCAGGGCGAGGTCACGTGACTCAGCAGGACCGCGCGGGTCCTGGTGCCGACCGCGTCGAGCACGCGCGCGACGATGGTTGGTGCGTCCAGCCCGCTCACGGGAACGATCTGGATCGTCACGCCACGACCGGCGAGCAGCGCGAGCACGCGGTTCGTCGCGTCATACTCGTGGCTCGTCGTGACGACCTCGTCCCCCGGCTGCAGCGCCAGGTGTGCCACGGCCGTCTGGAGCGCCGTCGTCGCGTTGGCGGCGAACACGGTGCCCTCCGGGGACCAGCCGAGCCAGGCCGCGAGCGCGGTGCGGGACGCGGCCAGCTCGTCGAAGAGCCGGTCCGCGAAGAACGCGTCGTAGTCACGCTCGGCGGCGGCGCGGGTGCGCGCCACCGCGTCCTGCACGGAGCGCGGCACGGCACCGAACGAGCCGTGGTTGAGGTGGGCGACGTCCCAGTCGAGCGAGAACGCGTCGCGCACGGCAGTCACGTCCACCGGCGGCGCCGCTCCGGCGCTGGCGCGGGAGGCGGGCGCGGGCTCGGGCTCTGCTCGCTGCGAGGCCCGGTCTCCCGGTGTCACGCGGACCCGAGCTGGACGAGCTCCTCGGCACTGAGCCGAAGAGCGGCCGCCGCGACGTTGTCCGCCACGTGCTCCGGGTCTCCGGTGCCGGGGATGGCCAGGACGTGACCGCCCTGGTGCAGGGTCCACGCCAGCCGCACCTGTTGTTCCGTGACCCCGTGCGCCCGGGCCACCTGGCTGACCGCGGGCGCGTGCTCGGCGGCGGCGCCGGCCTCTCGGCGCGTGCCCGCGATCGCGAAGAACGGGACGAAGGCGACGCCGCGTGCACCGCACTCCCGCAGCAGGTCGGCGTCGTCCTGCTTGTCCAGCGCATAGCTGTTCTGGACGCACACGACGGGCGCGATGGCCCGGGCCTCGTCGAGGTGGTCGACTCTGACGTTGGACAGACCGAGGTGGCGGATCAGCCCCTCCTCCTGGAGCCGCGCCAACGCCTCGAACCGCTGCGCGACCGAGTCCTCGCCTGCCTTCTTGATGATCCGCAGGTTGACGACATCGAGGCGGTCGCGGCCGAGCCGGCGCAGGTTCTCCTCGACCTGGCGGCGCAGCTGGTCGGGCGTGCTCGCCTGGTAGAACGTCCCGTCCTCGGTGATGCCGGGGCCCACCTTGGTCGTGACGACCAGGCCCTCGGGGTAGGGCGCGAGGGCCTCGCGAATGAGCTCGGTGGCGTAGCGCACCGGCCCGGGTTGCCCGTCCAGGATGCCGCCGGGCGAGACGTAGAACGCCGCCGTGTCGAGATGGTTCACCCCGAGCTCGACCGCCCGGTGCAGGACCGCGAGCGCTCGGTCGCGGTCCGGGTCGGCGGTCAGCCGCATGGAGCCGAAGCCCAGGCGGTTGACGGTCAGGTCGCCGAGGGTCCAGGTGCCGGCCGCTGAGGCGGCAATCTGTGAGGTGGGCATCGTGGGACAGTACAGCCGTCCACGCACGCCGGCCATCCGGGCCACCCGCTCACGCACCAGGTGGTCCCGGGGCGAACATGCAGGTGGCCCCCACACGATCGTGTGGGGGCC
>NZ_AWQS01000047.1 GCF_000576575.1 Intrasporangium chromatireducens Q5-1
CGGGGCCCGCGCGAGCACCGGCCCAGCCACGCGCCGCGCGGCCACCGGCGTCGTGAGCGCGAGCAGCCGCTCGTCGGGCGCTGGAGCGACGACCGCCGGAGCTGACCGGCACGTCCCGTCGGTGTGGAAGTCTTGGACCGTGAGTTCGAGCTTTCACACCGGCCGGCTGCTCGTGGCCACGCCGTCCGTCGAGGGCGATGTGTTCCGGCGGTCGGTCATCCTCATGCTCCACCACGATGACTCAGGCGCCCAGGGCGTCGTGCTCAACAAGCCGCTCGAGGCTCGTGTCGACTCCGTGCTGCCGGGTTGGCAGCGCGTGGTCACGGCTCCGCCCGTCCTCTTCCAGGGCGGACCCGTCTCGACGTCCTCGGCCCTCGGCATCGTGACGGTGCCGGGTGACGAGCCGGAGCCGCTCGGCGTGCAGCGGCTCTTCGGGTCGATCGGGCTGGTCGACCTCGACGTCCCGACCCCGGTTGTGGCCGCGGAGCTGGCGGGGATGCGCATCTTTGCGGGGTACTCCGGCTGGTCGGAGGGCCAGGTCGAGATGGAGATCCGCCGCGGGGACTGGTATGTCGTCGACTCGGAGGTGCGCGACGCGTTCACCCCCGAGCCCGGCCGCCTCTGGCGCGACGTGCTGCGCCGGCAGCGGGACAGCCTCGCCTTTGTCGCGAACTTTCCCGACGATCCTGCGATGAACTGATGCCGATGGCAGCCCACCCCGCTTCCGCCGACTGTCCAGCAGCGCCCCGGGTCGCCTTCGTCGACTCGGGCGTCGGGCTCGTCGCGTATGCCGACGCCCTGCTGGCGCTGCGACCCGACGTGCACCTCGTCCTGTCGATGGATCCGGACCACATGCCCTACGGGCCACGGACGCCTGAGGAGGTCCGCCACCTCATCATCGAGTCGGCGCGGGCGACGTTGCCCTATCGGCCGGACGCGATCGTCGTGGCCTGCAACACCGCGTCCGTCCACGGCCTGGCCGCGCTGCGGGCTGAGCTGGAACCGGCCGTCCCGGTCATCGGCACGGTCCCGGCCATCCGTCCGGCTGCGCTGACCGGAGGGCCGGTCGCCGTGTGGGCGACGCTGGCCACGACCGGGAGCGACTACCTGCGTGGTCTGGTCGACGCGTTCGCCGCCGACATCGAGACCCACGCCGTCGCGGCCCTCGGGCTCGCGGAGGCGATCGAGGCCGCGGACGCGGAGACGGTGCGCGACTGCATCGGTGCCGCAGCCCAGGCGACACCACCGGTGCGGGCGCTGGTGCTCGGCTGCACACACTATGGGCTGGTCGCGGACCGAATCGCCGATGCCGTGGGCAACGTGACGATCTTCGACTCGCCGGTGGCCGTCGCGCGCCAGACCCTGCGTCGGCTCGCTCTCGAGCCCGACCCAGCGGCCTCGGGAGGTGGGGTCGAGGCAGTGCTGCTCAGCGGTCGCCCCGGCGAGTTGCCGGAGACGATGCTGGCGTATCCCGCCGGCCGCCGTCTCGCTGCCGCTCGCCCGGGGCCGACCATCGGCCAGGACACCTCCGGCGTGGAGCGGTCCCTCTCGGTCGGCCGTGCGGGCGACGGGGCGGCCGGTCGGGGCGTCTAGACTCGAGCAATGACCGAGACGCCCCTTGGCATGCCGCCGGACCCCTTTGAGCCACAGCCGGCACCGCACCGCGCCGGGACCGCGACGATCGAGCGCGAAGAGGTCCGCGAGGAGCTGCAGGAGCCCGGCGACCACGAGCGCTTCTCGCACTACGTGCGCAAGGAGAAGATCCTCGAGAGCGCTCTGACCGGTGAGCCGGTCGTGGCACTGTGCGGCAAGATCTGGGTCCCGAACCGCGACCCGCAGAAGTTCCCTGTCTGCCCGGTCTGCAAGGAGATCTACGACGGCCTGCGCGAGCCGCAGGACGGCGGGGACGGCCAGTCCTGAGGACCCGAGCGAGGAACGAGCGAGGCCCGGAGGGGCTGAGTTGTCGCCGCCAAGAGGCTCCGCGGGGACGACCAGTCCTGAGGACCCGAGCGAGGAACGAGCGAGGCCCGGAGGGGCTGAGTCGTCCGCGCCAGAGGGCTCCGCGGCGACGAGCCCTGAGGGAGTTTCCTTACCGACTTTTTAACGTTTCGGGGGAGTCGCCGACATCGCTTCGTCCCTAGAGTCCGAGGGTCACCACTCGGGTCACCGAAAGGACTCTCGGATGAATCGTCGCCGTCTTGCCCTGGCCGCACCGCTTGCGCTGGCCACCGCGGGCCTCACCCTTCCGGCCACGGCCGCACCACTCGAAGCCGTTGCCGACGCGCCGGCACCCCACTGCACCGACCAGGCGGTTGCGGGCCGGGGAGCGGCCGGGCAGGCCAAGGACACCAACACCCTCACCGCTGCCGCTGCCGCTGCCCGCGAGACCGCCCTGACGAAGGCGCTCGCCGCCAAGGGCCTGGCCCGGGACTCCGCAGGGACGCTCGTCCGGTCCGGCCAGAAGGGGAAGCCCGGCGGCGGTGGCGCGTTCACCCCGGCGACGGTCAAGGTCTACGTTCACGTCATCACGAGCAGCGCCGGCGCCGGCGGCGTGACCGACACGCAGATCGGCAACCAGCTCAAGGTGCTCAACTCCGCCTACACCGGCACGGGCCTCAGCTTCACGCTCGCCGGGAAGGACGTCACCGCCAACGACGCCTGGTACAACGTCAGCAGCGGTTCCTCCGCAGAGCGCCAGATGAAACAGACGCTCCACCAGGGCGGCAAGGCCGACCTCAACCTCTACACCGCCAACCTCGGTGGTGGCCTGCTCGGCTGGGCCACCTTCCCGAGCAAGACGATGGACTACATGGATGGCGTCGTCGTCCTCAACGAGTCCCTCCCGGGCGGCTCGGCGACGGGCTACAACGAGGGCGACACCGCCACCCACGAGGCCGGCCACTGGGTCGGGCTCTACCACACCTTCCAGGGCGGCTGCCAGGGCAAGGGCGACTACGTCGACGACACGCCGGCCGAGGCGAGCCCGGCGTACGACTGCACGGCCGGGCGGGACACCTGCCGAGGCGGCGGGCTCGACCCGATCCACAACTACATGGACTACGGCTACGACTCCTGCATGACGGAGTTCACGGCCGGTCAGGTGGCCCGGCTGCAGGCTGAGTGGGTCGCCTACCGCGCCTGACCAAGGGGTATGCCGCTCACCCAGCCCTGCGCGCAGGGTGCCCTCCGCGCGGGGCGGGCTGAGCGGCATACGACATCTCTCATAGCACGCAGCGGGGGCCCCGTCCGGCAGGGCGGGGCCCCGGCATGTCACCGCTCGCAAGGTATTACCGTGGGGGGCCTATGAGTTCAGGGGCCGCCTTCCATCTGCCACCCGCCTTCCCGGAGCGGGCCGCGTGGGGTACCGCCAGCAAGCTGCGCGCCTGGCAGCAGGAGGCCCTCGACCGCTACCTGGCCGCGGACCCGCGTGATTTCCTCGCCGTGGCGACGCCCGGTGCGGGCAAGACGACGTATGCGCTGCGCGTCGCGACCGAGCTGCTCTCGCGCGGAGTCGTCCAGCGGGTCACCGTCGTCGCACCGACCGAGCACCTCAAGACGCAGTGGGCCGACGCAGCCGCCCGGGTCGGCATCAGCCTCGACCCGAAGTTCAGCAACTCGATCGGCCGGCACAGCGAGGACTACCACGGGGTGGCGGTCACCTACGCCCAGGTCGCCTCGCGGCCCAGCCTGCACCGGGAGCTGACCACGACTCGGCCCACCCTCGTCATCCTCGACGAGATCCACCACGGTGGCGACAGCAAGAGCTGGGGAGACGGCATCCGCGAGGCGTTCGACTCGGCGACCCGGCGCCTCGCCCTGACGGGGACGCCGTTCCGGTCCGACAGCTCACCCATCCCCTTCGTGACCTACGAGATGGATGCCGAGGGCACGCTCGTCAGCTCGAGCGACTACACGTATGGCTACGCCGAGGCCCTCCGTGACGGCGTCGTTCGGCCGGTCCTCTTCATGGCCTACGGCGGCACGATGCGGTGGCGCACCAAGATGGGCGACGAGATCTCCGCCAGCCTCGGCGAGCCGATGACGAAGGACGCGATCGCGCAAGCGTGGCGCACCGCCCTCGACCCGAAGGGGGAGTGGATCGCGTCGGTCCTCGCTGCCGCGGACAAGCGCCTGACCGAGGTGCGCCGCGGCGTCGAGGACGCCGGCGGGCTCGTCATCGCCTCGAACCAGACGCAGGCCCGGTCGTATGCCGCTCAGCTGCGCGCGCTGACGGGCGAGGCTCCCACTGTGGTCCTGTCCGACGACGCCGGCGCGTCCCAGCGCATCGAGGAGTTCAGCACCTCGACGAGCCGGTGGATGGTCGCCGTCCGGATGGTCTCCGAGGGGGTCGACGTGCCGCGCCTCGCGGTGGGCGTCTACGCGACCTCGACCTCGACGCCGCTGTTCTTCGCCCAGGCGGTCGGACGGTTCGTCCGGGCCCGGCGCCGGGGCGAGACGGCCTCGGTCTTCCTGCCCTCCGTGCCGGTGATCCTCGACCACGCCGCCCGGCTCGAGGAGCAGCGTGACCACGCCCTGAACCGCACGCCCGACCCCGACGACGTCGCAGCGATGTGGGCCGAGGAGCAGTCCCTCATCGACGAGGCGAACCGGGAGGCGAAAGCCGTTGGGCTCGAGGACGGCGCGTTCGAGGCGCTCGAGTCCGAGGCGCACTTCGACCACGTCCTGTTCGACAAGCAGCAGTGGGGGATGCACGCCGACGTCGGCTCGGAGGACGAGCAGGAGTACCTCGGCCTGCCGGGCCTGCTCGAGCCCGACCAGGTCGCCTCGCTCCTCCGCGAGCGGCAGAGCAAGCAGTCGAGGCGGGCACCGAAGGACGCCGCCCCGGCGCCGTTGGCGACGCACCGCGCGCTGGCCGCGCAGCGCAAGGAGCTGAACAAGCTCGTGTCGGCCTATGCCCGGCAGAAGGGCTACCCCCACGCGAACGTCCACCTGGACCTGCGGCGCGCCTGTGGCGGCCCCGACCTCGCCGCCGCGAGCTCGGAGCAGGTGGCGGCCCGGATCGAGAAGATCCGCAACTGGCTCGTCGGCCGGCGCTGACGCCGTCGCGTATCAGGAGCGCGGACACCGGCTCTGAGCCGGTATGCCTCGCACCCCCTCCGCGTCCGCGGCACTCGACCGGCTGACGGCAGCGGTTCGCTCGCTGCCCCTGACCATCACGGCCGTCGCGACGGTCACGGCGATCGGCCTCGTCACCGGCGCCCTGACCTCCTCCATCACGGCGGACCGGCTCAGCGACACCCTCGGCTACGGCCTGCCCGCCTTCGAGGACGGGCGGTGGTGGACGCTGCTCTCGGGCGCGCTGCTCGCCGTCAGCCCCTGGGGTTACCTGCCCGTCCTCGTCGCGCTCGCCGTCCTCGGCGCGATCGCCGAACGCCGCCTCGGCACCCGCCCGACCCTGGTCGCGATGGTAATCTGCCACGTCGGCGGTGTCGTCGGGGCCGCCGCCTTCATCGCCCTGGCCGATGCGGTCGGCTGGGAGCGGTTCGCCCGCCTGGCCGACCTCACCGACGCCGGTCCCTCGGCCGGCTTCGTCGGGGCCGTCACAGTCGCGACGGCCGCCTTCACCCCGCGCTGGCGCTTCCGATGGCGGCTGGGCCTGCTCGGCTACGTGGCGGCCTCGGTCGTCCTGCTGAGCGGCATCGCGGACGTCGAGCACGCGCTCGCCGTGCTCATCGGGCTCGGACTCGGTCCGGTCCTGCGGCGTCACCACCCGGGGCCGACTCAGTGGCTCTCCTCCGGGCGGCCGGACCCGGGCCGGCGGCCCGACGAGTGGGACGAGCGGGCCGCCGCCACGACCCTGCTGCGCCAGCACGGCTCCACGAGCCGGCTCGGCTGGATGACGACGTGGCGCGGCAACGAATGGTTCCGCCCCGCGCACCTGCCGGGCTACGTCGCCCACCGCAGACACGCAGGGGTGGCCCTGGCCCTCGGAGACCCCGTGGGGCGCTCGCCCCAGGAGCGGGCACAGCTGCTCGACGCGTATGCCGCAGACTGCACTCGTCGGGGCCTCGTGCCGTGCGTCTTCGCCGCCGGTGAGGAGACCCGGCTGGCGGCACGGCGTCTGGGGTGGAAGGCGATCCGCATCGCGGACGAGGCCGTCATCGAGCTCGACAGGCTCTGCTTCCGCGGCAAGGCGTGGCAGGACGTGCGGACCGCCCTCAACCACGCGGGACGCGATGGCATCACCTTCCGCCTGTGCCGGCTGGGCGACGAGCCGGGCGAGGTGCGCTCGCAGGTCGAGGCGATCTCGAGAGCATGGGTCGCCGGCAAGGCCTTGCCGGAGCTGGGGTTCACCCTTGGCGGGCTGGAGGAGGCGCTCGACCCCAGTGTGCGCGTCGGCATCGCCATCGACCGGTCAGGGCGGGTGCACGGCTTCACCTCGTGGTTGCCCGTCCACCGCGCGGGCGACGGTGAGCTGACCGGGTGGACCCTCGACGTCATGCGGCGTGGACCGCAGGCGTTCCGCGGAGTCATGGAGTTCCTCGTCGCGAGCGCCTGCCTCGCCTTCCGGGCCGAAGGTGCGCAGACCGTCTCGCTGTCGGCCTCGCCCCTCGCGCACTGCGGTGGCGGCGCCTGCGGTCGGCTCGACGCCTGGCTGGACCGGCTCGGCTCCGCCCTCGAGCCGTGCTACGGCTTCCGCTCCCTGCACGCCTTCAAGTCGAAATTCCAGCCCCGCTACGAGCCGCTTCACCTGCTCTATCCCTCGGCCCTCGCGCTGCCGCGCATCGGGGCGGCGCTCACCGCCGCCTACCTACCGGGTGTCGGGCTGGGGGAGTTGACCCGACTTGCCCGGAATGGTCACGCTGAGGCGAAACTCGTTGAGCGGCATACCTCTTCGTTGGCAGCGGCTTAAGGAATCGGTCAGCTCCTAGTCCCCACAGGGGAACGGCGAGCCGCTAGCGTCGGGCGGACCGGCCACGACCGTGGCCTGAGAGCGAAGGACCCTCCATGACCAATGCGATCCTCGGGTCGAGCACGACCCGCCGCCAACTCCTCACCATGGCCGCCGTGGGCGGCGCCGGTCTGTTCACCGTGACGGGTGCCCCGGGCGCGCGGGCCGCCGGCAAGGGCGGAGGCACGAACGGCAAGACCGTCCGGCTGACCGTCCTCGGCACCACGGACCTGCACGGCCACGTCTACAACTAGGACTACTTCAAGGACGCCACCTACACCGACAGCAAGCAGAACGAGGTGGGGATCGCGAAGGCGGCGACGCTCATCAAGGCCGTCCGCGACGAGCGCGGGGCCGACACCTGCATCACCCTCGACGCCGGCGACACGATCCAGGGCACCCCGCTCGCGTACTACTACGCGAAGATCGAGCCGATCACGCAAGGCTCGAAGCACCCGATGGCCCAGGCGATGAACCTCGTCGGTTATGACGCCGCGGCGCTCGGCAACCACGAGTTCAACTACGGCCTCGACACCCTGCGCACCTGGGAGAGCCAGCTGAACTTCCCGCTTCTGTCGGCGAACTCGGTCGACTGGACGACGGGGAAGCCGGTCTTCAAGCCCTACATCATCAAGACGATCAAGCTGCCCGGGGAGAAGGCGATCAAGGTCGGCGTCCTCGGACTCGTCACGCCGGGCGTCGCGATCTGGGACAAGGCGAACGTCGAGGGCAAGGTCACGTTCCCCGGCATCGTCGAGCAGGCCAAGGTCTTCGTGCCGCGGCTCAAGGCCGCCGGAGCCGACCTCGTCGTCGTGTCGGTCCACTCCGGCATGGACGCGTCCTCCTCCTACGGCGACGCGCTGCCCTACCCGGAAAACGCCGCGAGCCTGCTCGCCGAGCAGGTCCCCGACATCGACGCGATCCTCGTCGGCCACGCCCATCAGGAGATCCCGGAGCGGTTCGTCACGAACGCGAAGACCGGCAAACAGGTCCTCCTCTCCGAGCCGTACTACTGGGGCATGCGGGTGACGGTGATGGACCTGGACGTGCAGAAGATCCGCGGTCAGTGGCAGGTTGTCACGTCCCACGCCACCCTGCTCAACTCGAACACCGCTCCAGAGGACGACCAGATCGCGGCGGTCGTCCGCGGCGCCCACGAAAAGGTCCGTGGCTACGTCAACAGCGTGATCGGGACGTCGCTCGCGGAGATGCCGGCGGCCACCTCGTGCTGGGAGGACACCGCGGCCATCGACTTCATCAACCACGTCCAGGCCGACGCCGTCCGACAGGCCCTCGTGGGCACTGCCGACGAAGGCAAGCCGGTCCTGTCGATCGCGGCGCCCTTCAACCGTGAGGCCGCCATCCCGGCCGGGGAGATGTCCGTCAAGGACGTCGCCGGGCTCTACATCTACGACAACACCCTGCTCGGCGTCGTCCTGACGGGGACCCAGATCAAGGACTACCTGGAGTGGAGCGCCCGATACTTCAAGCAGGTCGGCTCCACGCCCGTGACGGCCGCGGACCTCACCAAAGCCGTGACCCCGACCGCGCCCACTGGGACACCGGACTACAACTACGACATCATGGGCGGCCTCAAGGACGAGCTGTCCTACGACATCGACGTGGCCCAGCCGGCCGGCTCACGGATCACGAACCTGCGGTACAAGGGGTCGGACATCGACCTCGCGGGCGAGTTCGTCATCGCGATCAACAACTACCGGCAGGGCGGCGGTGGTGGCTTCCCGCACGTGTCGGACGCGCCGGTCGTCTACAACCGGCAGGTCGAGATCCGGCAGCTGCTCATCGACTACGTCACCGCCAAGGCTGTCATCGACCCGAACGACTTCGCAAGCAAGGACTGGAAGCTCGTGGTGGGCACGACGCCGCTCACCGTCATCCCCTGACGCGGTCGGGGTGCCGCCCAGCCCACGCTAGGGAAAGTGACCCGCGTGGCGGGGCTGGGCGGCATACGGATTGCTCTGCGTGACATGGCAGAGTTGGACCCATGAGCCAACAGCCGTCCGGGTGGTACGACGACCCCACTGACCCCGATCTCCTGAGGTACTGGGACGGGGTGACCTGGACGACGCACACCGCGCCGAAGAAGTCCCCGACGGCCTCGCAGTCGACGATCGGGATGCCGCAGCAGACCCAGCAACCAACAGCGCCGATGCCGACGGGCAGCGGGTGGCAGGACCGTCCGGTGCAAGGCGCGCCGGGCTACGGCCAGGGCGGGCAGTACCCCTACGGGCAGCAGGCGCCGCAGTATCCCTACCAGCAGGCGCCGCAGTTCCCGCAGGCGCCTGGGGCGGCGTGGATGCACGCCGGCCCGACGACGATCGACGGGGTGCCGCTCGCCTCGTGGGGCCGCCGCTTCGGCGCGTGGATCATCGACGGCATCATCATCGCCGTCATCTCCGGGATCCTGATCAACCTGTTCGTCCCGAGCTACGCGCAGATGATCGACGACATCACCAGGGCGATCGAGGGGAACAACCCCGAGGCGATGAACAACATCATCGGCCAGAGCGTCGGCACGGTGTTCCTCGTCGGCCTCCTCTCCTACCTCTTCGCGAGCGTCTATGCGATCGCGTTCTGGGTCACGACGGCGCAGACCGTCGGCAAGATGGCGATGAAGATCAGCGTCCGCCGCATGGACCGACCCGGCCCCCTTGACCTCGGCACCGCTGTCCGGCGGCGGCTGCTCGCCCTGCTCTCGGTCATCCCGGGAGTGAGCGGTCTCTACTCGATCGTGCTGCTGCTCGACGGGCTCTGGCCGCTCTGGGACGAGAAGCGCCAGACGCTCCACGACAAGATCGCGAGCACCCAGGTCGTGATGGGCAAGCAGCCGCGCACCCCTCGCTGACCGAGAAAGCCGACGGAGGCGGCCCGCCGAGGGAAACCGGGCTCACTCCCGGGGGGCATCGGCCGGGGTCAGCGCACGAGGCCGAGCGCGGCGAGCTCGTCGAGTGGCTCGAGGACGCCGCAGCAGGCGTAGGACGTGAAGCTCGACCGCAGCCGGTCGACCTGGCTGGGGTCGCGAGCCCGCCCGCCGCCGTCACCGGCACGAGGAGCGGTCCGATGAACGCGGCATACGGATGGCTGCGCAGCCGCAGGTGCTGGTCGACGGCGACGTCGAGCGGTGCGAGGCCCGGTGGGAAGACCGCGGCGTCGTCGACGAGGTCGGCGAGGAGGGCGGACACGTGCGGCGGTGCAGCGCTGGCCATGACAGGCAGGCTACTCGGCTGCAGCGGTGGTGCGGCTCGGTGCGCTGCCGCTCGACGGCGCAGGACCGGACCGACTCACCCGTGCGGGGCGGCGATCCGCTCAGTCCTGAGCAGCGACGACCGGCGTGCCCTCGAGGTCGACCCCGGCCGCCTCCAGCTCACCGAGAGCTGCCGCTGTCGTCTCCGGCGCAACGCCGGCCGTCAGCCCGAGCAGCACCCGGGTGTCGAAGCCCTCACGCTTGGCGTCCAGCGCCGTCGCGCGGACGCAGTGGTCGGTCGCGATCCCGACGACCTCGACGCGCCGCACCCCGCGCTCGCGCAGCCAGTCCGCCAGCGTGGACTCGGCACGGTCGTCACCGCGTCCCTCGAAACCGCTGTAGGCGGCGGCGTGCTGGCCCTTGCGGAAGACCGCCTCCACGGCTCCGAGGGCCGGAACGAGGTTCGGGTGGAAGGCCGCTCCGGGGCTGTCCGCCACGCAGTGGACCGGCCACGAGGCGACATAGTCGGGTGTCTGCGAGAAGTGGTCACCGGGGTCGATGTGCCAGTCCGCCGTCGCAACCACGTGGTCGTAGTCGCCAGCGTGCGTCCGTACGAGCTCGGCGATCGAGCGGGCGACGTCAGAGCCGCCCGCGACGGCGAGCGAACCGCCCTCGCAGAAGTCGTTCTGGACGTCCACGATGACCAGGGCCGTCGTGCCTCGGTCGGTCGGCTGCGCGCTCACCGGTGCTCCTCGTAGATCGTGGGGATGACGGGCTCGCCGCGGGAGAGCTGGGTGGCCGCGGGCGGCAGCTCGGCGCGGGCGGCGGCGTGTCGGTCCCGGGCGGCAGCCAGGTCCTCGCGGCCGACGATCTCACCGTCGCGGACGAGCTGGGTCATGAGCGGACGGTCGTCGCCGTCGTTGCGAGGCGCCTCGCCGACTCCGACGACCTCGGCCACCGCGACGCCGTGCTCGTTGCGGCGCCGCATGGCCCACTTGCGGCCGGCCACCGACTTCTTGTCCTTGCTCCGCTTGGCGACGCCCTCGAGCTCGCCGGAGCCGTTCTCGCGTGCCACCAGCTTGTAGACCATGGACGCTGTGGGAGCGCCGGAGCCGGTCACGAGGGCCGTCCCGACCCCGTAGCCGCTGACGGGAGCGGCCGCCAGCGCCGCGATGGCGTATTCGTCGAGGTCGGAGGTCACGAGGATCTTCGTGTCGCGGTTGCCCGCAGCGTCGAGCTGGGCGCGCACCTCCTGCGCCTGGCTGAGCAGGTCGCCCGAGTCGAGCCGCACGGCACCGAGCGCGGGCCCGGCCACCTCCATGGCGAGGTCGACGGCCTGACGCACGTCATAGGTGTCGACGAGCAGGGTCGTGCCCTTGCCGAGGGAGGTCACCTGCGCAGTGAACGCCTCCCGCTCGGAGTCGTAGAGCAGGGTGAACGAGTGCGCGGCCGTCCCGGTCGTCGGCACACCGTAGCGGCGACCGGCCTCGAGGTTGCTCGTCGCCCTGAACCCGGCGATGTATGCCGCTCTCGCCGCGGCCACAGCGGCCTCCTCGTGCGTGCGGCGGGCTCCCATCTCGATGCAGGGCCGGTCGCCGGCCGCGGACGTCATGCGTGAGGCCGCGGACGCGATCGCGGTGTCGTGGTTGAGGATCGACAGGGCCAACGTCTCGAGGACGACGCCCTCGGCGAAGCTCGCCTCGACGACGAGGACGGGGGAGCCGGGGAAGTAGCACTCACCCTCGGCGTAACCGCTGATGTGGCCGCTGAAGCGGTAGCCGGCGAGGAAGTCGATGGTCGTGTCGTCGACGACCTCGTGGTCCCTGAGGAAACGCAGCTCGTCGTCGCCGAACCGGAAGCTCTCCACGGCGTCGAGGAACCGGCCGGTGCCGCCGACGATCCCGTAGCGGCGCCCGTCGGGCAGCCGACGCGAGAAGGCCTCGAAGACGCAGCGGCGGTCGGCCTCACCTGACTCGAGGGCGGCCTGCACCATCGTCAGCTCGTAGTGGTCCGTCAACAGTGCCGTGCTCGGCGGTGAGTACGTGGTCACGCTCCTCACCCTATGGGGGCCGGGCCTAGGGTGGGACGCGTGCCTGCCCCCGCCCGTCCGACGATCGCCGTGTCGATCGCACCTGTCCAGGAGGAGGTCACCGAGAGCGACGCCCTCGTGGCGCCCGACGTGCCGTGGGTGACGATCGTGTGGAACGACCCCGTCAACCTCATGTCCTACGTCACCTGGGTCTTCGAGACCTACTTCGGCTACCCACGGGCCAAGGCCGAGCGGCTCATGCTCGACGTCCACGAGAAGGGCCGCGCCGTCGTCTCGAACGGCCCCCGCGAGGCGATGGAGCGGGACGCGGAGGCGCTGCAGGGCTATGGGCTGTGGGCCACGTTCGAGAAGGACGAGTGATGGCCCGGGCCTTCCTGCGCGACGGCGACCGGATCGTCGCCGTCCTCGACGAGACGGAGCGAGCGGTGCTCTCCGGCCTGATGGAACAGACCCGTCTGCTGCTCGCCCCCGAGGTCGAGCCGACCGGCGATGCCTGGGCCGACCTCGTGGCGTCGATGGGCGGCACCCTCGACGTCGGCCACGACGACCGGCTCCAGGGCCACGACGACGTGCGGGAGCCGGGACGGGACCCCGCGCTCGACCGGCTCCTGCCCGCCGGCCACCGCGGCGACGACGCGGTCGCCTCCGAGTTCCGGCGCCTCACCGAGGAGGGCCTGCGCCAGCGCAAGAGCGGCAACCTCGACGTCGCGCTGAGCCGGCTGGCGGCGGCCGATGACGACCAGGTCGACCTCGACCTGGCGCAGGCGACTGCGTTCGTCATGGCGCTCACGGACGTCCGGCTCCTGCTCGGCGAGCGGCTCGGGATCCGCACGGAGGAGGACGCCGAGTCGCTCTATGCCTCGCTGGCGCAGCTCGACGACGACGACCCGGCGGCCTACGCCGTCGCCTGGTACGACTTCCTCACCTGGTTGCAGGAGACGCTCACGTCGGCGCTGATGGGTGAGCCCGGCTCGACGGTGTGACGGAGTCGACGGCTCGTCGCGGCGTGCCCCGCCGACGTGACCACCTAGTCTCGTGCCCGTGGACGTGACGATCGTCGGGTGCTCCGGCTCGTTCGCCGGACCCGAGTCGCCGGCCTCGAGCTACCTCGTGCGCGCCGAGCACGAGGGCCGGACCTGGGCGATCCTGCTCGACCTCGGCAGCGGCGCGCTCGGTGCGCTCCAGCGGCACGTCCGCCCCGACCAGGTGGATGCCGTCCTGATCAGCCACCTGCACGTCGACCACTTCATCGACCTGTGCGGCCTCTACGTGATGATGAAGTACGTCCCGGGCGGCCCCATGCGAGAGGTCATGCCAGCGTGGGGGCCCGCCGGCACGGGCGACCACCTCGCGCGGGCCTACGGCAACGTCGATGCCGAGGACGTGCTGGGCGTCTTCGAGCTCCACGAGCTGTCCGACGGAATCACCTTCCGGATCGGGCCGTTCACCATCACCTCGGTGCGGGTGCGCCATCCGGTCGAGGCCTACGGCTTCCGCGTCGAGGCGGACGGCCGCACCCTCGTCTACACGGGTGACACCGACGCCTGCGACGCGCTCACCCCGCTCATGGCCGGCGCGGACCTCGTCCTGGCGGACTCCGCCTTCGTCGAGGGCCGGGATGTCGTCGCCGGCATCCACCTGACCGGGCGGCGGGCGGCCGAGGCGGCGGTCCGGGCCGGCGGCGTCCGCCGCCTCATGCTCACCCACATCCCGGCGTGGAACGACCCCGATGAGTGCCGCGCGCAGGCGCAGGAGGTGTGGCCGGGCGAGGTGGAGCTCGCCAGGCCGGACGCGACCTACCGCGTCTGACCGTATGCCGCTGAGCCGCTGTCGCGCGCTGGCTGGCAAGGCGTGGCGGTTAGCCTTGCCGACATGACTGCTGAGCGACACGACGGACGCGCGCCCGACCAGACCCGCGAGGTCCGCATCACGCGGAACTGGCTCGACCACGCCGAGGGGAGCGTTCTCGTCGAGTTCGGTCGCACCCGGGTGCTGTGCGCCGCGTCGTTCACCGAGGGGGTGCCGCGGTGGCTCAAGGGCAAGGGCACCGGCTGGGTCACCGCCGAGTACGCGATGCTGCCACGCGCGACGAACACCCGCTCCGACCGCGAGAGCGTCAAGGGGCGCATCGGCGGTCGCACCCACGAGATCTCGCGCCTCATCGGTCGCAGCCTGCGCGCCGTGATCGACACGAAGGCGCTGGGGGAGAACACCGTCGTCCTCGACTGCGATGTGCTCCAGGCCGACGGCGGCACGCGGACCGCCGCCATCACCGGCGCCTGGGTCGCGCTGGCCGACGCCGTCGAGTACGCCCGGGCACACGGGATGATCGCCAAGAAGGCCCAGCCGCTGACCGGGTCCGTCGCCGCCGTGTCCGTCGGCATCGTCGGGGGTCGTCCCGTCCTCGACCTCGACTATCCCGAGGACTCGACGGCGGAGACCGACATGAACGTCGTCATGACCGGCGACGGCCGGTTCGTCGAGGTCCAGGGAACCGCCGAGGGTGAGCCGTTCGACCGCGAGCTGCTCGGGCAGCTGCTCGACCTCGCGACGCGGGGCTGTGCGGACCTCACGGCCAAGCAGCAGGCCGCCCTCGCGGGAGCAGCCGGCGAGCCCGAGGGGCCGGGCGACGGCGCGGAGGCCGTCGCTGGGACCGAGCAGGACGAGCCGGTCGAGGTCACCCGGTGAACACCCCGCGCGTACAGCCGAGCCCCGGGGGACTGCGCCCGCTCGTGCTGGCCACCCGCAACCATCACAAGGTCGAGGAGCTGCGGGAGATCCTGGCCGAGCCGTGTGATGCGCTGGGGGTCGAGATCGTCGGCCTGGACGAGTTCCCGGACGCCCCTGACGTCGTCGAGGACGGCATCACGTTCGAGGAGAACGCCCTGCTCAAGGCGGGCTCCGCCGCGCGCCTGACCGGGCTGCCGGCGCTGGCGGACGACTCCGGCCTCGCCGTCGACATCCTCGGAGGCGCGCCGGGCATCTTCAGCGCGCGGTGGTCGGGTGGCGGGGGCGACCGGGCGAACCTCGAGCTGCTCCTCGCCCAGCTGGGCGACGTCCGCGACGAGAACCGCGCCGGTGCCTTCGTCTGCGCAGCGGCCCTCGTCCTGCCGGACGGGCGGTCGGCCGTCGAGCTCGGGCGGCTCCCGGGCACCGTCGCGAGGCAGGCCCGAGGCACGGGCGGGTTCGGCTACGACCCGATCTTCGTGCCCGATGGCCAGGACCTGGATCCCCCGCGCAGCCTCGCGGAGTACACCGCCGAGGAGAAGAATGGGATCTCGCACCGCTTCCTCGCCTTCCGGGCGCTCGCGCCCCACCTCAAGGAGCTGCTGACGACATGACCGAGGGCGGTCCCGCGGGGCCGACCGTTGCGAGCGATGACAAACGTTCGGCGCTGCTCGCCGCCCTCGACGGCATCGTCGCCGGCACCCTCGCGATCGGGAGCGCCACCCTGCTGGCCGGCATCGTCACCGTGCTCGGTCTCGCCGGTGGCCAGCCCTCGCCCGTGGCGGCCGTGGCGGCCGCCTTCATCGACCGGACGCCGCCGTGGCTCAAGGACTTCGCCATCGCGACCTTCGGGACGCATGACAAGCTGGCCCTGCTCGTCGGCACGCTCGTCGTCCTCGCCGCGGTCTGCGCGGTCGTGGGCCTGCTCAGCCGCTGGCGAGCGACCGTGTCGCTCAGCGTCTTCGTCGTCGTCGGGGCCATCGGCCTGGCCGCCGTCCTGAGCCGCCCCGGAGCCGTCGCCGCGGACGCCGCACCGACAGTGGCGGGCGTCGTCCTGGGGCTGTGGTACCTCGCTCGCGGCACCCAGCCCGCCACGAGCGGCGGCGCGGGCAACCCGAGCCGTCGCCTCGTGCTGGGCGCCGCGATCGGTGCGACAGCGGCATACGTCGGCTGGGCCGTCGGCGGAGGAGCGGCGCGGGCCACCGCGTCACGGCTCGCAGCGGTGCGCACGTTGCGGGTGCGCCGGCGCATGACGGTGCCGGAGGGGGCCGACCTGAAGCTCCCCGGTCTGACGCCCTTCATCGTGCCGAACGACGAGTTCTATCGGATCGACACGGCCTTCGTCGTGCCCCGGCTCGATGCCGACTCGTGGCGGCTGCGCGTCACCGGCATGGTCGAGCGCGAGGTCGAGATCGACTGGAACGCCTTGCAGGACAAGGAGATGACGGAGGCCCTGGTGACGCTCACGTGCGTCTCGAACGAGGTCGGCGGCGACCTCGTCGGCAACGCCACGTGGACCGGCTGGCCGGTCCGTGAGCTGCTCGCCATGGCGGGTCCGAGACCGGGCGCCGACATGGTGCTGCAGACGAGCGCCGACGGCTGGACGTGCGGCACGCCCCTTGGGGCGCTCACCGACGATCGCAACGCGCTCCTCGCGATCCGGATGAACGGCCAGCCCCTGCCGTTCGAGCACGGCTTCCCCGCGCGCATCGTCGTGCCGGGCCTCTACGGCTACGTGTCGGCGTGCAAGTGGGTCACCGAGCTCAAGGTCACCACCTTCGCTGCCGATGAGGGCTACTGGACGCCGCGGGGCTGGTCCGCGAGGGGACCGATCAAGACGGAGTCCCGGATCGACGTGCCCCAGCCGTTCACGGACGTGCCGGCCGGCACGGTGGCTGTCGCCGGGGTGGCCTGGGCCCAGCACCGGGGCGTGGCCAAGGTGGAGGTCCAGGTCGACGACGGCCCGTGGCGCACGGCGCGCCTCGCGGCCGACGCGAGCATCGACTCGTGGCGCCAGTGGGTCCTCGAGTGGGACGCGCCGCGTGGCAGCCACACCCTCCGGGTGCGGGCCACCGACGGCACCGGGCAGGTCCAGACCGGGACGAGCGCGCCGCCGGCGCCGGACGGCGCGAGCGGATGGCACACCATCACGGTGCGGGTGCACTGAGAGGGGCCGCCGTGCACGGTGGGCGGGGCTCGGCAACTACAGTGGTGGCCGCGCGGACGTGGTGGAACTGGCAGACACGCAGGATTTAGGTTCCTGTGCTTCGGCGTGCGGGTTCAAGTCCCGCCGTCCGCACTCGACACCGAGGTCAAACGAAGGAGTGAGAGAGATGAGCGACCGTCTCGAGCCCGGGGACAAGGCGCCCGCCTTCGACCTGCCTGATGACACCGGCAAGACCGTCTCCCTGTCCGACTTCACCGGACGCAAGGTCATCGTCTACTTCTACCCGGCCGCGATGACCCCCGGCTGCACGACCCAGGCCTGCGACTTCAGCGACTCCCTCGAGGCGCTGCGCCGCGACGGCTACGAGGTCGTCGGCATCTCGAAGGACAGCCCCGCCAAGCTCGCGACGTTCCGTGAGCGCGACAACCTGACCATCCCGCTGCTGTCCGACGAGGACCTCTCCGTGCACCGGGCCTACGGCGCCTTCGGCGAGAAGAAGCTCTACGGCAAGACGGTCGAGGGAGTGTTGCGCTCGACCTTCGTCGTCGACGAGCAGGGCGACGTCACCCATGCCCTCTACAACGTCAAGGCGACAGGGCACGTCGCGAAGCTGCGCCGCGACCTCGGCCTGACGGCGTGACCCGGCGGGGCCGATAGAGTCGGCACAGCCGTCGAAAGGAAGCGACATGAGCCAGTCCGCGATGTCCGCCAGCGCCATCGAGCAGGAGATCGACGCGGCCCGCAGCCGCCTCGAGACCACCGTCAACGAGCTCGCCTACCGGGCCCAGCCGAAAGTCATCGTGCAGCGCCAGGTGGAGGACCTCAAGGCCAAGCTGGTCGCGGCGACCCGCACGCCCGAGGGCGGCCTGCGCGTCGAGCGGATCGGCGCCGCCGTGGCGGCGGTCGTCGGCGTGGCCGTCGTCGCCTGCCTCGTGCGTCGGCGCCGTCGCCGCTGACCCGGTGGCAAGGAGATCGTCGGCGGCTGCTCCCGGCCTGCCCATCCGGATGCTGCACGACCGCGTGCTCGTCTCGCTCGAGAGCGAGGGGGAGCGGCGCTCCGGCGGTGGCATCCTCATCCCCGCCACGGCGACCGTCGGCAAGCGGCTGGCCTGGGCCGAGGTCGTGGCCGTCGGACCGAACGTCCGGCAGGTCGACGTGAGTGACCGGGTCCTGTTCGACCCGGAGGAGCGGCTCGAGGTCGAGGTGCAGTCCAAGGAGTACGTGCTGTTGCGAGAGCGCGACATCCACGCCGTGGCCACGTCCGAGGACGAGCAGGGACGGACCGGCCTCTACCTGTGAGGACGGGACCGACCCCAGTCGCGGCGGGCCATCGGCATTCCTGACAGCGTGCCCGCCGTGCCCGACGACCGGATCACCCGGCCCACATGCGAAGAGGCCTCCCGCCGCAGCGGGAGGCCTCCTGTCGAAGTGCGCCGCCAGGGACTCGAACCCCGAACCCAGTGATTAAGAGTCACTTGCTCTGCCAATTGAGCTAGCGGCGCAACGAGGAGAAACGTTAGCAGGGGGCTTCCGACAGCGACAAATCGGCTGTCAGCCGTGCCCGGCACGCCGGCGCCGATGGTCGCGGATGAGCAGTAGGACGCCGCCGAGCATGAGGATGATGAAGCCGACCAACCCGCCGATGTGCTCGCCGTCGGTGACCTGGGTCGCCTGCCCCTGGGGAGTGCGGGTCACCGGTTTGGGGTTGTCGTTCTGGGTCAGCGACGGGTCGACGGGTGGCGGGGTCGGTGAGGCGTCGGCGGCCACTCGCCTCACGGCGGGCTGCCCCGAGGCCTGTGCCGCCACGGCCACCGACAGCAGGGAGAGCGCCATGCTGACGACGACGACGCCGATGATCACGCCGACGACGACGCGCTGGACCCGCTTGTTCCCCGACAGCACCGGGCCATTGTGTCGCACGCACCACCGAGCCGAGGCGGCGCGGCGCGCGACGGCAACCAGAATGTGACCCGCCTCCGAGCGGCAGCGCCGCGCCGTGCCATCGCCGCAGCCGGCCGTGAGATGCCTCCGAAAAGCGCCCGAGCCCCCGACCGCATTCCTGCAGGTCAGGGGCTCGAACGTGTGGGGTGAGTGACGGGACTTGAACCCGCGACCACCTGGACCACAACCAGGTGCTCTACCAGCTGAGCTACACCCACCATGCCTGTCGCGGACGCTCCGGGAGACCGGGCCTCGCGATCCAGCGTCGCCAATCGTACCTGCTCCCGGGGAGTGCTCGTGACCACCCCCGGGCGTCGGGTCAGCCGTGGGTGTCGGGGGCGACGACGTGCTGCTCGGCGAGCGCCTTGGCCGTGGGGGTGTCCGGGCCCGGCTGCGGCACGAAGACGGCGGCGCGGTAGTAGCGCAGCTCCGCGATCGACTCGCGGATGTCGGCGAGCGCGCGGTGGCCGCCGGCCTTCTTCGGGGCGTTGAAGTAGACCCGCGGGTACCAGCGGCGGGACAGTTCCTTGATGGAGGAGACATCGATGACGCGGTAGTGCAGGTGCGCCTCGAGCTCGGGCATGTCACGGGCGAGGAAACCCCGATCGGTGCCAACGGTGTTGCCGCCCAACGGTGCCCGGCGGGGCTCCGGCACATAGCTACGGACGTAGTCGAGCACCTCGCGCTGCGCTTCCTCCAGCGTGACGCCCGACGCCAGCTCGTCGATGAGGCCGGAGGTGGTGTGCATCGTGCGGACGAAGTCGTCCATCTGCTCGATCGCCTCGGCCGGGGGCCTGATGACGAGGTCGACGCCGTCACCGAGCTGGTTCAGCTCGAAGTCGGTGACGAGGGCCGCCACCTCGACGAGGGCGTCGGTGCGAAGGTTCAGTCCCGTCATCTCACAGTCGATCCAGACGATGCGGTCCGCGACGGCACGTTGGTTGGTCTCACTCACCGGACCACCATATAGAGGGCGCTGCACTAGCCTGCTCCGCATGACCACAGGGGACCCGACGTCGCAACCCGCTGCCCCGAGCCCGGCGTGGAGCACCGCCCCGAACCCGACCCGCCGGCCGGTGCTGCGCGTGCTCCTCACGGTCGGCATCGTCGCCGTCGCGTTCCTCGTGTGCCTGCTGGCGCTGCTCGGCATCATCGGCAGCACGTTGACGACGCAGGTCGTCCTGCTCGCCGGGCTCTACGCCCTCATCCCGCTCTGCATCGTCGTGCCGACCTACCTGTGGCTGGACCGCTGGGAGGCCGAGCCGGTCCGCCTCCAGGTGCTCGCCTTCCTCTGGGGCGCGGTCGTGGCCGTCGTCGGCGCCTACTTCCTCAACACCCTGAGCCTGCTCGTGCTGGCCCGCGCGGACTGGACCGACCCGTTGGCGACGGGCGCAGTCTACGTCGCACCGGTCGTCGAGGAGACCCTCAAGGGGCTCGGCATCGTGCTGATCTACGTCTTTCGCAAGCGGGAGTTCGACGGGATCATCGACGGCGTCGTCTACGCGGGCCTCATCGGGGCCGGCTTCGCCTTCACCGAGAACATCCTCTACCTGGGGCAGGCCTACACGACCGGGGGCCCCGAGGCGCTGTCGGCCACCTTCGTCGTGCGGGGGCTGATGGGCCCGTTCGGCCACCCTCTCTTCACCGCGTGCATCGGGATCGGGCTCGGCATCGCCGTCGTGTCCCGGCACCGGGGCGTGCGGCTCGGCGCTATCCTCGTCGGCTGGGTCGCGGCGATCCTGCTGCACGGCATCTGGAACCTGTCGGCGCTCGCGGGCAACAACGGGTTCTTCGCGGCCTACGCGACCTTCCAGGCGCCGCTCTTCCTCGCGTTCGTGGGCTTCGTCGTTTGGTTGCGGCACCGGGAGGGACGCCTCATCGGCCGTTACCTCTCGCCTTATGCCGACGCCGGCTGGCTGACCTATGCCGAGGTGACGATGCTGTCGCACCTGCGAGGCCGGAAGGAGGCCCGGCGCTGGGCCCGCGCTCACGGCGGTCTGCTGGCGAAGCGTTCGATGGCCGCGTTCCAGGACAGCGCGACCGACCTGGCGCTGCTGCGCTGGCGGCTCGTGCGCGGCACCGCGGGGGCCGACGCGCAGCAGCGCGAGCTCGACCTGCTCGGCGCCATCACCGAGCACCGCAGGGCTTTCGTCGGCTCGCCCGTGACCTGATGAGCACACCGCCGCCGCGCCCTATGCTGGGGGCGCGCCGACACGCCGGCCCCTGTAGCTCAGCGGATAGAGCAAGAGCCTTCTAATCTCTTGGTCGCAGGTTCGAGTCCTGCCGGGGGCGCCACAACCGCAACTGCGGTATGCCGCTCACCTCCTCCCGCTCGGACGACGCCGTCCCGGGACGTCCGGGTCCGCAACGCCTCGGGTCCCGCGCGACACGCGCGGGGGAGGTTTGGCGGCAGACCGTCGACAGGGAAGGATTGCCACCGTGCAATCAGGTTCAGGGGTACGGGCCGGGTCACTGCTCGAGGCAGTGACCCGCTTGCGTGCTGCCGTCGAGGCGACGCAACTGCCCTTCGACCTGCCGGGGGTGGCCGACGACCGGGTCGCCCGGGCCCGGCTGCTCGACCAGCTCGACGACTACGTCATCCCTCGGCTCACGTCGCTCGACGCGCCGCTGCTCGCCGTCGTCGGCGGGTCGACCGGCGCGGGCAAGTCGACGCTGGTCAACTCCCTCGTCGGGCGCGAGGTGACGCAGCCCGGGGTGCTGCGACCGACGACGCGATCACCCGTCCTGATCCACCACCCGAAGGACGCTCGCTGGTTCGGTGACCAGCGCATCCTGCCCGGCCTCGCCCGCGTGACGGGTGCGACCGGTGACACCACCACGCCCGGTGCCGTCCGCCTCGTGCCGACCGACGCGGTCGCGGTGGGCATGGCCCTGCTCGACGCTCCCGACATCGACAGCGTCGTCGAGTCGAACCGTAACCTGGCCGCGCAGCTGCTGGCCGCGGCCGACCTCTGGCTCTTCGTCACCACGGCGGCGCGCTATGCCGACGCCGTGCCGTGGGAGCTGCTGCGCGAGGCTGCCGAGCGCGGCACGTCCGTGGCGATCGTCCTCGACAGGGTCCCGCCCGAGGCGGTCGACGAGATCCGCACCCACCTGGCGGCGATGCTGCGCGAGCAGGGCCTCGGCCAGGCACCCCTCTTCACGATCGTCGAGAGCCGGCTGACGAAGGGCCTGCTCCCGCCGGAGCAGATCCGGGCGCTCCGAGCCTGGCTCGGCAAGCTCGCCGGCGACGCGCAGGCCCGTGCTGAAGTCGTGCGACGCACCCTCGGCGGCGCCCTGGCGTCGCTCGACACGCGCACGGGCGCGCTCGACGAGGCACTGAGCCGGCAGGACGCGGCAGCCGGCGAGCTGCTGGGAGCAAGCGGAGCGGCATACGACGACGCACTCCGCCACGTGCGTGACGGCATGCGCGACGGCACCCTGCTGCGAGGCGAGGTTCTCGCGCGTTGGCAGGAGTTCGTCGGCACCGGCGAGTTCTTCCGCCAGGTCGAGTCCACGGTGTCCCGCCTGCGCGACCGGTTCACCTCCTTCATCAAGGGCGAGCCCGCGCGGGCCGACAACCTGGGCGAGGCGCTCCAGTCGGGAGTCGAGTCGCTCATCGGCAACCGGGCCGAGCTGGCGGCGACGGCGACGGCGCGGCGATGGCGCACCCTCCCCGGCGGCGACCAGCTGTTGGGCGCCGACCCGAGCCTGATGCGCTCCACGGTCGGCATCGAGAAGGAGATCCAGCGGCTGGTCCGGGACTGGCAGGGCGACATCCTGCAGATGGTCCGCGACGAGGGCCGGGACCGCCGCACCACCGCACGGATCATGGCCTACGGCGTCAACGGGCTCGGCGTCGTGCTCATGCTCGTGACGTTCGCCAGCACCGCCGGGATCACGGGCGCGGAGGTGGGCATCGCCGGGGGCACAGCGGTCGTGGGCCAGAAGCTGCTCGAAGCGGTGTTCGGCGACCAGGCCGTGCGCGAGCTGTCGAAGAAGGCCCGGCAGAAGCTCGAGGACCGCGTGGAGCAGCTGTATGCCGCTGAGCGGGCACGGTACGAAGGAGCAGTGAGCGCGGTGCACGTCGAGCCCGACCAGAGGACCACCTTGCAAGCGGCGGCCACCGCCGTGAAGGCGGCTCGATGAGCCCCGTCCGGCCGGGAACTGCCCAGGTCACCGCCATCAGCACCGACGAACTCCTCTCCCGCACAACAGCCCTCGGGCTCGGCCTGGTCAGCGGGGGTGACGAGCTCGACCGCGACGCAGTCGAGGCGGCGCGTCGGGTCATCGACAAGGTCGAGGAGCGCACGACGATCGCCGGGGACCACACGGTCGTCGCGCTGGCGGGCGCGACGGGCAGCGGAAAGTCCTCGCTGTTCAACGCGATCGTCGGCGCCGACGTGGCCCGGATCGGTGCGCGCCGCCCGACCACGTCGCGCCCCACTGCCGCCGTCTTCGGCACGTCGGACGCCGGGCCACTGCTCGACTGGCTCAAGGTCGACGCCCGTCACGTCGTCACGGACGGGGGCCGCCCGCCGAGGAACAAGGGCGTGGCCGGGTCGCTCGACGGGCTCGTCCTGCTGGACCTGCCCGACTTCGACTCGCGCGAACTGGCCCACCGCAATGAGGCGGAGCGCATCCTCGAGCTCGTCGACGTCTTCGTCTGGGTGACGGACCCGCAGAAGTATGCCGACGCACGGCTGCACGACGACTTCGTCAGGCTCCAGGCCGACCATGAGGCAGTCACGCTCGTCGTCCTCAACCAGACCGACCGGCTCGAACGTGAGGACGTCTCGGCCTGCGTCATCGACCTCAAGCGGCTGCTCAGCGCCGACGGTGTGCCGGGCGCGGGCGTCGTCACGACCTCGGCCCGCACCGGCGCCGGCGTCGACCTGCTCCGCCAGCGGCTCGCCAACGCCGTGGCGGGGCACGCAGCC
>NZ_AWQS01000048.1 GCF_000576575.1 Intrasporangium chromatireducens Q5-1
CGCGGCTGAGCGGCATACGAGACGCTCGTATGCCGCTCAGCCGGGTGTCGGCGCTCAGGCCCAGTGGGAGGAGGCCCTCCGCGCGTACGTGCGACGGAACTCGGCCGTCGTCTCGGGGAGCAGCTCGCCGGTGCCCCAGTCGACGATGACGGCGTACTGCCGCACCAGGTCGAGCTCGTCGAGCTCACCGACGCGGTAGCGCTCGGCGACCGACTGTGGGTCCTGCTCGATCCACTCGTGCCGGTGGGTTCGGATGTGCTCGCGGACCTCGGCGGTGGCGGGCGCGTCGATCTCGTACTCGTCCAGCTCGGGCCGGACCGGGTGGACCACGACGCCGTAGTCCTTCCTGGCGCGCTCGATGGAGACGTACCCGTCGATGACGTCCTCGAGGACGGCGGCGGGGTCGCGCTCGAGCGGGTCACCGAGGCCACCGCCGCCGGCCGACGGGCGGGTGAACGAATCTCCGGATGTGATAGCGACATTGGAGAAGATCGCGCCCAGGAAGCGCTCGTCCGGCGTGCCCTTGTTGAGCCAGACGCCCTGCGGGATCGACGGCAGGCCACCCTCGATGCCCCACGTCACCGACCGGGCCCGGTCGCAGCAGTACGACATCACCGACTTCTGCGCGTCGGTGAGCAGGCCACCCTTCTCGACCCCGAGGCCGCCGCGCTGTCGGCCCGGGCCGCCCGAGTCGGTGACGAGACGGTTCCACGAGGTGACGACGGGGGTGAGCCGCTCCTGGCCCTCCATCGACTGGGTCGCCAGGCCCGGGCCGAAGGTCGGCGCCGTGCAGCTCGAGCCGTCCTTGTCGCGCCGGCCGCCCCAGCCGCCGGACATCCAGTCGTACCACATGAAGAACGGCTGGTCCTCGGAGCGGCCGTCGCGGCCACCGACGAGGAGGTACTCGAGGTTGAACGAGCAGGCCATCGCCCGCTCGGGCAGGATCTGCGACCAGATCTCGACGATCCCGTTCATGATCTTCTCGTAGACGCCGGAGCAGAAGCCGGTGACGGCGACGGGCCAGCCGGCGTTGACGACCGTCCCCTCCGGCCCGAGGTCGCCGAGGACGGCCCGGTAGAAGCCGGAGTTGAGCGGGATCTCGGGGAAGAACGTCTTCGTGCCGGCATAGAGCGCGGAGAACGTGGCGCCGTAGCCGCTGTTGAGGAAGGTGTCGACGGCCGGCGCCGAGCCGTTCAGGTCGTAGTGGATCGTGTCGCCGTCGATCGTCATCCTGATCCGGATCGGGACGAGTCCCTCGGCGTGGCCGGGGTTGGAGTCGAGGTAGTCGGTCGTCTCCCAGACCCCGTCCGGCAGGGCCGCGACCTTGGCCCGGACGATGTCCTCGACGTAGTCCTGCACCTCCGCCATCGCGGTCAGGACGGTGTCCTTGCCGTAGCGCTGGACGAGGCGGAGCAGCTCGCGCTCGCAGACCGCGGTGGCCTCGGCCTGTGCATGCAGGTCACCGAGCCCGATCTCGGGCGTGCGGGTGTTCTGCACGATGAGCTGGGCGACGTCCTCGCGGAAGACCCCGCGGTCCCAGATCTTCAGGGCCGGGATGCGTAGGCCCTCCCCGAAGTGGTCCTTCGCCGAGACGTCGAACGAGCCGGGCACGGTGCCGCCGAGGTCGGCCCAGTGGCCCTTGTTCTGGGCGAACGCGATCAGCTCGTCACCGACGAAGATCGGCCGGATGAACGAGATGTCGTTCATGTGCGTGCCGCCCCGGTAGGGGTCGTTGATGGCGAAGACGTCGCCCGGGTTGATCGCGCCGGGGAACGCCTCGATGACGGCCTTGGCCTGGAAGTGGAGCGTGCCGACGTGGACCGCGATGTCACCGGTCCCCTGCGCGACGGTGTTGCCCTCGGCGTCGCACAACGCGGAGCTGAAGTCGCGGGCGTAGATGACGAACGAGTAGCAGGTGCGCAGGATCTGCTCCGACATGAGGTCGACGGAGGTCGCGAACGCGTTCTTGAGGACCTCGAAGGTCACTGGGTCGAGTTGGCGTTGCCGCACTGGGGTGAGCGTGGCGGTCATGTCAGTCCTCCAGGTGGATGCGGATGTTGAGGAAGGCGTCGACCTCGGCGGTCGACCGGGGTGGCACGACCACGGTCGAGTCGAGCTGGTCGATGATGGCCGGGCCGGGCACTCGCGTGCCGGCGGGCAGTCGGTCGCGGTGGTAGATGGGGGTCTGGGTCCAGCGCACGTCCTCGAACCACACCTCGCGGAACGCGTCGGGTGCGGGTGCCTCGAGGGGCCGCAGCTCGTGCTGTGCGAACTCGGGTTTCGGCGTCGTGCCGATGGCCTGCAGCCCGATCTGGTAGATCTCGACAGGGCTGTCGTCGCGGCGGAACGCGAACTCGCGCTCGTGCTCCTCGTGGAAGCGCTGGATGGCGTCGGCCAGCGCCCTGGGCCCGGAGCCCACGTCGATGGTGAGGGAGCGCCACTGGCCGGCGTAGCGCAGCGACATCGACCGTTGCAGGATCGCGTTGTCGGGGGCGACCTTCTCGTGCGCGAGCCGACGGGTGGCCTCGGCCTCGAGGTCGGCGAAGGCCGCCTCGAACTCGTCGTCGCTGATCTCGTCGGCGAGCTTGGCGTACATCGCGGACAGGTCGTGACGGATGTCGACGAGCAGGCAGCCCAGGGCCGAGGTGACACCGGGGTTCGGCGGCACGAGGACCGTGGGGATGCTCAGCTCGCGCGCCACCTCGACGCCGTGCAAGGCACCGGCTCCGCCGAACGCGACGAGCGCGAAGTCGCGCGGGTCGTAGCCGCGGCGGATCGATACGAGCCGCACGGCGTCCGCCATGTTGGCGTTGGCGACCTTGAGGATGGCACCGGCTGTGTCGTCGACGCCGAGGCCGAGCCGGTCGGCGATCGTCGTGACGGCCTGCTCCGCGAGGGAGCGGTCCAGGGTCTTCGCGCCACCGGCGAGGGTCGTCCCGAGCCGGCCCAGATAGAGGTTGGCATCGGTGTTCGTCGGCTCGGTGCCGCCCGTGTCGTAGCAGGCCGGACCGGGGTCGGCGCCCGCGGACTGGGGGCCGTTGCGCAGCGACTCGGCCGCGTCGAGCCAGGTGATCGAGCCGCCACCGGCACCGATGGTGAGCACCTCGATGCTCGGGAAGATGATCGGGTGGCCGTACTCGACGCTCCACTCCTTGGTCACCCGCAGCTCGCCGTTGTGCACGAGGCAGATGTCGGTCGACGTGCCGCCCATGTCGAGCCCGATCGCGTTGGGGAAGCCGCACTGGCTGGCCACGTGCTTTGCCGCGATGGCGCCCGCCGCGATGCCGGAGGCCGCGAGGCGCACGGGGTACTGACCTACGGTCCGTGGGGTCATCGACCCGCCACCCGAGTGCAGCAGCAGCAGGTCGCCGTCGTAGCCGCCCTCCTGCAGCCGGCCCTCGAGCCGGTTGACGTAGCCGGTGACGAGTGGTGACAGGACGGCGTTGGCCACGGTCGTGTTGAACCGGTCGTACTCGAAGATCTCCGGGAGGATCTCCGCGGACGTGCAGACGGCGACATCGGGCAGGACCTCCTCGACGATCTCGCGCATGCGCTTCTCGTGGGACGGGTTGAGGAAGGAGTTCATGAAGCAGATGGCCACGGTCTCGACACCGCGCCGCCCCAGCAGCTCGGCGAGCTGCCTCGCCTGGCGCTCGTCGAGCGGCGTGATGACCTCGCCGCGGTGGCCGACCCGTTCGCGCACCTCGAAGCGGTCCCGGCGCCGGATGTACGGCCCACTGACGTCGTGGTAGGCGTCCCACAGGTCGTCCTTGGTCCCGTCCCGGGTCTCGATGACGTCGCGGAAGCCCTCGGTCGTGATGAGGGCGGCCGCGGGGAACCGGCGGGTGATGAGCGCGTTCGTCGCGACCGTCGTGCCGTGCGAGAAGAGCGCGACCTGCTCGAGGTCGACCTGTCCCCGCTCGACGCCCTGGATGACGGCCCGCATCGGGTCGTCGGGGGTCGAGGGCACCTTGGTGACCCGGACGCTCCTTTGTGTCTCGTCGAAGATGCAGACGTCGGTGAACGTGCCACCCACATCGACCGCCACTCTGAGTCGACTCATGACGTACCTCCTTGTACGATCCACCCTCCGGTGCGATCTGGTTGTCAAGAACCATGCCCCGGCGGCCCGGCAGCGCGCATTGTCCGTGGCACACGAACCTCGGACGGCTCTTGTGCGATCCACCAAAAGTGCGCACGATCGGCCCATGCCCGGATCCACGTCGCACCTCACCATCGAGGACCTCGTCGCCAACGAGAGCCTCGGGCTGGCAGTGGTCGTCCCCGGTGACCTCGAGACTCGTGTCCGGGGCGCCCACACCATGGAGATCGACAACCCGGCGCGATGGCTCGAGCCCGGCTGGCTCATGTTGACGACCGGGCTGCGCTTCGTCGGCAACAGTGACCCCGCCGTGCAGGTGCGGCTCGTCGAGGAGCTCAGGGCCGCCCGGGTGGCCGGCCTCGCGTTCGGTGTCGACGTCCACTTCCCGCAGGTGCCGCCGATGCTCGTCGAGGCGGCCCAGGAGCACCAGCTGACCCTCCTCACCGTCGCGGCGGAGGTGCCCTTCCTCCAGGTCGAGAGCTTTGTCAACCGCTCGCTGGCGTCCGCCGAGACCTATCTCGTCAAACGAGCGCTCTGGCTGCAGACCGACCTGCTGTCGGCGCTCGGCTCGGACCAGCCCCTCACCACCCTGGTCAGCCGCATCGGCGCGATCATCAAGGGGATGGCCATCGTCTACGACGAGGCCGGCGCGGTCGTGACGTCGACCGGCGCGGGCCCGGCCCGTCTGGTCTGGGCCGAGATCCGGGCCCGGGAACCGCGCCGGCAACGGTTCACCGTCGGGCGCTGGCACGTCGCGACGCGGCCGACGGTGCTCGGCGGCATGGGCTACTGGATCGCGATCGGGTCGTTCCGCGAGAGCGTCCTCGACGATCTCGCGGAACCCATCCTCGACTCGGCCCAGCGCCTGCTCGCCGCGATCCGCGGAGCCAGTGCCCTGCAGGCGACCCAGGCGCGGACGGAGGCGGCCGAGCTGCTGACCCGGCTGCGCGGGGTCGTCGAGCCCAACGAGATCCCGTCCCTGTGGGACCGCCTGGGGCAGTTCCGGTTCCGGCCGCAGGCGCCACTGCGCGCGTTCGTCTCGGCTCGCCTGCCCCACGCGGGTGCGGACTCAGGGATCAACGAGGGCCTCCTCGACGAGCTGGCCCAGGAGGCCCAGTCCCAGGGGTTGCCCATCATCTTCCGGCCCCGCGAGGCCGACGACGTCGTCGGCCTCGTCGGGCTCGGCGCCGACAGCGCGGCGCTCCTCGAGTGGGCCGAGGGGCTGGCCGGGCCGCATCACGTCGGCGTCAGCGAGCCGTTCACCGACCTCGGTCTCGCCCGCCGCAGCTTCCGGGACGCCAGGCGGGCCTCCCTCGTCGCGCAGCGCCGGACCAACCAGCGCGCCCCTTTCCGAACGAGGTCCACGGCCGGCCCCCGCACGACCGGGATGGTGGTCCGCTTCGAGGACGTCGACCTCGCGACCTGGTTGATGAGCAGCCGCAGCAGCCAAGCGATCCACGACAAGACGCAGCAGCAGCTCGGGGACCTGCTCGACCGCCCCGACCTCGCCGACACGGCCGTCGCCTACCTCGCCACGGGGCTCGACATCCAGCGCACCGCCCTGCGGCTCTTCCTGCACCCGAACTCGGTGCGCTACCGGCTGCGCCGGATCGAGGAGATCGTCGAGGCACCGATCACCTCGCCGTCCGTCCTCGCCAATCTCTACCTCGCCTTCCACGACCGGCTGGCCGACGAGGACTCACGGGACGAGCCCGCCCCCGACGGGCTCCAGTGAGCCAGCTCAGCGGCGCGAGCCCCAGTTCCAGCGCCTTCCACGACCGGCTGGCCGACGAGGACTCACGGGACGGGCCCGCCCCGACGGGCTCCAGTGAGCCAGCTCAGCGGCGCGAGCCCCAGTTCCAGGCCGGCTTCGTCAACAGGCCCTGACCCCGGACGAGCGTCTCGCCGAGGTCCTTGGACAGGGTGACCCGCCGTGCGGGCGTGCCGGGGCCTACCGGCGCCGCGTCGTCCTCGTCCTCGTCGTCGGCCACTCCAAGCTCACGGATCAGCGCCTCGGAGTGCGAGACGACCATGACCTGCGAGAGCTCGGCGGCCGACCGGATGAGCCGGGCGAGCGGCGCCAGCAGCTCCGGATGCAGCGACGTCTCGGGCTCGTTGAGCACGAGCAGAGGCGGCCGGTCGGCGCTGAGCAGGGCCGCCACGAGGCAGAGGTAACGCAGGGTGCCGTCGGACAGCTCCGCCGCCCGCAGCGGGCGGAGCATCCCCGGCTGGTGCAGCTCGACGTCGAACCGGCCCTCGGTCACGGCGATCTCGAGGATGGCCCCGTCGAAGGCGTCGGCAACGGCGGCGTCGAGGCCGGACCGGCCGTTCTCGCGGATCGTCTGCAGCGCCGCGGCGAGGTCGGCGCCGTCGTCGGACAGCACCGGCGTCCGGGTGCCGATCTGCGTCTGCCGCGCCGGCGCGCCGGGGTCGGCGCGGAACGAGTCGTAGAAGCGCCAGCCCGCGACGAGCCTCCGCACCCGGAGCAGCTCCGGTGCCCGCTCGGGGTCGGCCAGCTCGGTGAGCATCGACTCCCACGGCCGGAGCGACCGGGTCAGCTCGGCCCACCCACGCGCCCGAGCGGAGGCACTGCCGCGACCGGCCGGGTCGGACTCCCACTCGTCGGCCCACGTGGCGTCGACCTCGCTGTCCCCGGTGGCGCGAGCCTCGACGACCGACCAGCGTCGGCGCACGAGAACGGAGCCGGGTCGCATCACCGGCCCCGACCACACCACCTCACGCTTGATCTCCGGGTCACGCAGGAACGCCGACCCGGTCGCCCCCGACTCCTGCTGCGGCAGCCCCAGGTCGACGAGGTAGCCGAAGTCGTCGCCCGCGAAACCCAGCCGCAGGCTGACCGGGCCCCTGCGCACGACCCCTTGAGCGGCATACCCCCTCTTGCGGGCGCCGTCCAGCGTCGCCGGCCCCGCCCACAGAGCGGACTGGAGGCCACCCTCACGCGCGAGGCTGCCGATGACGTCTCCGCGCCCGCACCCGGCGAGCAGGCGCAGCGCGCGGTAGAGGCTCGACTTGCCGGTCCCGTTCGCGCCCGTGACGACGTCGAGTCCGTGCAGGGGCACGACGACGTCACGCAGTGAGCGGTAGCCCGAGACGGCGACACAGGTGAGCACGAGCAGACCGTATGCCGCTGGGCCGACATCGCGTTCGCGCGCGCTTGCGCGGCGGCCGCGCGCCCACACGGGCGGCTGGGTGGACAGACCTGCGCGCGGCTGGGGGCACAGACCTGCGGCAAGGGCAGTGTCAGTCGTCCTCGCGGTGGCGCCGTCGAGGCTCGAGAGCGCTCATCGCCGGTGCGTCGTGCGGAGCCGGATGACGCACACCAGCCCCGTCACGACGACGAGGAAGCCGAGGACGCTGACCCAGACCGTGACCAGCCACACGCCGAGCAGGACGAGCAGGAGGCCGGCGGCAAGGGCAAGCACATTCAGCGCGACTCGGAGGTGTCGCCGCCAGGACTGGCGGGTGCGCGCCATGTGCGCGACGAACCTGGGGTCCGTGGCGGACAGCGCTTGCTCCATCTGGTCGATCACATACTGCTCATGTTCCGAAAGTGCCACTTTGGCCTCCAACCGCGGACCGATGTGGGTGTGACGTGATGGCCACGTTCGCCGCCTCGCAGATCCATTACCCAGCATCGGGAAGTCCTCATGGTCTCCGTGCGCCACAGTGCGAGCGGCGCCGGGGCCGGCCTTGGTCGCGAAGGACTCAGCGCGCGCCGAACTTCTCCGTGACCTCGAGCAGGCGGGTGTTCGCCTCGGACTCACCGATCGTCACGCGCACGCCGTCGTCGCCGTACTGGCGGACCATGAGGCCGACCGCCTCGCACGCGCCCGAGAAGGCGGAGGACTGCTCGCCCAACGGGAACCAGACGAAGTTGGCGTCCGTCCGGGGCAGCTTCCAGCCCTGGTCGGCGAGCGCCTGCACGACACGGTCTCGCTCGGCGACGATCGACTCGACCCGCTCGGTCAGCTCGTCGACGGCGTCGAGGGAGGCGATCGCGGCGACCTGCGCCAGCGAGTTGACCCCGAACGGCGTCGCCGTCTTGCGGATCGCCGCGGCGACCGGCGGGTGGGCCACGGCGAACCCGACGCGCAGGCCGGCGAGGCCGTAGGCCTTCGAGAAGGTCCGCAGCACCACGACATTCGGGTGCTTGCGCCACACCTCGAGCCCCTTCACCGCCTCGGGGTCGCGAACGAACTCGACGTACGCCTCGTCGACGACGACGACCACGTCGTCCGGGACCCGGGCCAGGAAGCGTTCGAGCTCGTCGCCGTGGACGGCGGGGCCGGTGGGGTTGTTCGGGGTGCAGACGAGCACGACGCGGGTGCGGTCGGTGATGGCTGCGGCCATCGCGTCGAGCCGGTGGCGGGCGTCGGCGTCGAGACCGACCATGATCGGCTTCGCTCCGGCGAGCTGCGCCACGATCGGGTAGGCCTCGAACGAGCGCCACGCGAAGACGACCTCGTCTCCCGCGTCGCAGGCGGCCTGGACGACCTGCGCGAGCACGGCGACCGACCCGGTCCCCGTCGCGATGCACTCGGCGGGCACGTCGAGCGCCTCGGCCAGTCGCTGGGTGAGCGCGCTGACCGCCATGTCGGGGTAGCGGTTGATCGTCGTCGCCGCCTCGTCGACCGCCTTGAGCACCGAGGGGAGCGGGCCGTACGGGTTCTCGTTGGAGGAGAGCTTGTAGGCCGTCACGCCGGGCGGCGCCGTCGCGGGCTTGCCCGGCTTGTAGTCCGGCAGCTGCGCCAGGACCTCGCGCAGGCGGACACGGTTCGGGGAGAGGGCCTCGTCGCTCATGCGGCCAAGGATAGGGGCGGCCCACCGGGGCCGACCCGAGCGGGAGGGTGGCCGCAGGGCGACCGGGCTGAGCGGCATACCCCTGCTTGTGGCTAGGCTCACAGTGTCGCGTCAGTGCTGCCCCGACACCTGGCCCACGCACCACTCACGAAAGACCAGCCCATGCGCATCGGGATCCTCACGGGAGGCGGGGACTGCCCCGGCCTCAACGCCGTCATCCGCGGCGCGGTTCGCGCCGCCGAGGTCACCTACGACAGCACGGTCATCGGCTTCCGCAACGCCTGGCGGGGCGTCATGGAGGACGACTACGAGCCGCTCGACGTCGAGGTCTGCCGCGGCATCCTGCCCCGCGGTGGCACCATCCTCGGGACGTCCCGCGACCAGCCGTTCGCGCGCGAGGACGGCCTGAAGCTCGTCCGCAAGGCCTACGACCGGCACGGGCTCGACGCGATCATCGCGGTCGGCGGCGAGGGCTCCATGGCCGTCGTCAACGAGCTGCACCAGAACGGCTTCCCCGTCATCGGCGTGCCGAAGACCATCGACAACGACATCCAGCTGACCGAGATGACGTTCGGCTTCCAGACCGCCGTGCAGATCTGCACGGACGCGATCGACCGGCTGCACACGACGGCCGAGTCACACCACCGCGTCCTCGTCGTCGAGGTGATGGGCCGGCATGTCGGCCACATCGCGATCTGGTCGGGCCTGGCCGGTGGGGCCGCGATGACGCTCACCCCGGAGGACCCGTTCGACATCGAGGAGGTCTGCGAGCGCATCGTCGGGCGGCACCGCAAGGGCCGCTACGCCACGATCATCGTGGTGGCCGAGGGCGCGCTGCCGAAGCCCGGCACGTTCCAGATCCCGGAGCCAGAGGTCGACAGCTATGGCCACAAGGTGCTCGGCGGGATCGGGCACATCCTCGAGCGGGAGATCCACGGCCGGACCGGCATCGAGACCCGCACCACGGTCCTCGGGCACATCCAGCGCGGCGGCTCCCCCGTCGCCTTCGACCGGATGCTCGGCACCCGGTTCGGTGTGGCGGCGATCGAGGCGGCGCTCGACGGCGCGTGGGGCGAGATGGTCGCGCTGCAACAGGGCAGCATCACGCGGGTGCCGGTCAAGGACGCCATCGGGTCGCTCAAGACCGTCACGCCCGACCTGCTGCGCCTCAACACGATGTTCCAGCCGCGCCTGCCCGGAGACGACCACCCCGGTCTTCCCGTCGAGGGCTGAGCTCCCATGGAAGGATGACGGCCATGCTCGCCGACTTCGCGATCAAGACCGTCATCAACGGCATCGCCCTGTGGATCGCCGCCTGGCTCGTCCCGGGCATCACCTTCGGGTCCAACCCCGACACCTGGGCGGTCGTGCGCACGGTGGTGATCGTCGCCCTCATCTTCGGGATCATCAACGCCTTCGTGCGCCCGCTCGCCAAGCTCATCTCCCTGCCGTTCATCATCCTGACGCTCGGGCTCTTCGTCTTCATCATCAACGCGCTGATGCTGGAGCTGACCTCGTGGGTGGCCGGCAAGTTCGACCTCGCCTTCCACGTCGAGCACTTCTTCTGGGACGCGGTCATCGGCTCGCTCGTCATCACCTTCGTCTCGATGATCCTCGGCTTCTTCAACCCCAAGGACTGACCCCCTGACCGTGTGGTTGGGTGAGGCCATGGACATGCCCACTCTTCGGCGCAAGGCGGGGACCGCAGCGTTGGTCGGTTTCCGCAAGCTGCCAGGGCCGGTCCGGCGGGCGGCCGTACGCCTCGGCGCCCCCAACTACACGGTCGGCGCCGTCTGCCTCCTCGAGCACGACGGCGACGTCCTCTTCCTCTGGCAGCCGCACCGGCTCGGGTGGAGCCTGCCCGGCGGGCTGCTCGAGCACGGTGAGGAGCCGGCCGACGGTGTCCGCCGCGAGGTGGCGGAGGAGGTCGGCCTCGACATCGACCCGGGCGACCCCGTCATCACGCGGGTGGATCCCGCGGGCCAGGTGGTCGACGTCGTCTTCCGCGTCAAGCTCGACGAACGGCCCACGCTGCGGCTGGCGAGCGAAGCCCGCAAGGCCGAGTGGATCAACCCCTCCGAGCTCGGCGACGCCGACGGCGACACCCACGGCATCGTCGACCTTCTCGCCGCGGAGGCCGCTCCGAAGAAGCCGGGTCGGCTGCTGAGCGCTGCCACCGACTAGCCCGCGCCGTTTCCGCCCGGCCAGCCCCGGTCGTGGAAGCCGGCCCAGCGGCATACGACCTCATCCGTCACACGAGGCGTGTCCGTGGAGGGACTGTCGGCGCCACGTCCTAACGTCGGGGCATGCGGTTGCTCCACACCTCCGACTGGCACCTCGGGCGCACGCTCCACGGCGTGAACCTCCACGAGGCGCAGTCCGCGGTGCTCGAGCGCATCTGTCGGCTGGTCGAGGATCCCGCCGACGGGGTGCCCATCGATGCGGTGCTCGTCGCCGGTGACGTCTACGACCGGGGAGTGCCGCCGGTCGAGTCGGTCCAGCTGTTCGAGTGGACCCTCGCGCGCCTGTCCCAGGTCACCACGGTGGTCATCACGTCGGGCAACCACGACTCCGCCATCCGGCTCGGCTACGGCGCGGGGCTGTTCCGCGACCGCATCCGGATGATCACCGACCCCACCCGGCTCGACCTCCCCGTCCTGCTCGAGGGCTCCGACGGGGTGGGTGCGGCGATCTACGGGGTGCCCTACCTCGACGTCGACCATGCGCGGGTGCTGCTCGCCGGCGGCGGCGAGCCCCTCGCCCGGTCGCACCAGGCCGTGCTCGCGGCCGCCTGCGACCGGATCCGGACGGACCTGGCCGGCCGCACCGGTCTGCGCAGCATCGTGCTCGCACATGCCTTCGTGGCCGGGGCCGACCCGAGCGACTCCGAGCGGTCGATCGCCGTCGGGGGGGTCGACCGCGTCGCCGGCACGGTCTTCGCGGGGATCGACTACGCCGCCCTCGGCCACCTCCACGGCCCCCAGGCGCCCGAGTGCGGCGAGGGCTCGGTGGTGCGCTACTCCGGCTCGCCACTGCGCTACTCCTTCTCGGAGCAGGACCACACCAAGGTGGTGCTGCTCGTCGACGTGCCGGCGGTGGGGCCGGTCGAGGTGACCCCGGTCGAGGTCGAGCAGCCCCGGCCGATGGCCACCTTGCGGGGCCGTCTCGACGACCTGTTGTCCGACGAGTCGCTCAGCGACCACGAGGGGTCATGGGTCCGCGTCACGGTGACCGACCGGGTCCGGCCCGACTCCCTCATGGACCGGCTCAAGTCCCGCTTCCCGCAGACGCTGCAGGTCTTCCACGAGCCGGACGGTGCCGTCGAGCGGCGCCGCGGCGGCACGACGCCGGTGAGCGAGCGCGACCCGCGCGAGCTGGGCGCCGACTTCATCGCCCACGTGACGAAGACGACGGCGAGTGACGGCGAGCTCGAGGTGTTCACCGCGGGCTTCGAGGCCGCCGTCAAGGCCCAGCAGCTCGCCGAGGCCCAGGAGGTGGCGTGACGTGCAGCTGCATCTGCTGGAGATGACCGCGATCGGGCCGTATGCCGGCACCGAGCGCATCGACTTCGCGTCCGTCGGCCGCGCCGGCCTCTTCCTCCTCGAGGGGCCGACCGGGTCCGGCAAGTCGACGATCATCGACGCCATTGCCTTCGCGCTCTACGGCAAGGTCGCCCAGGCCGCCGCCGATGTCGAGCGGATCCACTCCCACCATGCCGACCCACGCACCATCCCGGTCGTCACGCTCATCTTCGAGACCCAGTCCGGGATCTATCGGGTGCGCCGGACCCCCCGCTTCGAGCGGCCGAAGTCCCGAGGCACGGGCACGACGGTCCAGCAGCCGAGCGTCAAGCTGTGGCGGCTCGCCTCGCCCGATGACCTCGAGGGCGGGGAGCTGCTGTCGACGAACATCGGCGACTGCGATGACGAGATCACGCGTGCGGTCGGGCTGACCCGCGACCAGTTCGTCCAGACCGTCATCCTGCCGCAGGGCGAGTTCGCCACGTTCCTGCGCGCGCGTTCCGAGGACAAGGGCAAGCTGCTCGAGAAGGTCTTCGGCACTGCCTTCTTCCGCAGGGTGCAGGAGCAGATCGTCGACGCGGGCCGCGCGGCGCAGGCGCTCCGGCAGCGGGCGGTCGACGAGATCCGGGACTCGGTGCACGCCTTCGCCGTCTCGGCGGCTCTCGCCGACGAACGACGCGACGCCCTGGTGGAGCTGAGCCGGTCCACGCCAGAGGACCTCCTGGGGGAGCTGGCCGAGGTCGTCGACGAGCTGCGCACCCGGGAGCGCCACGCCCGCAAGGCGAGCCGCGAGGCGATCGAGCGGCACCAGCAGATGGCCGACATGGTCGGCGACGCGCGCTTGCGGATGCAACGTCGCGAGCGGCTCATCGAGCTGCAGCGTCGCGACGAGGACCTCGGTCGGCGAGCCGTCGACTTCCAACGGCTGGGCGAGCAGCTCGCGCGAGCGGGCCAGGCGCGTCCCGTCGCCGGCGCCGTCCGGACCCTGGCCCAGGCGGAGGCGGCCCAGAAACGCGCCGAGGCGGCCCTCGTCGCCGCCCGCGGCCGAGTCGAGCCGCACCTGCGTGACCGCGGCGTCGCGGCCCTGCGCGGCGAGGCGACGACCCTGCGCGAGGTGATCGGTTCACTCGCACCGGCCATGGAGCTGGAGTCGGTCCTCGAGCCGCACCGCGAGCAGGCGCAGGGGGTGGCTCGGGCGGCCGCCCAGCATCGCGCCGCGCTCGACCAGGTGGCAGCCGAGCTCGGCGCCCTTCCACAGCAGATCCGCGAACAGGACGACGCGCTCGGTGAGGCACGTCGGCTGCACGCGCTCAAGGACAGCCGCACCGAGGCCACGCAGCAGGCGAAGGAGCGATTGGACGCCGCCGTGGCGCACGAAGCGGCGGGCGCACGAGTGCCGGCACTCGAGGCGTCCGTCGCGTCCGCTCTTGAGGCGGTGCGCACCGCGGAGGGCGAGCTGGGCCGGTTGCGACAGGAGCGCATCGACGGCATCGCCGGCGAGCTCGGGCTGACCCTCGCCGACGGGGACGCCTGCCCCGTCTGCGGTTCGACCGACCACCCCTCGCCGGCACGGCCGAGTCCGACGGCAGTCACCCCTGAGCTGCTCGAGGCGGAGGAGGCCCGGCTCGAGCAGCTCCGGTCAGCGGCGACGGCCCGAGCGGACCAGCTCGGCGCACTCCGCACCGAGGTCGGGCAGCTCTGGGCCCGGTGCGGCGGCCGCAGTCACGAGGTGGCGCGCACCGAGGCGGAACAGGCTGGTCAGGAGCTGTCGGAGTCGATCCGGGCCGGGGCGGCCGTCCGGACCGGGACGGAGCGACTCGAGGCCCTGCGCCGGCGCGAGCAGGAGCTCGGCGAGCAGTCCCGCGCCCTCACGTCGGAGCTCGCCCGGCTCGAGCAGAGCCGCGCGGACTGGACCGCCCGCCTCGAGCGTGAGACCGCCGAGGTCGAGCGCGCGCGTGACGGCCACGCCACCGTCGCCGGCCGCCGCTCGGCGCTCACCTCCTCAGCGACACACCTCGATGCCCTCGTCGATGCCATCGGTGCCCACGACGCGGCTGCGGCCGCCGTGGTCGAGGCCACCGCCGCTCGCGACGCCGACCTCGCGGCGGCCGGCTTCGGCTCGGTCGAGGAATGGCTCGAGGCCGACCGCGACATGGAGTGGATCTCCTCGACGAAGCGGGCGATCGCCGACTTCGAGCGGGAGTGCACCGAGGTCCGGGCCGGTCTGTCCGGCCCCGAGCTGGCCGACGTGCAGCTCGACGCGCTCTTCGACGACATCGACCAGCTGGCCGACCTGGAGCGCGCTGCGAAGAAGGAGATGGAGCAGGCGACGAGCGAGCACGGCAGCCTGCGCAGCCAGGCCGCCCGCACCAAGCAGCGGCTGGGGGACGTCGAGCTGGCCCTCGAGCGCAACGCAGCAGTGATCGCCGAGACCGCTGATGCCGTCCGGGTCGGCCAGCTCGTCGCCGGCGGGGGCGACAACCAGCTCAACCTCGACCTCGCGAAATACGTTCTCATCCGCCGCTTCACCGAGGTGCTGTCGGTCGCCAACACCGAGCTGGCCAAGTTCTCCGGGGGCCGCTACTCGCTCGAGCACACGGACGCCAAGCAGGGCAACGCCAAGTCGGGCCTCGGCATCCGGGTGCACGACATGCACACCAACCAGGTCCGCGAGGTCGGCACGCTCTCCGGCGGTGAGACCTTCTATGTCTCCCTGTCGCTCGCTCTGGCCCTCGCCGAGGTGGTGCGAGCCGAGTCCGGCGGCGTCGACCTCGGCACCCTGTTCGTCGACGAGGGCTTCGGCACGCTCGACCCCGAGGTGCTCGACGACGTCATGCACACCCTCGAGGGGCTGCGCGAGGGCGGCCGCACCGTCGGCATCGTCAGCCATGTGACCGAGCTGAAGTCGCGGGTGGCCGACCGCATCGAGGTCGTCGTCCGGCCCGACCGCACCTCGACGCTCAGGGTCACCGCCTGATGGCGCCACGCGACCCGGTTGGCGCCCGCCGTGGTGGACGGTGACGCTGCACGCGTAGCTCAGCCGGCGTCGGCCCTGACCCGGCTGGCGTGACGAACGGTCGCGCTGAGCGCGATCGTCATGATGACGACCCCGACGACGGCCGCCCCGCCGGCGAGCCAGGCATACCCGAGGCCGCCGACGACGACGCCGGCCAGCGCCCCGCCCCCCGCGCCGCCGAGGCCCATGAGCACGTCGGACAGGCCCTGCACGGCGGGCCGCTCCCCGGTGGTCAGCGAGTTCGTCAGCAGCGTCGAGCCGGACACGAGCGTGCACGACCACCCGACGCCGAGGAGGAACAGCGCCACGAGCAGCAGCCCGGACCAGCCGACCTCGGAGCGGGACGCGAGGAAGGCCGCGACCGCGAGGATCGCCCCGCCCGCCATCGCGGTGTGCCGGCTGCCCCACCGGTCGACGGCCATGCCGACGAGCGGCGAGAACGCGTACATGCCGAGAATGTGGACCGAGATGACGAAGCCGATGATCTCGAGATCGGCGTGGCCGTGCGACATGTGCAGCGGCGTCATCACCATGACCGACACCATGACGACGTGGCCGAGCGCAATGACGAGCACGGCCTCGCGCGCGAGGGCGTTCGTGCGCAGGGTGGTCAGGGCGCGTCGCATGGACCCGTCGTGGCTGCTCCCGGAATCATCCGTATGCCGCTCACCGACCTCCGCACGAGCCGCGCGCTCGAGCGCGCGCGCAGTCAGCAGCGGGTCCGGCCGGAGCAGGCGGGCGACCACGACGAGTGCGAGGACGAAGCCGGCGAGGGAGAAGAGGAAGGAGCCGGCGAGCTCCGGGATGCCGACCGCCTCGGCGAAGGTCTTGCCGGGCCCAACGAGGTTCGGTCCGAGGACCGAGCCGATGGTGGTCGACCACACCACGATCGACAGGTCGCGGCCGCGGTGCTCGGGCAGGGCGAGGTCGGCAGCGGCATACCGGGCCTGCCCGTTGGCGGTGGTGCCGCCGCCGAACAGGAACATGCCGACGAGCATCAGCGGGAAGGAGCCGACCACGGCCGACGTGACGACGGTGGCCGCCCCGAGCAGGGCGAGGACGTAGCCGAGCGCGAGGCCGGGTCGCCGCCCCTTGGCCGCCATGAGCCGGGCGACCGGGATCGCGATGAGGGCACCGCCGAGCACCTGTGTGGTCGTGCCGAGCCCGGCGAGCGTCTCCGAGCCGGACAGCTGCTCGGCGAGGAGCGCTCCGACGGCGATGCCGCTGGCCATGCCGACGCCGCCGAGGACCTGCGAGGCGGTCAGCGCCCTGATCGTCGTTCGCTGGAGCGCGGCCTGGTCGATGGACGTCGTCATGCCTGAGACCGCTGCGACGGATCAGACGTGGCGGCGGGAGGTGATCACGCGGAACCGGTTCGCGACGAAGGCAGCGTCGGCGTAGGCCGCGTTCGCGGCCGGGTTCGCCCCCGTGCCGTGCAGATCGGAGAAGGCCGCCGTCTGGTTGACGAAGATCTGTCCGGTCAGGTTCTCGGACAGCGCGACCCCGCCCTCGGCCGCCGCCTCGCGAGCAGCCTCGAGCACCGCCTCGTCGGTCGAGTAGACCGACGCCGTCATGGCGCCGTGCTCGTGGACGGTGTCAGCGAGCTGGGCCAGGGACTGCTCCGTCGAGCTCGTCCGGATGAGGAAGCCGACCGGGCCGAAGCACTCCTCGGTGTAGACGTCCTCGCGTGAGACGTCGACCGCGACGAGGCCGGGCGCCCGCACCACCGCCTGGTCATACGCAGGGTGGGTCACCCGACGCGACTCGAGCACGACCCGGCCCTCGGCCTCCGTGGCGATCGACTCGAGGGAGTCGGCGTTGCCGCGCACCTTGTCGTTGACGGTCGCGCCGAGGATCTCGACGGCCTTGGCGTCGTCGCCGGTCAGCCGCTGGACCGCCGTGGCGAGGCGGTCGGCGAACTCGTCGAACGACAGGTGGCCCTCGTTGGTGTCGACGCCACTGTCGGCCACGTAGATGTTCTGGGGTGCGGTGCACATCTGGCCCGAGTAGAGCGAGAGCGAGAAGGCGAGGTTGCCCAGCGCCCCCTTCAGGTCGTCGGTCGAGTCGACCACGATCGTGTTGAGCCCGGCCTTCTCCGTGTAGACCAGCGCGCCGCGGGCGGCCCCGGCCTGCTCGAGCCACGCGCCGAAGGTCGGCCCGCCCGTGTAGTCGATGATCGCGATCTCGGACCGCTCGGCGAGGACCTTGGCCAGCCCCTGCCCGTCGTTCTCCGCCGCGAGCTGCACGAGGGCCGGGTCGAACCCGGCCTCGGACAGCACCGTGCGGGCCACCTCGACCGTGATCGCGAGCGGCAGGATGGCGTGGGGGTGCGGCTTGACGACAACGGCGTTGCCGGTCACCAGGTCCGCGAAGATCGCGGGGTACGCGTTCCAGGTCGGGAACGTGTTGCACCCGATGACGAGGCCGATGCCGCGTCCGACGATCCGATAGTCCTTCTGCATCCGGATCGGCTCCCCCTTGGCGGGGCGCTCCCAGACCACCGACTCCGGGACCCGCTCTTGCTCGACCAGCCCCGCGGCGATCGCCTCGAGCGCCCGGTCCTGCGCTTGGGGGCCACCGGCCTGGAAGGCCATCACGAACGGCTGCCCCGAGGTGTGCATCACGGCGTTGCCGATCTCGAAGCTGCGCTGATGGAGCCGGTCGACGATCTCGACGCAGACGGCGGCACGCACCTGCGGGCCCGCGTCCCGCCAGGCCGGGAGGGCGCCGCGAGCAGCGCGAAGGGCGCCGTCGACGTCGAGCCCGGGGTACTCGACCCCGAGCGTCGGCCCGTAGGGCGACACCTCGCCACCCACCCAGCGTCCGTCGGTGGCAGAGACGAGCTCAGCGGCATACCTCGTGTTGCGGTGCGCCTCGAAGGCGGCGGCGCCGTCCGCGGCGGCCGTCTCGCCGTACACCCGCGGGCTCGGCGACTCGGGATACCGCGAGTACCACGAGCGCGTCCTGAGCGCCTCGCGGATCTCGTCGAGGACTCCTGCGTGCTTGTCGAGGAGGGCGTGGGTCGAGGTCGGCGCCGTTGCAGTCACGCAGCCGATGCTAGTTCACCGCGGTCGGGTCAACGCTTGAGCGCTTCGCGCTTGCCCCAGCCGTAGATCGCCGTCGCGACGAAGAGCACGATCCCGATGATGATGAGCCAGAAGAGGCCCTTGATGAGCGCACCGATGACGATGAACGCGATCCAGATGAGGAGCAGCAGCCCCAGGAAACCCAGCATGTCGCCTCCTGTGATGTGTGGTCGCGTCCCATGGTCGGGCCCCGGAACCGCTGGTGGGGCGGCTCGGCGACGCGGTTCGCCGGTCAGGCGGGTCCTGGTTGAGCGCGCCGGACGTCGTCACTGGCCCGATCAAGCGTCTCCCGCGCCGACTCGCGAGCCTCCTCCATCGCCCGCTGGCCCGCCATCGCGAGGCCGGCGGCCGCTGCCCCGTGGAGCATCGCGAGGACCAACGCCGCGCGACCTCTCGGCATGATCTTCTCCAGGCCACGCAGGAGCGCGACCTCCGTCGTCGCAAGCGCCAGCACCGCAGAGAGCCCGGCGCCCCCAAATAGCGCGAGCGCCGTGCTGGAACGCCAGGCCGTGGCGATGAGGTCGTCCTTGCGGCGTTGGACCTCCGCGCGGACGAGGTCGGCGGTGTCCTGCCCGAGCCGAGCGGCCGCCTCGCGGGGCCCGCCCTCCGGACTCTGTGTCATGGCGCCCTCCGTAGAGCCGTGGGTCGTTGCGGGTGCTGTCGGCCCGCCGCGAGAGGCGTACCCGACCGTGGGCCGGGCCTAACGGGACGCTGCGGCCGCTCGCACGAAGGGACGGGGCGTCACGGCACAATGCTGGGCATGGACACCGACGCCATGAGCGAACTCGGGCCGGTCGCCGTCGTCGGCGCCGGCACGATGGGTGCCGGCATCGCGCAGGTGGCGGCGGCCGCGGGGCACCCCGTCGTCCTCGTCGACGCGCTCACCGGAGCAGCGCAGGCGGCCCTCGACCGGATGCGGGCGGCGCTCGACCGACGGGTCGACCAGGGCCGGATCAGCAGGTCCGAGGCGACCGCGACCACCGACCGCATCCGTCCGGCGGACTCGCTGGCCGACCTGCCGGAGTGCGGCCTCGTCATCGAGGCCGTCCCGGAGGACCTCGGGCTCAAGCAACGCCTACTCTCCGAGGTCGCCGAGACCCAGCCGCCCACGACGATCCTCGCCACGAACACCTCGAGCCTCGACATCAGCACCGTCGCCGAGGCCGTCCCCGACCCCGAACGCGTCCTGGGCCTGCACTTCTTCAACCCCCCACCGCTCATGCGTCTCGTCGAGGTGGTCCACGGCGAGACGACCGCCGAGGCGTACCTCGCGCACGCGGCCGCCCTCATGACCGCGTGGGGCAAGACGCCGGTGCGGTGCACGTCGACCCCCGGCTTCATCGTCAACCGGGTCGCCCGCCCCTTCTACGGCGAGGCGCAGCGCGTCGTCGAGGAGGGGCTCGCCGACCCCGCGACCGTCGACTGGATCTTCCGTGAGCGCGGCGGCTTCCGGATGGGCCCCTTCGAGCTGACCGACCTGATCGGACAGGACGTCAACTACGCGGTCGGCGCGTCCGTCTGGGAGCAGACCGGTCACGACCCGCGCTACGCGCCGACGGAGTTCCAGCGTCGCCTCGTCGAGGCTGGCCGGCTCGGTCGCAAGACCGGCCAGGGCGTCTTCTCGTATGCCGCTGAGCCGGGTGCCGCTGTCCCCGAGCCCGATCTCGGGCTGGCTGAGCGGCTCTCGTCGAGCCCGATCGAGGCCGACCCGCTCGGGAGAACCCTCGCGATGCTGGTCAACGAGGCGGTCGACCTCGTGCACCGCGGCGAGGCGAGCGCCGACGACGTGGACATCGCGATGCGGCTCGGCGTCAACTATCCCAAGGGCCCGATCGAGTGGGGACGGGAGATCGGGCTCGATCTCGTGGCGTCGCACGTCGCGGCGCTGGACCGGGCCTTCCCGGGCGGGCGCTACCGGCCCAGCCCCGGCCTGACCGATGGGAGCCTCGATGAGTGAGCCGCAGCCCGGCGACGGTGTCGCCTTCGCCCAGCGGATGTGGGACGACGACGTCGCCTCCCGCGGACTCGGCATGGTCATCGACCTGCTCGAGCAGGACCGTGCCGTCGTGCGGATGCCGATCCGCCAGGACATGGTCAACGGGCACGCCATCTGTCACGGCGGGTTCATCTTCACCCTCGCGGACTCGTGCTTCGCCCTCGCCTGCAACTCGCGCGGCTCGACCACCGTCGCCTCAGGTGCGGACATCACCTTCACCGCGCCCGGTCGACTGGGAGACGTGCTCGTCGCCGAAGGGGTCGTGCGGGCCGCGTTCGGCCGCAGCGGCATCACCGACGTGACGGTGAGGCGGGAGTCCGACGGCCAGATCATCGCCGAGTTCCGCGGTCGCTCGCGATCGCTGCGCACGCCCTGACCGGCACCAACAGCGGGGTACCGAAGCCGCCTGACGGTTGGTGGCCTCTCGACGGTTCGTGGCCTCTCGACGGTGGCCCTTCGATTCGGGCGAAAGGTGACAGAGCGGGACGAACCGTGGCGCGAGGAGCCAGTGCTGACACGGGGATTCGCGGATTCTGAGGACAGCCTCTCGGGCCGGCCCTAGCCTCGGGTGATCGACGTCACACGACGCCGCCGAGGACTCGCACTCGGGGGAACAGTCGAGCCCTCCTCCTCCACGACCAGAGGGATACGAATGACGATGCACCTTCGCCGACTCACCTGTGTCGTCGCCGCCGGCGCGACCGCCTGCCTGGGGATCACCGCACCGGCCGCACAGGCTGACAGCAAGCACGGGCACCACAACCTCACGAAGGTTCTGTCCAGCTCCGTGATGGCCCCGTTCAACCTCGCCGTGGAACACAACACGGTCTACGTCGCCGACGGCTTCACGAACACCGTCGGCGCCCTCGGGAGAGCCCCGATCGCCACGGGCCCCGACGGCGGGGACGTCGCCGGGATCGACGTCACGAAGGACGGCCGCACCGTCGCCTGGACCTGGAGCAACGGCGACCACAGCGCCACCGGCCTCACCGTGCGCGCCCGCGGGAAGGCCGACGTCGTGGCCGACATCGCCCACGTCGAGGCCACCCGGAACCCTGACCACGTCAACACCTACGGCGTGACGAGCTACGGACCCGGCGCCGACCAGAACAAGAGGGCCTGCGTCGACGGCATCCTGGCCCAGATGGCCGGCCCGGAAGGGCAAGCGCCTCCGCCCACCTATCAGGGCGGCGTCGACTCCCACCCCTACTCCGTCGTGCGGAGCGGCCACCGGTGGGTCGTCGCCGACGCCGGTTCCAACGTGCTGTGGTCGGTGACCGACCGCGGGACGGTGTCGACGCTCGCCGTGCTGCCGCCGCAGCCCGTGACCTTCACGGCGGAGATGGCCAGCTCGCTCGCCGCCGAGTCCGGTGCCCCAGCGGACGCCATGGCCTGCCTCGAGGGCGTCACCTATGCCTTCGAGCCGGTCCCCACCGACGTCGAGGTCGGTCGGGACGGGTCGCTGTGGGTCTCGGTCCTGCCGGGCGGTCCGGAGAGCCCGAGCCTCGGCGCCCGCGGCGCCGTCTACAAGGTCAACGCCAAGACGGGCCGGGCCAAGCGGGTGGCCGGCGGGTTCCTCGGCGCAACGAACCTCGCCGTCGCCCCGGAGGGGACCGTCTACGTCACCGAGCTGTTCGGCGGCAAGATCTCCAAGATCGACCGCCACGGCATGGTCCGCACGGCGATGAACTTCGAGCGGCCGCTGTCCGTCGAGGTCCACGGCGGCTACCTCTACGTCGGGCAGATGGCAGATGTGGACTTCCAGACCGGTCAGGTGAAGGCGCCCGGCTCGATCGTGCGGCTCAAGCGGTAGCCGGCTGAGCGGCATACCCCGGAACGAGCGGTGGGGCGCGGACGCGGAGGGAACGTCCGCGCCCCACCGTGAAACTCCCGTGGACAGGGGTGCTCCTCCCATGCATCAGTGGCAGGATCGGGACACCGCCGGGCGACGTTGCCCGGGTCGATCCTGGAAGGACCTCTGATGCGCCGCCTCTCCCTCGTGGCAACGACGGGCGCCGTCGCCCTCGGGCTCACGCTGTCCGCCTGTGGCTCCAACTCGCTCTCCCCCGGTGGCAGCGGTGGAGGCAACAACACGTCAAGCGCGCCGGGCCCGACCGGCACCGTCGACCAGGCCCTCGCTGCGAAGCTGCCCGCCAAGATCAAGTCTGCCGGCAAGATCGTCGTGGGAATCGACCCGACCTACGCCCCGAACGAGATGCTGGCCGCCGATGGCAAGACCGTCGAGGGCTGGGACGCGGACCTCTTCAACGCCGTCGCCGCGAAGTTCGGCGTCACCGTCGACTACTCGCCCTCGAAGTTCGACGCGATCATCCTCGGCGTCGACAGCGGGAAGTACGACATCGGCGTCTCGTCCTTCTCCATCACGGACCAGCGCAAGGCCAAGGTCAACATGGTCAGCTACTACAAGGCCGGCACGCTGTGGGTCACCAAGCCGGGCAACCCGGCCAAGATCGACCCCAACAACGCCTGCGGCAAGAACATCGGCGTCCAGACCGGCACGACGCAGTTCGACGACATCTCCGCCAAGAGCAAGAAGTGCACCGACGCCGGCAAGCCGGCCGTGCACATCCTCCCGCACGACGGACAGAACCAGGTCACCGCCGACGTCGTCAGCGGCAAGGCGGACGCGATGCTCGCCGACTCGCCCATCGGCCTCTACGCCATCAAGCAGTTCCAGGGCAAGCTCGAGAAGCTCGGCGACGTCTACGACTCGGCGCCGTACGGCTACGTCGTCCCCAAGTCCGAGACCGACTTCGCCAACGCCCTCGTCGACGCGCTCAAGGCGGCGAAGGCGGACGGCAGCTACGACGCGGCCCTCAAGAAGTGGGGTGTCGAGTCCGGCGGAATCACGGACTTCGCGCTGAACCCCTGATGACGCACGCTGAACCGTGAGGAAGCCATGAGCACGGAGCCAACGAGCACGAGCACCGACACGGCCACAGCGAGCACCGCGGACCGGCCGGGCGCGATCCACGCCC
>NZ_AWQS01000049.1 GCF_000576575.1 Intrasporangium chromatireducens Q5-1
GGCTCGGCGACCGCGGCGCCGCCGACCGTCGCGAGCAGGAGCAGGAGTGCGGCCCCGAGTCCGGCGAGGACCCGCCGCCATGGGTTCACGCGTCGCCTGCCAGCCGGTGCCAGGCCGCCTGCGCGATCCGTCGCTCGTTGGGGAAGGTCAGCCGGCGGTGCACCTCGTCGAGCCGTGTCCACGCCGCGTCGATTGCCTCGCGGTCGGGGTCGTTCTCGACGGTCAGCTCGCCGCCGATCGCCTCCAGCAGGTAGTGGTGCACGAACTTGTGCACGCGCGTCGTCGCCGTCGCGAACCAGTAGTCGATCGTGCCGAGCTCGATCAGCACCCGAGCCTCGATGCCGGTCTCCTCGGCGACCTCGCGCACGGCGGTCTCGACGAGCGTCTCCCCGGGCTCGACGTGCCCCTTCGGCAGGCACCACTCGACTCGCCCCGCACGGTTGCGGCGGGCGATGATGGGGATGAAGGCGAGACCGTCGCAGATCCGCACCGCGATCCCGCCCGCCGACCGCTCCTCGACCGCAGGCAGCCGACTGCCCGGGGTCGGCACAGGCTGGGGGAGGGCGGTCACATCGCCACCCTAGCCAGCCAGTCCATGAGCCGTCCCCAGCGTGGCGTCAGGTCCGCGCGGGGCCGGCTGAGCGGCATACAGAAGGTATGCCGCCCACCCGCACGCGCGGGGGCGTGGCCTCCCGCTCAGCCGAGGCGGAGGGCGCTACGCGCGCTTCGTCCCGGTTTCGTCTCCCGGTTGCGCCCGATCGGCTCCCACGGCCGCCCGCGCCGAGGACAATCGGAGGGCATGAGACCTGCCCTGCGTCTTCGTGTCCGACGGTTCCTCGCGACCCTTCTCGCCCTGCCACTCGCACTCCTCGTCGGCACCGCCACGGGTGCCGTTGCCGCGCCCCCGTCGGCGGCTCAGGCCATGCCCGGCCGCCACCTCGAGGGGATGACCCGCAATCTCTACCTCGGTGCCGACCTCACCCCGCTCGTCAGTGCCAAGACACCAGACGCTGTGCAGATGGCCATCGGCGCGATCCTCGGCCAGGTCGTCGCCTCCGACCCGCCGAAGCGGATGGCCTGGGTGGCCGACGAGATCGCCGCCCAGCGACCCGACCTCGTCGGGCTGCAGGAGGCCGCGCTGTGGCACATCCAGACCCCGGCGGGCGGCACGATCACCTACGACTTCACCCAGCTCGTGATCGACGCGCTCGCGGCGCAGGGCCTGCACTACCGCGTCGCCGTCACTCAGACGAACTTCGACTCGGCGGTGCAGCTCGCCGGTGCGCCGCTGCCGGCCCGCTTCGCCGACCGCGACGTCATCCTGGTCAACGCCGACGCCGGCACCCCCGAGGTGCGGGTGCTCGACAAGGGCGCCGCCCACTACGCGAGCCAGCTCGTCTTCCCGACGCTGCTCGGCGCGGTGGACTTCGCCCGCGGCTACGTCTACGTCGACGTGAAGTCGTGGGGCAGGACGTGGCGGTTCGTCAACACGCACTTCGAGGCCTACCCGGGGTTCGGCCCGATGCCACACGACTACACGAGCGACCAGGCCCGCGAGCTGCTCTCGGTGCTGCCGGCCGGGATGCCGACGGTCATCGCCGGTGACCTCAACTCCCGTCGGGACAACCCGCTGCTCCAGGGCGCCGCGGTGCTCATGGACGAGGGCGGGTTCGCTGACGCGTGGACCGGGCTGCACCCGGGCGACCCCGGCTACACGTGCTGCCGCGCCGGCAACCTTGCGGGCGGCGAGCTCGACGAGCGGATCGACTACGTGGTGACCCGTGGTGACGTGGTGCCGACCTCGGCCGCCCGCGTCGGCGTGGAGCCGGTCGCGGCGACGGCGCCCAGGTGGCCGTCCGACCACGCCGGCGTCGTCGCGGGGATCGCCGTCGGCCCCCAGCCCAAGGGCGTCGGCACCGGGCTGCTCGTCGGCTCGAGGTCCTGACCCGCGCGGCGCCGGCCCTCCGCGCGGGGCGGGCTCAGCGTCATACGGATGTATGCCGCTCACCTAGGCTGGGTGCGTGCCTGACCACCCGACGTCCGCCCCGCCCGCCCAGGTCGCGCTGCTCAAAGGTGCCGTCGCGCGGCTGGCGCCGGTGCTGCCGATGCTGACCGAGCTGGGGGAGCGGTTCGCGGCAGCGGGGCACGAGCTGGCGCTCGTCGGCGGGCCGGTCCGCGACGCGTTCCTCGGGCGCACCTCGCCCGACCTCGACTTCACGACCGACGCCCTGCCGGACGAGATCCTCGCTGCCGTCACGGGCTGGGCCGACGCCCACTGGGACATCGGGCGGGAGTTCGGCACGATCGGGCTGCGCAAGGGCCCCCGGATGCTCGAGATCACGACGTACCGCGCCGACACCTACGACCGGACCTCGCGCAAGCCGGAGGTGATGTTCGGCCACTCGATCGAGGGCGACCTCGTCCGGCGCGACTTCACCGTCAACGCGATGGCGATCCGCTTGCCGTCGCTCGAGTTCGTCGACGTCCACGACGGCCTCGCGGACCTCGCCGCGCGCCGGCTGCGGACCCCGGCCCCGCCGGAGGAGTCGTTCGCGGACGACCCGCTCCGGATGATGCGGGCGGCGCGGTTCACGGCGCAGCTGGGCTTCACCGTGGCGCCCGAGGTCCGCCGGGCGATGCAGGAGCGCGCCGCGACCCTCGAGATCATCTCGGCCGAGCGAATCCGCGACGAGTTCAGCAAGCTCCTCCTCGCGCCCGAGCCCCGGGCCGGGCTCACCCTGCTCGTCGACACCGGCCTCGCCGACATCTTCATCCCGGAGCTGCCCGCGCTGCGCCTCGAGGTGGACGAGCACCACCGGCACAAGGACGTCTACCAGCACTCCCTCACCGTGCTCGAGCAGGCGATCGCCCTCGAGGGACCCGCCGGCGGCCCCCCCGAGTCGGTGCCCGGGCCTGACCTCGTCCTGCGGCTCGCCGCGCTGCTGCACGACATCGGCAAGCCCGCGACCCGGCGGTTCGAGCCCGGCGGTGGCGTGTCCTTCCACCACCATGAGGTCGTCGGCGCGAAGCTCGCCGCGAAGCGGCTCAAGGCGATGCGCTACGACAAGGAGACGGTCAAGCAGGTGGCGCGGCTCGTCGAGCTGCACCTGCGCTTCCACGGCTACGGCGGCGGGCAGTGGACCGACTCGGCGGTGCGTCGCTACGTCACGGACGCCGGGCCATTGCTGCAGCGCCTGCACCGGCTGACCCGGTCCGACTCGACGACCCGCAACCTCCGCAAGGCGCAGCGGCTGTCGGCCGCCTACGACGACCTCGAGGCCCGCATCGACAAGCTTGCGGCCGAGGAGGAGCTGTCCAGGGTCCGGCCCGAGCTCGACGGCAACGAGATCGCCGAGGTGCTCGGGATCAAGCCGGGCCCGGTGCTCGGCGAGGCGTACAAGTACCTGCTGTCCGTGCGGCTCGACGAGGGACCGATCGGCAAGGACGCAGCGCGGGAGCGTCTGCTCGCCTGGTGGGCGCAGCGCAGCAACTGAGCCTCAGCGGCATACAAGATCCAGCACCGGCTGGAAAGTTGTGGTCCGGCGGGGCGGATGCGCTCCGGAATCCAGCACCGGCTGGAAAGCCGATGCCACGGTCCGACCGCGGGGAGTTCTCCCCATCGCCCCCTGCCCGTGCCACCCGTACGCTGCTCGCAACACACCACTCACGAGGCTTCAGGGGGCACGATGGCACGGCTGACGTACCCGAGCGCCGAGTTCCCGGGGGGTCCCCGCGCGCGGCTCGAGCTGCCGGAGGGCTGGGAGCCGCTGGACGTGCCCGGGGCCCTCCTCGCCGCCATCCGGCCCGAGCCGACCGACGTCTTCAACCCGAACATCGTCGTCACGAGCGAGCCGCAGGCGCCCGGCTTCGACATCCTGAGCGTCCTCGACCTGCTCGAACGGACGGCCGCGGAGCGGCGCGACGGAGAGGTCGGCGAGCCGTACGAGGCGATCATCTCCGGCATCGACTTCGTCGGCCGACCCCTCTCCTGGGTCGACGACGAGGCGGGCACCGTCGTGCAGCTGCACCTCTTCGGGCTGGTCCCGAGGTCGAACGACGCCGGCGAGGACCTGGTCCACGTCACCGGCACGGTCGGCGCCGCCAGCGCCGAGCACGACTACGGGCTCGTGCGCGACATCCTGCGGACCCTGCGGGTCGCCCCGTGGCACGGGTCGCTCGAGGCAGAGCCCCGCGACGATCGGGGTGCGCGGTGACGACCTACAAGAAGGGCATGGACCCCGAGGCGCTGCACCGGGCCGCCGGGCGCATCCGGGGCGCGAAGCACGACGTCGACGCCGTGCGCGACACGGTCGCCCGCGTCGTGGACCGGCTCGGGTCGAACTGGGCCGGCGGCAACCTCGAGCGGCTCATCCAGGAGTACCGGTCCACCTCGGCCCCGGCGCTCGCCCACCTCGGTGGCCGGCTCGACGACATGGCGCGCACCATCGACCGCAACGTCTCCGCCCAGCGCCGCACCAGCGACGAGCGGTCGACGGCGCACGCCGGCCGCACGACGTGGACGCCCGCCGGAGGCGCCGCGTTCAGCGGCAAACGGCCGTGGTCGCGGACGAACCGCGACGCCGACGGTGGCACGCACACCCGCACCCAGTACGGCCCCTACTCGCGCTACGACACGGAGCGCACCCAGGGTGAGCTGGACGGCGAGGACGGGCGCACCACGACGCGCACCACGCAGTTCCGGCACAACGGCAACGCCGCCGACAACCCCAACCTCTACGAGTCCCGTGAGACGTCGACGACGCGCGGCCACGTCGACGCGAACGGCGAGCACTCGCGCACCACGAGCCGCCGCGACTCCACGCTCTTCGGACGGTTCAACGAGACGGAGTGGGGCCTGAAGAGCACCCACTCGCACGCCTGGGGCGAGAACGAGTGGGAGGACGGGCGCAAGAGCCCCGACTGGGGCAAGAACGTGGACATCGACGGGCTCAACTCCGAGCACTACGCCAAGACGGTCGGCGGGGACCACGCCAACGTCAAGCTGTGGGGCACCGAGACGGACGGCCGCTGGGACGTCAGCGTCAAGGACGGCAACCTCGTCGCGGCCGCCACGGCGGGCGCCGGCGCCTACGCGCTCAAGGCCCACGCCGACGGCTCCACGCAGCTCGGGGCACTCGGGTTGAACGGCAAGGCGGACGCCGCGGTCGGCGCAGAAGCGAACGCGACGGGCTCCGCGTCGATCGGCAAGGACGGTCTCAACGTCGGCGGCCAGGCCGAGGCGATGGTCGGCGCGAAGGTCTCGGCCGAGGGCGGTGCGAACCTCGGACCGCTCCACGCCAAGGTCGCGGGCCACGCGATGGCCGGGGCCGAGGCATCCGCCAACGGCTCGGTCGGCATCGGCGTCGAGGGCGTCAAGGCCCAAGCCGGGCTCGACGCGTTCGCCGGTGCCAAGGCCGGGGCGGACGGCGAGTTCGGGGTCTCCGGCGTGACCGGCAAGGTCGGTGGCGAGGTCTACGCCGGCATCGGGGGGCACGCCAAGGTCGACGTGCAGGCCAACTTCAACCACATCAAGGCCGACGTCGACGTGGGCGCCGCGATCGGCGTCGGCGGGGGCGTGAAGTTCGCGGTCGACGTCGAGCCGAAGCAGGTGATCAACGACGTGAGCAGGTACGGCGGCGGCTTCGTCCACGGCGTGACGAGCACCGGCGACGTTCTCGGCCATGGCCTGAAGAACGTCTTCGGCTGGTGATCGCACCGGCGCTGACTCGACCGTCACCCCTGCCCAGGTGCAAGACTGCGGTGCGGCCCGACCCTGCCGAACGGGGCCGACGAAAGGACACCATGACGACCCTGACCCATCCGAGCGTGCAGTTCCCGGGCCCGCCGACGGTCAGCCTCGACGTGCCGGACGGCTGGGTCCCGGTCCACCGCCCGGGCCTGCTCCTCGCAGCGAAGCTGCCTCGCGAGCAGGCCTTCGCGCCGAACGTCGTCGTCAACGTCGAGGCCTACGCGCCAGGGCTGGGGGTCGACGCGCCGATGGCGCGGATGCGCGAGATGGCGCGGTCCCGATCAGGTCACGCCTCCGAGCCGTATGCCGCTCAGCTGGGTGACCGTGAGTTCGTCGGCCTGGACTCCAGCTGGCCGGACGACGAGGTGGAGACGATCCTGCAGGCCAACCTCTTCCACGTCGTCGAGCCGGAGGGCGGGACCGGTCCTCGGTGGCTGGTCCAGCTGACGGGAGCCGTCGGTGGGCCGACCGCCGAGCAGGACTACGACCTGGTCCGCAAGGTCCTCCTGACCACGACGGTCTCGCCCTGGCAGCCCGAGGGAGATGAGCGCCCGTGAACGCCCTCCTCCCCGGCGTCCTCGTCGGCCTCACCTCGCACGTCGGCGGTCGCGCCCACAACGAGGACTGCGCGCGTGCGGGCCGCTCCGTCTTCGTCGTCGCCGACGGGATGGGCGGCCATGCCGCCGGAGAGGTCGCCAGCTCGATCGCGGCGGAGACCCTGCTCGAGCTCGACCAGCGCCAGGTCCTGCACCCGCGGGACGTCATCGCTCAGGTGGCGGAGGCGAACCGGCGCATCCTCGCGTCGGCGGCGCACCACCCCGAGCAGACCGGGATGGGCACGACGGTGGCTGGGGTGGCCATCGTCCACGTCGGTGGGTCGCCGCACTGGGCTGTCTTCAACGTCGGGGACTCGCGCGTCTACCGGCTGCTCGACGGTGAGCTGCGCCAGGTCACCGTCGACCACTCCGAGGTGTGGGAGCTCGTCCAGCGCGGGGAGCTGACGCCCGAGGAGGCGCGGCACCACCCGGGGCGCAACATCGTCACCCGGACGCTCGGCCGGGAGCCAGTGGGCCAGGTCGACACCTGGGTCTTCCCGCCCTACGCGGGGGAGCGCTTCCTGGTCTGCTCCGACGGGCTCTCCAACGAGCTGGCGCCGAGCGAGCTCGAGCAGGTCCTCACCAGCGTCGACGACGTCCAGCAGTCGGCGGACGAGCTGGTCCGCCGCGCGGTCGAAGCCGGGGCCCGCGACAACGTCACTGCTATCGTCGTGGCCCTGCCGGGGATGGAGTCCGACCTCGACGAGGACACGACCCCGCGGACGCAGGTCGACAGGGGAGTAAGTCAGGGATGAGCGGGCCATCGGTCACCGTGCAGCGGGCCCCGGACGGGTGGACCCACATCGGCGGCCCGGGGATGCACCTGCTCATCGCGCTGGACGAGGAGGATGAGCGCACCCTCGCGGCGAGCGACGCGGCCGACGGCGGCGACCTCGATGACGTCATCGACGTGCTGACGACCGGCGGGATGCGCCGGGCGCACCACTTCGTCGGTGTGCACTGGCAGCCACGCACCCGCCTTGTCGCGTTCGGGCCAGTAGCGGCCCGCGTCGTGCTGGCCGACGGTTCCGAGCGCGAGTTCCGCCCGACCAGCCCGCGCGTCTGGTCCGACCTCGAGCTCGACGAGCATCCCGAGAGCGTCGAGCTGCGCGTGCTCGACGACGCCGAGCAGTCCAGTGCCCCGGCTGTCCCGGCGCCTGCTGCGGCCTCGGCTGAGTCGGCTGCACCGCCTGTCCCGGCGCCCACCGCGGACACTTCGATCGCCCCGGCGCCTGGCACGTCGCCCGCCCAGTCAGCTGCCCTTTCTGTGCCGCCGACTCCGGCCGCCGGGCCGGGGCCGGAACCCGGAGCTCGGCCGGTCCCGACCTTCGGCGGCGCTGCGCCGCACGCGCCGCGTCCGGCCGCGACCTCGAGCTGGACGCAGAGCTGGCGACGCCCGGAGCAGACCACCGCGACCGAGCCCGGTCCGCGGACCGCTGGCGAGGCGCAGAGTTTGCCCGCCTGGGGCAGCGGCGTGCCGGTTGCTGCGCGCCGTCGACCGGAGCCGACCGCAGAGGCGGACGGCACCGACGGCGCAGCCGAGGGCAGTCGTGCGGACGACCACTCCGCACGCGATGTGCAGTCGACCTGGTCCGCGCGGCCCGCTGCGCCGGAGAAGCGTGCGCACGACGAGCCGCCCACCGACGGCGACCTGGCCGACGAGCGGGCCAGCGACGAGCCGGGCAGCGACGAGCCGACGACGCCGTCGTATGACTACCTCTTCGGCGGGACCGTGACTGCTGAGGAGCACCGGCGGCTGCTCGCCCGGGCCGCCCCTGACGACACGGTCGACGACGAACCGGAGCCGCCCGCGCCTTCGCCGCCGGCCCCGACCGCGACGCAGCCCACCGATCCCGGGACGCAGCCCACCGATCCCGGGACGCAGCCCACCGATCCCGGGACGCAGCCCACCGATCCCGGGACGCAGCCGGCTCCGCCGACCGCCACGCCTCCGGTCGGACCGGCATCCGCGCCGGCCACGGCGGCGCCGCAGCCGGCCCCGGGCGGTCTCATCTCGTCCGTGCCGTGGGCGAGGCCAACGGCGCCCGAGCCGGAGCAGGCCGCCGAGGCGGCACCGGCGTTCTCAGGACGTCACAGCCCACCTCCGGCGCCGGTGCTCCTTCCGCACGCCGCCCCCATCCCATCGAGCCCGCCGCCGTCGGCGCCCACCACGTCGGCGCCCACCCCCTCGGTGGCCGAACCGGCGACCGAGCCCCTGCCCGCCCCGCCGGCACGGCAGTCCCCGCCCGAGCCGGTCCACGACACCATCGCGGCGGAGCCCGACGACGCCGAGCTGACCGTCGACCGCAGTGCCCTGCTCGCGGCCCGCAACGCCGCCCTCGACGGACCCGGCCCCCGCGTCATGGCGGTCCTCTGCACCTCCGGCCACCCGAGCCCCCCGCACGCGAACCGCTGCCGGGTCTGCGGCCAGCCGATCCCGGCCCAGGAGCCCTTCGAGATGCCCCGCCCGGCCCTCGGCATCCTGCGCCTGTCGACCGGCGACATCGTCACGCTCGACCGCAACGTCCTGCTCGGCCGCGCCCCCAAGCCGGCCGAGGGCCTGCCGCCCGAGGAGCAGCCGCACGTCGTCAAGGTGCCGAGCCCGGACCGCGACGTCTCGCGCAACCACGTCGAGGTCCTCGTCGAGGGCTGGCACGTGCTGATCCGCGACCTCGGCACGACGAACGGCACGACCGTCGCGCTGCCCGGCGAGTCCCCGGTCCGGCTGCGCGCCAACGACCAGCAGTCCCTCGAGCCGGGGTCCGTCGTCTCGATGGCCGACGAGGTGTCCTTCACCTACGAGGTGGGCTCGTGAAGCCGCCCCGCAAGGGCGCGCCGCCGAAGATCCCCGGTCTCGTCTTCGTCCAGCCCCTCGGCTCGGGCGGCTATGCCGACGTCTACCTCTACGAGCAGCAGAGCCCCCGGATGCCGGTCGCCGTCAAGGTCCTCAAGTCGGAGGGCCTCACCGACGCGCTGCGGCAGCAGTTCGTCGACGAGGCGGACACGATGGCCCAGCTCGGCGACCACCCCTACATCGTCCAGGTCTTCCGGTCCGGCACCTCCGAGGACGGCCGTCCCTACCTCGTCATGAAGTACTACCCGCCGCCCAACCTGGCGGCCCGGGCCAAGCAGCAGCGCTTCTCGGTCGAGGACGTGCTGCGGATGGGGATCCAGCTGGCCAGCGCCGTCGAGACGGCCCACCGGGCGCACATCACGCACCGCGACATCAAGCCGGCCAACGTCCTCATCAGCACGTATGGCGCTCCCGGCCTCACCGACTTCGGCATCGCCGGGCGCGGCCGGCGGGCCGGTGACTTCGAGCCGGAGAACACCGACGACGTCGGGGTCTCGGTGCCGTGGGCACCCCCCGAGGTGCTCTACGGCCAGAGCAACGGGGACGAGCGGGCCGACGTCTACTCCCTCGCGGCGACGCTGTGGCAGCTGCTCGTGGGGCGTTCTCCCTTCGAGGTGCCCGGCGGCGACAACGGCGCCTACGCGCTCATGCCCCGCATCCGCAGCACCCCGGTGCCGCCGACCAGCCGGCAGGATGTGCCGGCGGGGCTCGAGCGGCTCCTCGCCCAGTCGATGGCGAAGGACCCCGCGCACCGGCCGGCGTCCGCGCTGGAGTTCGCCCGGGCCCTGCAGGCGGTGGAGCAGCAGCAGCGCCTGGCCCGCACCCCCATCGTCGTCCTCGACGAGCAGGGCCACACGACCCTCGTGAGCCAGGCGTCCGGCCCCGGCGGCACCGTCGCCGACGACGAGGACCGCACCCGGATCAAGGCACCGCAGACGGTCGTCGCCCAGCCAACCCAAACCTCCGTCGACGAGGCGACCCGTCGTCGTGGAGAGGACCCCAGCGTCCGTATGGCGCCTCCGCCGGCTCCCGGCTCCCCGCCGGCTCCCGCTCTTCGCCCTCAGTCGGGCGCAGCCGCGCCGCTGCGCTCGCAGGCCACCACCGACCCCGTCGTCTCCGGTCGCACGTCCCGTCTCGACGTGCCGGAGGAGACCACCGTCCGGCGGGCAGCCGTCCCGGACGCCCCGCCGGACCACGGACCAGCAGGGGCCGACCGTGCCGCGGCGGGCGGGTCGGCACGACGCGCGACGTCGCCGGCCCTCGTCTGGGGCCTGGCGGCGGGGCTGGCCGTCCTGCTCGGCCTCGTCGTCTTCCTCCTGCTGCGGCCCGACGGCGCTCCACAGGAACCAGCCGCACAGCCCGACCCCGTCGCGACGGTGTCCATGCCCGGTGACGACAGTGCGATCGGCGACGGGGTGTTCACGGCGCCGACGCTCGAGGCTGCCTCGGGCAAGGGGTCGGTCACCTTCCGCTGGTCCTACCCGGCACCGTCCAAGGTCGACACCTTCCGGCTCTACGTCGGTCCCACCTCGAGCGACGCCGAGCGGGCCGACCCCATCCTCGTCAAGACGACGACGCACACCATCAAGGCCAAGCCGGGCACAAAGCTGTGCGCCGTCGTGAAGGTCAACCGCAACGGGCAAGGTTCGCCAGTATCCGATCCGCGATGCGAGACTGCGCAATAGTGACAATCCGCTCAAACCACAGCTAACGCCCCATGCCCACGGCCGATGGGTGCGACAGGGCCAGTTCGATTGACGACAGGTGATAGGGGACCTGACCGTGATCCACAGCAAGGTGACCGTGGTGTTCTGCGGCGAGGAGTATGCCGTCTCGCCCCAGCAGGGCCTCACGATCGGGCGCTCCGGCGACGTCGAGATCGACGACAACCCCTATCTGCACCGCACCTTCCTCGTCGTCTCCCACGAGAACGGCTTCTGGTGGCTGTCCAACACCGGCTCCACCTTGACCGCCACCGTCGCCGACGACCAGGGGCTCTTCCAGGCCTGGCTCAACCCCGGTGCCCGCATCCCGCTCGCGATGCCCCGCCTCGTCGTGTGGTTCACCGCGGGCCCGACGACGTACGACTTCGAGGTCCACGTCGCCAGTCCGGCCTTCGCGAGCGTGTCGGCCGAGCCGGTGCGCGACGCCCTCCGCGACGACACCGGCGCGGCCACGGTGGGCCGGGTCAACCTCACGCCCGACCAGAAGCTGCTCGTCGTCGCACTCTGCGAGCCCTTCCTGCGCCGCCGCGAGGCCGGGACGAGCCAGATCCCGTCATCGGCCGCAGCCGCGGAGCGGCTCGGCTGGACCCTGACGCGCTTCAACCGCAAGCTCGACAACGTCTGCCAGAAGCTCGCCGACAACGGCACCCGGGGCCTGCACGGCGGTGTCGGCAAGCTCGCGACGAACCGCAAGGCCCGCCTCGTCGAGCACGCCCTGTCGACGAAGCTGGTCACCGAGGAGGACCTCGACCTGCTTGACACCAGCCGCGCCGAGGCCGAGGCCGGAGCGGCCCGGTGAGCTCCGCATCCACCCGCGCGCGCGGCCGCCGCGTCGGGATCGCCAGCACGGTTGTCCTCGCCCTCGTCGCGAGCCTGCTCATCTGGGTGGCCACCCGGTCCCAAGGTGAGGTCGTGCGCAAGGCCGACCTCAACGACGGCGGCATCTGGGTGACGAACTCCTCCCAGGCGCGGTTCGGCCGGATCAACCAGGCGGCTCGCCAGCTCGACGCCGGCGTCCTGTCCAACGGCTCGCCCGGCTCCGGCCTCGACATCTTCCAGGACGGCGGGGCCGTCGTCGGCTACTCCAAGGCGAGCAACCAGATCACGCCGATCAACCCGGCCGAGGGCACCCTGGCCGAGTCGCAGTCGATCGTGCTGCCGACGGCCACGCCGGCGACGGGCAACCGGGTCTTCACCGCACCGCCGGTCGACCTGCGGGGCGGGACCATCGCGATGGTCGACCCGGGCAAGGGGCAGGTCCGGGCGCAGCGGGTGGACAACCACTCGGGGGTCAGCGGCCTCGACCAGTTGCAGACCCAGGCCAAGCCGCTCACCACGGTCGGCGGCAACGCGGCCGTGGCCGTGGGGCAGGACGGCACCGTGTACGCCCTCTCGGCGGAGAAGGGCACGCTGGCCGTCATCGGCACGACCCGGACCGGCTTCGTCAAGCCGGTCGTGAAGAGCCTCGGCTTCTCGTCGAAGTCCGCACAGGTCACAGCAGTCGGCAGCCACTGGGTCGTCTTCGACGCGATGACCGGCCGGCTCTACTCCGACGGGCTCGAGGCGCCCGCGCAGCTCTCCGCCGGTCGCACCGGCGACCCGGGGTCGCCGGCCTACGCAGCCCTGCAGCAGCCCGGGCCGGATGCGCCCTACGTCGTCGTCGCGGACGCCGCCGGCCTGACGAGCGTGCCGATCACGGCCGACCCCCCATCGGAGGCCCCGGCGGTCAAGGTCGGTCAGGCGCAGCCGGGCGCCGATCTCCTGCTCACCGCGCCGGTGCACCTCGGCGCGTGCATCCACGGTGCCTGGGCCACCTCGAGCGTCGTCTTCTACGGCCGCAACTGTGCGGGCAAGGGGCAGAGCGCCACGGTCGACCTCGGCCCGAGCAAGGTCACCGCGCCGCGGGTCGACGGTGTCCGGCTGCGCGTCAACCGCGGCCTGATCGTGCTCAACGACCTCGACACCGGCGACGTCTGGGACGTCGAGGACGACCACGTCAAGATCGACAACTGGAACTCCGTCATCCCGCCGCCGCAGACGGACAACAAGAACAAGCGCAAGGACCAGAACCTCATCGACGACGAGGTGAGCAAGACCCCGCCGGAGGCGAAGCCCGACACGATGCGGGTGCGGCCGGGGCGCACCTCGACCCTGCACGTCCTCGACAACGACTCGGACAGCTCCGGCTCGATCCTGTCGATCGCCCCGGGCGACGTGACCAAGCCCGATGTCGACGGCATCACCGCCGCCCCGTCAGCCGACGGCCAGACGATCCAGGTGACGGTGCCGGACGAGCCGGCGAGCAACCGCTTCTCCTTCGACTACACCGTCAACAACGGCACGGGCGCCAAGAGCGGGCGGGCCACCGCCCGGGTCACTGTCGAGGTCGTCGGGCCCGAGGTCAACACGCCGCCGAAGCTGCGGGAGGGCAGCGCCAAGCTCGCGAAGACCAAGTACCCGGTGGTCCGCAACGGCCAGGTCAAGGTCGGCGTCCTCGCCGACTGGCGCGACGCCGAGAACGACCCACTGCAGATCCAGCCCGTCGACCAGTCCGTCGGCGTCGACGCGGCCGGCACGATGACGGTGCGTGCCAACGACACGGCGGGCCAGCAGGAAGTCGGCTACGTCGTCGACGACAGCCACGGCGGCACGGCCAAGGGCAGCGCGGCCCTGACCGTCCTCGGTGACGACGACAAGGCGGTCGCGCCCCGCACCCAGCCCGACGTCATCCGCGGCGTGGTGGGCAAGCCGGTCCAGCTCCAGCCGCTCGGCAACGACATCCCCGGCGCGGACCCGACCGACCCCGAGGCGCGGCTGCGCCTCGCCACCGAGGTGCAGGGCCCGGGACAGCTCGTCATCGACACGAACACCGACACCGGTGTGCTGACCGTGACCGGCCAGACGGCCGGCACGTCGACCTTGACGTATGCCGCTCAGTCGGGTTCCGGTGTCGCCGTCGGCCGGGTGCGGGTCGACTTCTATGCCGCGCCCGGCGACGACCTGCCGCCGGTCGCGACCCCGGACAGCGCGGTGCTGCGCGGACAGTCGCCGGTCCTCGTCGACGTGCTGTCCAACGACTACAGCCCGCGCAGCGACGTCATCGTCGTGCAGAAGGTCGAGACGGGCGAGGCGTGGCTGCGCACCTCGGTCTTCCAGGGCCGCTACGTCCGGGTCGAGTCGACGACGCCGCTCGGTGACCAGAAGGAACGCCGCGGCGTCATCAGCTACACCATCAACGACGGCACGAAGTCGGCGGTCGGCCAGCTCACCGTCGTGCAGAAGCCGCCGCTCGGCAAGAGCGTGCGCCCCACCGTCGTCGACGACGAGGCGGTCGTCCGGGTCGGCGACGCAGTGACGGTCCCCGTCCTCGACAACGACTCGATGACCGAGGGGATCCCGCTCAAGCTCGACCCGGCCGGGGTCAAGGTCGTGCAGGGCGGGGGCCAGGCCTTCGCCTCGGGCAGCGTCGTGCGCTACGTCCCCGAGAGTGGGGCGATCACCTCTGCGCAGACGGCGACGATCGAGTACAGCGTCTATCCGGAGGGGCTGCGGGCCCGCGCCGCGACGGGACGCGTCACCGTGACGGTCAACCCGCTGCCGGACAAGGTGAAGAACCCGAACCGCCCGCCGACCGCGCGCAGCTTCTCGGCGAGTGTCACGGCCGGTGACACGATCACGATCACCGTCCCGACGAGCGGCGTCGACCCCGACGGTGACCTCACCTTCGTCGGGGGGATCGTCGGGCAGCAGGGCGCGGCGGTCGACCTCGAGTACGGCCGGGTCCTCGGCTTCGGTGCGGCGACGATCCGCTACGAGGCCTACCCGCGCAGCGCCGGCACCGAGGTCATCCACTACCAGCTGCGCGACCGGTTCGGCGCGACGAGCGAGGGGTTCATCCGGGTCGGGGTCGTCCAGCCGGGCGACCCGCAGCCCCCGGTCGCCGTCGAGGACGACGTCGTCGCCGCGCCTGGCCGCACGGTCCACGTCGACCTGCTGGCCAACGACCTCATCTCACCCGGCGACGTCGTGAAGTTCGAGGACTTCACCGCGCTCAACGGGTCGGACGTCCTCAAGGACTTCACACGGCAGAAGGACGACACCTTCAAGGTGGTCACACCGCCGGAGGGCCCGGCCAAGGTGATGACCTACGGCATCACCGACGGGCTGTTCGACCCCTCTCGGTCGACGGTGACGGTCCGCGGCCAGAAGAACTTCAACAACCCGCCGATCGCGGTCGACGACACGGCCGAGCCGAAGCCCGGCGAGACGAGCGTGCTCGTCGACGCCCTCGCCAACGATCGTGACCTCGACGGTGACCGGGCCAGCCTGAAGATCACCAAGGTCGTCGGCGACGGAGCGGTCATCGAGCAGAACAAGGTCCGCATCACGCTGCGGCCCGAGGCGCGCGTCGTTCCCTATGTCATCGCCGACGCCGACGGTGCGACGGCCATGGCCCTCATTTACGTGCCGGCCGGGGACAACGGCCTGCCCTACGTGGTGCAGGGCAAGGCCATCAAGATGGACGCCGACTCCACGGTCAAGGTCAACCTCGCCGACTACGTGGTGGACCCGCGCGGCGGGAAGGTGTCGCTCACCTCCCCCGACACCGTCTCGACGTCGCCCAAGGACTTCCTGCAGCAGCAGGCCGACTCCGCGACGCAGCTGACGCTCACCTCGCTCGGGTCGTATGTCGGACCGGCCGCCCTCATGCTCGAGGTGACCAACGCGAAGACGCCGGGCGACAAGACGGCCCAGACGACCTACGTGACGGTCCCGGTCCAGATCGGTCCCGATGTGCCCGTCCTGCGCTGCCCGGCATACGAGGTGCAGCTCGCCGCGGACGGCCCGTCCCGAAGTGTCGACATCCCACGGCTCTGCCACGCGTGGCTGCCCGAGGGGATGGACGGCAGCACCGCGCGCTACGAGGCGACGTGGGCCCAGGGCATCGACCGGGTCGACCTGAGCCAGCAGGGCGCCGGTGGACGCACGGTCGTCCTCAAGGCCCAGGCCGCGGCGAAGGCCGGCTCCACCGGGGTGGTGACCGTCAAGGCCAAGGGCAGCACCGAGTCCTTCCCACTCCGCGTCCGGGTCACGAGTGCCCCGCCGATCGCCACCCTGCGCCCGGCCCACATCGAGGGCCTCATCGCCGGCACGAGCGAGACGGTCAACCTCGCGCAGTACCTCGACAGCCCGCTCGGCGCGCCGAGCTGTGAGCTCGTGTCGGCCCAGGTCACGAGCGGCACCGGCCTGTCCGTGTCGACGAGCGGGTGCTCCGTCACGGTCAAGGCCTCCGAGCAGGCCCGCAACGACGGGCGCATCGACGTCCGAGTCAAGGACGCGCCGGGTCGGCCCTCCGCAGTCGGCCAGATCACGGTGACCGTCCGCAGCCGGCCGGACGCGACCGGCGCCCCGGTGGCGGTCGCCGACCGGATCCAGGGCGGCAGCGCGCGCGTCGACTGGCAGCCGCCCGCCTATGACGGCGGCCTGCCGATCCTCGAGTACGAGGTGCGCACCCAGGGTGGACCGACCCAGAAGTGCACCGGCTCGCCGTGCACGATCGAGGGTCTGACGAACGGGCAGCAGTACACGTTCGCGGTCCGGTCCCGCAACGCCGTCGACTGGTCGGACTGGAGCCCGGAGTCGAACGTCGTCGAGCCGGACACCAAACCGCAGGCGGTTCCCATCAGCGACGTCACGCCCGGTGACCGCAAGCTCACGGTGCGGTGGACACCGCCGAAGAACGAGGGCAGCGCGGTGCTCGAGTACCAGGTGCAGTACGTCAACATCGGCGGGCACGCCGGTGCGACGGGCACGCGCAAGGTAACCGCGCCGGGCCTGTCCGCCGAGCTGACCGGCCTCGTCAACAACGACGCCTACCGGATCCGGGTCCAGGCCCGGAACAAGGCCGGGTGGGGCCCCTACGGCCCCGAGGTCAAGGCCCAGTCGTTCGGCAAGCCGGCCAACGTCCCCGCGCCGACGCTGGCCCCGCGCACACCGACGGCCGGGGCCGCGAACGCCCAGGTGAGCGTCTCGTGGTCCGCCGTGGACCCGAACGGGCCGCCGATCACGCAGTACGACGTCTACCGGCGCACCGGCTCGGGCGGCCAGTGGACCCACATCGGCAGCCGTTCCGGAGGAGAGTCCCGGGTCGTCAGCGACACGATCCCCTACAACGGCCAGACCGTGCAGTACACCGTGACCGCGACGAACGGGGGCCCGGCGACGTCGGACCGGGCGAACTACTCCTCCTACAAAGCGGACGGCATCCCCGAGACGCCGACCCTGAAGTCGGTGACGACACCGAGCTCGGACTACGCCGCCAACGCGACGTTCTCACTCGGCTCGCCCCGCTCGAGCGGCTACTCCTCCGTGCGGTGGCAGACGTCGTCCGGCCGCAGCGGGTCGTGGAGCTACACGTCCGGCATGTCCGGCGGTCGGGCGACGAACCTCGGCACGAGCCAGCAGACGATGCAGATCCGGGCCTGCAACACGGCGGGCAACTGCTCGCCGTGGTCCAACCAGGTCACCTTCCACCCCTACGGCCCGACCCAGGGCGTGCCCAACCTGCGGGTCAGCTCAAAGGACAACAACTCGATCACCTGGTCGTGGGGCACAACGGCCTCGAACGGTCGGGCGATCACGAACTACGAGATCGACGGCGACAAGAACGCCGTCGTCGGCTCCGGCACCCACTCGACGACGATCGGGGGGCTCGGCTACTCGACGACGAAGAAGATCCGGGTCCGCGCGAAGGCGCAGGACTCGGGATGGGGGCCGTGGACGGCCTACGTCTCCGGGACGACGAACGCGGCACCGCCACCGCCGAAGCCGACCGTCGACTGGGTGCGCCCCACGGGCGCGACCGGCCTGCGACCGGGCTGCTCGAGCGGCGACTGCCAGTGGATCCAGTACCACCTCAGCAACTTCCAGGGTGGTGCCTCGATCTACTGCACGTTCGACAGCCGAGAGGGTGGCTGGCCCTACAACCGCGACGACGGCACCAACGGGTCGATCCAGCCCGGCAACGGCACCAACACCTCCGGCAAGTTCTACGGCTTCTCGACCGGCTGGGTGAAGGTGACGTGCACGGGCAGCAACGGCACCGACTCCTTCACCAGGAACCCGTGGGGTGGCTGATGGCACGCCCCCCACGGGACCGCGCGCCGCGGCGGGAGCGAGCTCAGCGGCATACGCGCAATCGACGCAACGACACGACAGGAAGACGAGACGCATGAGCGGGACGAGTCCCATCACCCAGGACCAAGTCACCTGGTTCGCCCACACGTTCCAGCAGCTGGTCGGCAACATCGAGAAGGCCGTGCTCGGCAAGGAGCACGTGACCCGCCTCGCGCTCACCTGCCTGCTCTCCGAGGGGCACATGCTCCTCGAGGACTACCCCGGCACGGGCAAGACCCAGCTCGCGCGGGCGCTGTCCGCGACGGTGCAGGGCACGCACAGCCGCATCCAATTCACGCCGGACCTGCTGCCGTCGGACGTGACCGGTGTGACGATCTACGAGCCGAGCAAGCAGGCCTTCGAGTTCCACCCCGGCCCGATCTTCGCCACGATCGTGCTCGCCGACGAGATCAACCGTGCCTCGCCCAAGACGCAGTCAGCGCTCCTCGAGGTGATGGAGGAGGGCCGCGTCACCATCGACGGCAAGGCCCACTCGGTCGGTGAGCCGTTCATGGTCATCGCGACGCAGAACCCCATCGAGCAGGCGGGCACCTACCGGCTGCCGGAGGCGCAGCTCGACCGGTTCCTCATGAAGGCGAGCGTCGGCTACCCCGACCACGAGGCGACCATCGCGGTGCTCGCCGACGCGAAGACCCGTGACCGCGCCAAGCAGCTGCAGCCGCTCATCGCCGCCAGCGTCATCGTCGACATGGCGCGCCTGGCCGACGAGGTGCACGTGGACCCGGCGATCCTCGGCTACGTCAGCCGGATCGCCGAGGAGTCGCGGCGGCACCCGTCGCTCAAGCTCGGCCTTTCGGTGCGCGGCTGTCTCGCCTATGTCCGGTGCGCGAAGACGTGGGCGGCCTCGCAGGGGCGCACCTACGTCATCCCCGACGACATCAAGATGCTCGCCGAGCCGGTCCTGTCGCACCGCCTGCTCCTCGCGGCGGAGGCTCAGTTCGCCGGGACGACGGTCGAGCAGGTCATCGACCAGATCCTCGGGCAGATCACGCCACCCGCCGAGCGCGCGTCGGCGTGACCAGTGTGACGACGGGCGCTACCGGGGTGGAGCGATGACACAGCAGACCGAGGCCGCAGACGGCGCGACCGGGGCCGCGAACGGCGGGACGACCGGCGGGGCGACCGGCGGCGCCGCCGGGGCTCCGCGGAACCGTCGGGCTGCCAAGGCAAAGTCACGGACGACCTCGACGGTGAGCCAGGTGGCCGGGACGACGAGCCGTGGGATCCGCCAGGTCACCCAGCCGCTCACGCAGACGCTGACGCATGTCGCCGAGCAGGCACGTCCGGTGTGGCGGCCGGTCGCCGGCGTGCTGCGCTGGGTATCGCCGCTCGGCTGGGCGATCCTCGCCCTCGGGGTGGCGTGCTGGCTCATCGGCGCCCACTGGGGCTGGACCGAGCTGCTCATGGTCGCCGCCGCGGCGCTGATCCTCGTCGTCGTCTGCCTCGTACTCGCCCTCGGGCGCACGCGGGTCACCGTGGACGCCGAGGTCGACCCGCGCCGGGTCATCGTCGGTGAGCCGGCGACCGGGCGCGTCATCGTCCGCAACGCCGGCCGGGCGCCGATGCTGCCCCTGCTCGTCGAGCTGCCGGTCGGCCTGTCGGCCGCCCGCTTCGTCCTGCCCCCGCTCACGTCCGGCACCGCGCACGAGGAGCTCTTCGTCGTCCCGACGAGCCGTCGCGGCGTCATCCAGATCGGGCCGGCCACGACCGTCCAGGGCGACCCGCTCGGGCTGATGCGCCGCACCCTCCAGTGGACCGAGCAGACCGAGCTGTTCGTCCACCCGCGCACGGTCGCCCTCGAGTCCCTCGGCGCCGGGCTGCTGCGCGACCTCGAGGGCTCGACCACCGAGGACGTGTCGATGAGCGACCTCGCCTTCCACGCCCTGCGCGAGTACCAGCCGGGCGACGACCGTCGCCACATCCACTGGCGCTCCTCCGCGAAGGCCGGCAAGCTGCTCGTCCGGCAGTTCCTCGACACGAGGCGGTCGCACGTCTGCATCATCGTCGATCCCGACCCCGAGCAGTACCGGTCGGGGCACGGGCGCTCAGGTCGGACGCTGCGGGCGGATCGGGTCGAGGCGCAGGAGCGCGACATCCACGCCGCGAACGCGCCCAGTGCTATCGAGGCCGATGTGGAGGCCGCGATCTCCGTCGGCAGCTCGATCATGGTCCGCGTCGCCCTCGACGAGCAGGATGTGACGATCGTCTGCGGCGAGCAGTCCGCTGGGCAGACCGTGCCGCAGGTGGGCCTCGACGCGATGTCGCGGGTGGTCCCCGGTCCGGTCGACCTGCTCGCCTCGGCGCTCGCCGCCGCCGAGCTGGCTCCCGACACGAGCACCTGCTTCATCGTGACCGGACCGCACCGGCCGTTCGTCGAGCTGCAGCGAGCGGCTGCCCAGTTCCCGCCCGAGGTGACCAAGATCGTCGTCGTCGTCGACCCACGAGCCACGCACGGCATCCGGCACGGTGGCGGGCTCACCATCCTGACGCTCGCGCGGCTCGAGGAGCTGCGCATGCTGCTGCAGGCGGGGGTCGCATGAGCGCCGACCGGCGTGAGGACACGAGCGAGGGACGAGCGAGGCCCGGAGCGTCGGGCAGAGGCGCGACGTCAAGCATGAGCACCGCCATCCCGTCGCCGCCGACGCTCCGCGAGGCCGGGCCGACCTTCGGGCAGCGGTTCAGGGGCGGCGTGGCACAGCTGCGCCCCGGTGCCCCGCAGCTCGTCGATGCCGGCTTCACCGTCGTCCTCGTCGTGCTCGCCCTGATCGGCTTCCGGACGACGTACTTCGGGCTCGGCTGGCTCTGGGTCGGCCTCGCCGGTCTCGTGATCGGCCTGGTGGTCGCCCACGTCGGCGCGACGTTCCGCTGGCCCGGGCTCCTCACCGGAGTGGCCGTCGCGGCGGCCTACCTGCTGCTCGCCGGACCGATCGCTGTGCGCGAGGACCTCATCGGTGGCGTGCTGCCGTCGATGACGACGTTCCGCACCCTGGTCCACAGCGCCGTGCCCGGCTGGAAGGAGCTGTTGACGGCCCTCCCGCCGGTCGACTCCGAAGGCCCCTACATGGCGCTGCCCTTCCTCTTCGGCCTCGTCGGCGCCGCCCTGACGTATGGCGTTGCCCGGCGATGGCCGGGCGCCCTCCTCGCGCTCGTGGCGCCGATCGCTCTCCTCGTCGCCTCGATCACGCTCGGCACGCTGACGCCTGCGTCGTACGCCCTGCAGGGTGCCGCCTTCGCCCTCGCCGCGATCGGCTGGGCGGCGCTGCGCAGCAACCGAAACCGCCCTGCGCTGCAGAACGGCGCCGGGCGCGCCACCCGCAGCGTCACGACCGCCGTGCTGCTCGGCCTCGCGACGGCCGGCGGCTTCCTCCTCGGGCCGCACCTGCCCGGCGCCGACGACGGCAACCGGACCGTGCTCCGGACCGGCCTCGTGCCGCCCGCCGACGTCTCGCGCTACCCGAGCCCGCTCGCCGGCTTCCGGCAGTACACCAAGCCAAACCCGGCCGAGCTGTGGGACCGGACCCTGCTCACCGTGCAGGGCCTGCCCCCCGGCACGCCGCTGCGCTTCGCGACCCTCGACTCCTATGACGGGATGGTGTGGGGCGCCGGCAACTACGCCAACGAGGGTGACGGCGACCAGGGCTCCAGCTTCCGGAAGGTCGGCAGCCACATCGCGACCCCCGACGCCACCGGTGAGGAGGTCACCGCGACGGTCTCGGTCCCGGCCGGTGGCTACGACCAGGTCTGGCTGCCGACGGTCGGCGACGTCACCGGCATCGAGTTCCGCGGTGGCCGGGCCGACCAGCTGAGCCGCGACCTGCGCTTCAACGTCGACACCAACACCGGTGTGCTCCCGGTCAAGCTCGCCCCCGGCGACCGCTACACGATCACCGCGCGGGTGCCGGCCGGGACGGGCTCACTGCCCAAGCAGGTCGGACTCGACTCCGGCACCCTCGTCGACACGCAGCCGCTCACCTTCCTCGAGGACCGCGTCGAGCAGTGGACCCGCTCGGCGGACGACCCGTGGGCACAGGTCGTGGCCATCGCCAAGTCGCTCCAGGACGGCGCCTACACCGACGGCGGCCCGCCGGGCACGTACCAGAACGTCTTCCTCCCGGGCCACTCCCTCGCTCGGATGGCCACGTTCTTCAAGTCGACACAGCTCGCCGGCAACGACGAGCAGTACGCCTCGGCCCTCGCGCTCGCCGCGAACCGCCTCGGCATCCCCGCCCGGGTCGTCCTCGGCGCGATCCCGCAGGCCGGCGGCGCCGTCAAGGGCAAGGACGTCCACGCCTGGGTCGAGGTCCGCACCGCGACCGGCACGTGGCAGCCGATCCTGCCCAAGCAGTTCCTGCCCGACTACAACAAGCAACCGGACCAGGTCATCCGCAAGTCGGACGAGAAGAAGACGGGCGTCCAGGTGCCGCCTCCCGCTGCGCAGAACCCGCCGAGCGTCCTCCAGGGCCCCGACCAGGCCCAGAACGCGACTCAGCTGCACCGACCGCAGAAGGACGATGACAACCCGCTCAACCCGGACAACTGGCCGGACTGGTTGCGCTGGCTCATCTTCTTCGTCGGTGGTCCGGTCCTGCTCGTCCTGCTCGTCTACGGCGTCATCCGGCTCGCGAAGGCCGTGCGCCGGCGACAGCGCCGCATGTCGGGACCGACCGCGACAAGGGTCACCGGAGGCTGGCGCGAGATCATCGACACCGCCCACGACCTTCGAATCGTGTTGCCCCGCAAGGGCACGCGGCTGGAGCAGGCTCACGCCCTCGAGGAGCAGGTGACCGGCCCGGCAGCAGAGCGACCGAGCCCCGTCGTCGACGGCGCCGTCATGGGCGCCCCCGCTCGGGTGGTCGACGAGACGCCGGACCCGGTCCTCGAGCGCCGCCGGGCCCTTGCCCTCGTCCCGCTCGCCCGGTCGGCCGACAGGCACGTCTTCGACATCGCGGAACCGACCGACGAGCAGGTCTCGGCATTCTGGGCGGACGTCGAGACGGCACGCAAACGGCTTCGTGCCCAACGGAACTGGTGGCAGCGCCTGCGGGCAGACCTGTCCCTCAGCACGTTCCGGCGCCACCACGACCGCAACGCTTCCCGTCCGGGCGCGGGTGGTCGCGTCGGCACCGTCGGCAAACCGTCGAAGGGCCACAAACCGTCGAAGGG